>NZ_AUGA01000030.1:0-118285 GCF_000426785.1 Bradyrhizobium sp. th-b2
CAGATCGATCCGACGAGCCCCACGCTACCGTCTCAGCCGACCACGCCAGCGGTTACGCCGACGGTGACGCAGGTTGTCGCCTCGCCGGGGACGGGGGTCGAGCATGTTGGCGATACCGTGACATTCACGCTCGGGTTCAACGAGGCCGTGAATGTGGCCGGCAAACCGACGCTGTCGCTCAATGACGGAAGCACGGCTACCTATGTCAGCGGTTCGGGGACCAGTGCGCTCACCTTCCGAACGACCGTTGCGTCGACCAATACAGCGACGTCGGCCCTTGCCGTCACCGGGGTCAGCCTTGCGGGCGGTGCGACCATCCATGACGCCAGCGGCGTCGCTGCGAATCTTGCCGGTGCGGTGAAGACGTTCGCCGGTCTCCAGATATCTCCGAGCGTCACGGCGCCGTCAACGCCGACGTCGTCCGTCGCGCCGGTGCTCATGATCGCGGATACCTCGCTGTCGGTGGACGGAAGAGGCGGGACCGTCGACCTGGGCGTCAAGGTGGCGACCACCGACCCGAATGATGCTGTGACCGTGACCATCAAGGGGTTGCCGAGGTACGAGACCATCACCGACAACCTCGATGGCCGGACATACAGGGGCGGGAGAGACATCACGCTGACCGCCGCGCAGGTCGAAAGTGGATTGACGCTGCAATCGAACTACCGGGGCAGCGACCATCCGGTTGCTACACTCTCCATCACGGCGACTGGAAGGGACCCGTCGACCGGCTCCGTCACGAGGTCTGCGTCGCAGAGCATCACGGTGACGGACCCGCCGCCATCGTCTTCCACCATCAGCGCATCGGCGAATCTGAACTTTGCGGTGCTGAGCCAGTATCTGGCAAGTCATCACGGTAGCAGTGGTGTGGGGCAGCTCCTCACGGCCGCTGCGCAGGCAGGGGGCTGGAACGAACAATCGTATCTGAGCAAGCCGCAGCATTGATGCGGCGGCTCACCCGGCAAGGTTTCCACGCCGCCGATCAGCGGCGTGGAAACCGGGTTCGACCGCTTCCGCAAATGGGTCTGGCGCGGTCTCGCTTTTTGTGAATGCTTGAAAGGGAATTGTTGAAGCCGGTCGCGTGACCGCATAACGATTGAGTTGATTATGGCGATCCAGAATGGAAATGCCGATGCCGCAGACCTTGGGCTCCGGGCCCTGGTTCTGTTCTTGCGACTTCATGGTGTGAGCACTGACTTCGACAGGATCCGTGATCTTTGCGGAAGCCGGGCGATCGATATCCGCGCAATGCTGCGCTGCGCCGGCGAATTTGATCTCAAGGCCTGCTCGTGGACGACGGATTGGACGCGGCTTGCGAATATCCGGTTGCCCGGAATCGCGGCGCTGCGGGATGGTGGATTTCTGCTGCTCGGCAAAGTCGACGGCAACGAAGCGCTTGTGCTGCACCCGTCGTCGTCGCATCCGCGGCGCGTCACGCGCGCCGAATTCGAGGAAATCTGGGACGGCCGTCTGATCTCGGCCGATTCACGTCCGGTCGCGCACCAGGCGCTTGATCTGCTCGCTGGTTTGAGCGCGCGCGGGCGCAATCTGATGCGGCAGCTGGGCGAGAGCCTGCCGCGACTGCGGCAGCTGCGCGAGAGCCTGCTGCGACGCGTCCGCGAGCTTCCAATGTGGTCCGCGCGCCGCGATGTCGCGGTTGAGACAAGCGCAATCGAACCTGACAGCGGCGACGACTCGGGGCCGATGGCGCTGGCGGTCATGCTGCGTTGCCACGGGATCGCGGCCGACCCGGACCAGATTCGACACCGGACCGGTGCGGCCCGCCTCGGCGTCACCGACATCGTCCGCTGCGCCAGGAGTTTCGGGCTGAAGGCCCGGTTGCAGAAAACCAGCTGGAATCGGCTTGCTGTAACGCCGCTCCCGGGGATCGCCGTGTTGCGCGACGGCGGATTCCTGGTTCTCGGCAAGGTCGTCGACGACAAGCTCCTCGTTCAGCGTCCATCGCATCCCCAGCCTCAGATGATGACACAGGCCGAGCTTGAGGCCGTGTGGAATGGCGACGTCATCTTGATGACGCGGCGCGCGGCGTTGACGGATACCTCTCGGCGCTTTGATATCAGCTGGTTCTTCGGCGCAATCCACAAGTATCGTCGCCTGCTCAGCGAGGTCCTGGTCGCATCGTTCTTCCTCCAGGTCTTCGCGGTCGTCTCGCCGCTGTTCTTCCAGGTGGTCATCGACAAGGTGCTCGTGCATCGCGGCATGAGCACGCTCGACGTGCTGGTCGCAGGCCTTGTCGCGCTCACGGTCTTCGAGACCATCCTCGGGACGCTGCGCGTCTATCTGTTCGCGCACACGACCAATCGTATCGACGTGGAGCTTGGCGCCCGGCTGTTCCATCACTTGATGGCGTTGCCGATTGCATATTTCCAGACCCGCCGTGTCGGCGATTCCGTGGCGCGCGTCCGCGAGCTGGAGAATATCCGTCAGTTCCTGACCAGCTCGGCGCTCACGCTCGTGATCGATCTGCTGTTCACCGTCGTGTTCCTCGCGGTGATGTTCTACTACTCCACGACGCTGACGTTCATCGTATTGGCGTCGTTCCCGTTGTATATCGGCATTTCGGCGGGCGCCGCGCCGCTGTTTCGCCGGCGCCTCGACGAGAAATTCGATCGCGGTTCCGAGAACCAGGCTTTCCTGGTCGAGAGCGTCTCCGGCGTCGAAACGCTGAAGGCCATGGCGGTCGAGCCGCAAATGCAGCGTCGCTGGGAGGAGCAACTCGCCGCCTATGTGGCCGCGAGCTTTCGCGTGCTGAGCTTGAACAATACGGCAAGCCAGTCGGTCCAGATGATCAACAAGCTGGTCGTGGCGGCAACCCTGTATTTCGGCGCCCGGCTCGTGATCGACGGCGCGCTGACGGTCGGTGAACTCGTCGCATTCAACATGCTGGCGTCACGCGTGAGCATGCCGGTGCTGCGGCTTTCGCAGATATGGCAGGATTTCCATCAGGCGCGGCTGTCGATCGATCGGCTTGGCGACATCCTCAACACCATTCCCGAGCCGAGCTCCAGTCCCGGCCGCGCTGCGCTGCCGGCGATCCGTGGCCAGGTCTCGTTCGAGCACGCCACGTTCCGCTATCGCCTCGACGGTCCCGAGGTGCTGCACAACGTATCCTTCAGTGTCGATCCCGGACAAGTTATTGGAATTGTTGGGTCTTCCGGTTCTGGCAAAAGCACCATCGCGAAGCTGATTCAGCGTCTCTACGTGCCGGAAAGCGGGCGCGTGCTTATCGACGGCGTCGATCTTGCGATGGTCGATCTCGCCTGGCTTCGGCGTCAGATCGGCGTCGTGCTGCAGGAGAACGTGCTTTTCAATCGCTCGATTCGCGAGAACATCGCGCTCGCTGACCCGGCCATGCCGATGGAGCGTGTCATCGCGGCGGCCTCGCTCGCCGGCGCCCACGACTTCATCCTGGAACTGCCCGAGGGGTATGACACCGTCGTGGGCGAACGCGGCAGCAGTCTCTCCGGCGGACAGCGCCAGCGCATCGCGATTGCCCGGGCGCTGGTCACCGATCCACGCATCCTCATTTTCGACGAGGCGACCAGTGCGCTGGACTACGAAAGCGAGCGCGCGATCCAGCAGAACATGAAGCGTATTTCTGCCGGCCGGACCGTTTTCATGATCGCGCATCGGCTTTCCACCGTTCGTCACGCAAACCGGATCATCTCGGTCGAACATGGCCGCATCGTCGAGGACGGCAACCATGATGAGTTGATCCGCTCGAATGGGCGCTACGCGAGACTGCACCAGCTGCAGGCAGGTATCTAATGACGCTCGCCAGCCGGAACATCATCCCGTTTCCAAAAGCCGAGGTTCGCCGACGCGAGCAGGAGATAGCGTTTCTTCCAGCGGCGCTTGAGATCACCGAATCGCCGCCGTCACCGATCGGGCGCGCGATTGGGGCGAGCATTATCGCGGCATTTTGCGTCGCGCTGCTATGGGCATCGCTCGGTCACGTCGATATCGTCGCAACGGCGACCGGCAAGATCGTGCCGGGTGGGCGCACCAAGCTCATTCAGCCGTTCGAGTCGGGCGTCGTGCGTGCGATCCATGTGCGAGACGGACAGCGGGTCAAGGCCGGCGATGTCCTGATCGAGCTGGATCCCACGATGACGGGAGCCGATCAGGAACGTTACCGCAGCGATCTCCTGGCCGCCGAACTGGAAGTTGCGCGGCTTCGCGCGGCGCTCGCGGACGATCCGCTCGCGGCTTTCCAGCCGCCGCGCGGCGCAAGCGCCGCGGATATCGATCTGCATCGTCAGTTTCTGATCAGCCAGCGCGCGGAGCAGCAGGCCAAGCTTGCCGAGATCGAGCGGCAGCAAGGCCAGAAGGACGCCGAACGGTCGACCATTTCTGCGAACGTCGGGAAGATCCAGGCCACGATACCGGTGCTCACCGAGCGGGTCGAAATCCGGAAAACGCTGCTCGACAAGGCGCTCGGCTCCAAGGTTACCTATCTCTCCGAGTATCAGGACCTGGTCGGCCTTCAGCAGGATCTCATCCTGCAGCAGAGCCGGCTGCACGAGTCCGACGCCGCCATTGCCTTGCTGAAGGAAACGAGGGAAAGGTCCGCCGCCGAATATCGGCGTACGACCTATGATGCTCTTGCGAAAGCGGAGCAGAAGGCTGCGGGCGTTGCGCAAGAGGTGGTGAAGGCGGAGCAGCGTACAAAGCTGCAGCATTTGACGGCGCCGGTCGATGGCGTGGTGCAGCAACTTGCCGTTCACACGGTAGGAGGCGTGGTCGCGCAGGCGCAGGCGCTGGCCGTGGTGGTTCCCAGCGAGAGCCATCTCGAGATCGAAGCCATGCTCTCCAATCGCGATATCGGATTTGTTCATCCGGGACAGCAGGTGGAGATCAAGGTCGATACATTCAATTTCACCCGTTACGGGCTCCTCCACGGCGAAGTCCTCAGCGTATCGTCGGACGCGATCACGCGCGACAGACCGCAGAGCGCGTCGAATGATCGGGCGCAGGGGAGCGTGCAGAGTGGCAGCGAGTCGAGAGGCCAGGAGCTGGAATATGCTGCGCGTGTCTCCCTCGACCGCACGCAGATGCAGGTCGAGGACAAGCAAGTCAAGCTCGGTCCTGGCATGGCGGTGACGGTTGAGATCAAGACGGGTACCCGCAGGATCATCAGCTATCTGCTCTCGCCGTTGGCAAGACACCAGCAGGAATCGTTGCGGGAACGATAAGCAAACCGCCGACGTTTGCGCGAACCGCCGTGTTGGCCGTCGCGCATCGCATCGATCTGTGCGGCATACAGTCGAAGCCCGTCATCCCGCCGAAGGTTACCCGGCGGGATGCCGAACTGGACGGGTTTCGGCTATTTACGTAGCCGGATCGCCCCGTCAATTTTTGAGTCCTTGCGGACGTGGCCGTTTGTGAGCGACACGTCAAAATAGTTCGCTGCGTGGTCGATTGTGCCAAGTGGTGCCGGCCGACCCGCCAGCGCGATCTTGGGAAGTTCTCTCTGAGGAGGGAGAGGCCGCTCAGCTCCATCAGCGGCCTGATGCGTGGCCCTGTTGTTGTTCGCCCACGCCGCAGACCGATGGTTCAACCCCCAGATCGCTGCCTGGGTTCTGTTCTGAACCCGGATCTTCCGAAGGATCGCCTTGATGTGAACCTTCACCGTGGCTTCGGCAATGCTGATCTTGCGCGCGATGCACTTGTTGGAATCGCCTTCGATCAGGCACTGCAGAATTGAAATTTCCCGCGGCGAAAGTTGCTGGGCAAGCTTGTCATCCGCCTTTGCGACGACATGATTGGCATCGGCGGGTGCGGGAGCATCGTCCACGTCGCGCTTCTCGGCATCGAGGGCGGAGGTGAGGAATGCCGGCGGGAATGCCGTCCCGCCCATCATGACGAGCTCGATGGACTTGATGAACGCGTCACAGTTCATCACGTCGATGAAATATCCGGTGGCACCGGCCCGGAATGCGGCCGCCAGATCGCTCAGTCGATATTGATCTGCGACGACCGCCACGCGTCCGTCCGCGTGACGGCGCTTGAGGGAGTCGATTTGCTCGATTGTCGGGCGAAAATCATCGCCATTGTGAACAATCAGAAACAATGCCGAAGCAACGGGCACCTTCTGAAGCGCGTCATCGCCTAGCAAATCGTTGGCATCGGTTATTGAAGTAAGGACTTGAAAATTCTCGGAATTTAGAATTCTGGCAAGACCTTCTTTACGAAGACTATTTTCACCAACAAGCACAGCAGTAAAAGGATATCGCCGTCTCATGGAAACTCTCCCGGACGCTACAATGATACAGGGGGCGGGTCAGTTGAATCCGGCTCATTCTTCTTGATGGACCGCCCAGCTAAAAAAACGCAACAAAACCACTCTTCAGACTTGGTAGATTTGGACACAAATTTGGGACGAAAAATCCCGAGCCCAGTCTCTCAATATTTAGGAATTTTAAATGCTAATCCCCAATATCCCTATATACCGTTGGTTATAGGCATTTTGGACGCTCGCTTAGGGTTAATTTGGTCCGTCGCTGCAATCAAACGTTGCGCAAAATCGCTTGTGCTTGGGCGCTCGGCCAGTAAATTCACGGGGCGCCGCAACAACAAAAGCTTACTGAAAAGCCTCATATTGGAGTAGCTTCTTAATGAAATGGGCGCCTTGCTGAATTGGAGGGACTGAGGATTGGACGTAAATGAATTTCAGTCGTGTGGTAATTGCTAGCAGATATCCGGTCGTTTTATTGGGTCTGAATTGCCTGCTCGAAGCAGAGCGTGATTTCAAAGTTGTTGCTCGCTGCAATGATGGAGCGAGCTGTTTCAAGGCAATCCGGAGCCTCGCGCCCGACATCGCTATTTTGGACATGTCGATGCCTGACATTTTTGCGCAGGCCACGCCCGATATCGCAAATTCCGGGACGCCTGGTGTGCGGCTCGTGTTCCTCGCTACCTCTGTTGAGGATCCCGATCTCGCCATGTTGGCGGCAGCGGGCGCTTACGGCGTCATCCTGAGCGAGGAGGAGCCTGAAACGCTCATACAGATGTTGCGGCAGGTCGCCGACGGCCAGCGAGTGTTGCCGTCGCCCGCGTCCGAGGAAGTCATCTCTCGTGAGCGAACAGCAATCCCGGAGAAGTATCTTGCGGTGCTGACGGAGCGCGAACGTCAGATCATGCGTTTGGTGTCGGAAGGCTTGTCGAACAAGGAGATTGGCCGCCGTCTGAAGGTGGCCGACGGAACCATCAAGGTTCATCTCCACCACATCTTCCGCAAGCTCGAGATCAGCAACAGGACCGTTCTTGCCACGCTCGCGATCTCATCCTCTACCTGACGGATGAGATACCGGCTGATCTTGGGAGGAACGGCAGCGCTTTCTCGCTGGCATGGCCCACGCGTTGCTCCGGCAAACCACGAGCTTGGCGATGGGCTGATGACGCAATCCTGGTTCTGTCACGGGAGCGAAACGACGCGCAGATTGTTTGTCGTACCCGCTTGTCCAAACGGAATGCCGGCGACGACAACCAGCAGATCCCGGCTTGATGCGAATTGCTCCGCAAGCGCGAATGCAGTCGCGCGTTCGACCATCTCCTCATAGCTGCGAACGTCGTCGGACAGCACGCTGTGCGCGCCCCACAGCAGGCACAGGCGGCGGGACACTTCGCGGCTCGGGGTGATGACGAGGATCGGCAAGCTCGGCCGCTTGCGCGCCACGCGCGCGGCGGTCGTTCCGCTCGACGTATAGGCCACGATGGCCTTGGCGTGAACGACGGAAGCGAGGTCGGCCGCGGCCGTTGCCACAGCATGGGGCGCGGTCTGCTCTTCGCCCGGCTGGGTCGCCTCGACGATGGAGCGGTACATCTTGTGCTGCTCGGTGCTGCGAATGATGCGGTCCATCATCTCGACCGCCTCCTGCGGATAGCGGCCGGTGGCAGATTCCGCCGACAGCATCACCGCGTCGGCGCCATCATAGATGGCGGTCGCAACGTCGGAGACCTCGGCGCGGGTCGGCGTGGGGGCGGCGACCATGGAGTCCAGCATTTGCGTTGCGACGATCACGGGCTTCACGGCAAGCCGGCAGGCCCGCACCAGTTCTTTCTGACGGCCCGGCACGTCTTCGTGTGGAATCTCGACGCCGAGGTCGCCCCGCGCAACCATGATGGCGTCGCACAGCTGGATGATATCGTCGATCCGCTCAAGCGCTGCTGGCTTCTCGATCTTGGCCATCAGACCGGCGCGGTCGCCGATCAGGCTTCTCGCCTCGATGATATCGGAGGGCTTTTGCACGAACGACAAGGCGACCCAGTCGACGCCGAGTTTCAGGCCGAACTCCAGATCGAGACGGTCCTTTGTCGTCAGCGGTGAAAGATCAAGCACCGTCCCCGGCAGATTGACGCCCTTGTGGTTCGAGATCGTGCCACCGACGATCACCTTGGCTTCGATGAAATCGTCACCCAGCCCGGTGACGCGAACGCGGACCCTGCCGTCGTCGATCAAGAGATCGTGACCGGGAGCCACGGCCGCAAAGATTTCGCGATGCGGGAGCGGAATCGCGCCACGATCCCCATCCGACCCGGACAGTACGAAGCGGATGGTCTCTCCGGCCGCGACGGTGATCTTGCCATCGCGCAAGGTGCCGACGCGGATCTTCGGGCCTTGCAGATCCAGCAGAATGCCGATGGGCCGGTTGACTTCCTGTTCCAGCTTTCGGATCGCGGCGTGAATCCTGGCGTGATCGCTCTGGGTTCCGTGGCTGAAATTCAGGCGGAACGTATCGACGCCCGCTTCCAGCAGCGCCTTGAGCATTTCGGGAGAACTGCTTGCGGGGCCGACGGTTGCAACGATCTTGGCCCGTCGATGACGACGCATGGGTCACCTCATCCTTAACTTGATTCCCGGCTTGCCGGCTCCGATCAGCACGGCGCGGATATCGTTGACGTTGGTCAGTGTCGGCCCGGTGCGCACGAGGTCTCCAAGGCCATCGAAGAACGTGTAGCTGTCATGGGCCGCCAGACAAGCCCGTGCGTCGAGGCGTTTCGCGGCGGCGCGCGAGAGTGTATCCGGACCGATCAAAGCACCAGCCGCATCTTCCGTTCCATCGATGCCGTCGCTGTCTCCCGCGATGGCCCAGATATCGGCTGCGCCCGACAGGGCGATGACAAGTCCCAGCAAGAATTCGGTGTTGCGGCCGCCGCGGCCCGCCGGCCCGCGTCCGATCGTGACCGTTGTCTCTCCCCCCGACAGCAGCACCGCGGGGGCCTGGCCTGGCTGAGCATGCATCGCGACCGACCGGGCGATGCCGGCCATCACGGCTCCGAGTTCCCGTGCCTCGCCCTCGATAGCATCTCCAAGGAGGATCGGGGTGAGGCCCTCGTCCCGGGCCACATCGGCCGCAGCGTCGAGCGCCTGGAACGGCGCGGCAAGGATGCGGACATCCGCGTCGATCTCGCCCGGCTTGGGTGTCTCGTCGGCCTGCTCGAGTGCAACTCGCGCTGCTGTCGGCAAGTCGATTGCAAACCGGTCAACGATCTCCTGCGCATCGGCTCTTGTGCTGCTGTCCGGGAGTGAGGGACCGGAACCGATCGCCGCCGGATCGTCGCCGGGAATGTCCGATATCACCAGGGTCGCGACGCGGGCGGGACGCGCGGCCAGCGCCAGCCGCCCGCCCTTGATCGCGGACAAATGCTTGCGGACGACATTCATCTCGGCAATCGTCGCGCCGCTTGCAAGCAGTGCCCGGTTGACCGCCTGCTTGTCGGCGAGCGTCATCGGGGATGCAGGATGCGTCATCAGCGCCGAGCCGCCGCCGGACATCAGCACGACCACAAGATCATCCGACGACAGTCCTTCAACGGCACGCAGCATGCGAAGGGCGGCAACTTTGCTCGTATCGTCCGGCACGGGGTGAGATGCCTCCAGCACCTCGATCCGGCCCGCGGGAACCGAATGGCCGTGGCGTGTGACCACGACGCCTGAAAGGTCGACGTCAGGCCATGCCGCGTCGAGGCCGGCTGCCATCGCCGCCGAAGCCTTGCCTGCGCCGATGACGATGCATCTGCCCCTGGGCTTTGCCGGCAGCGCAGATGCGATCGTGATCCTTGGATCGGCGCTGGCGATTGCGGCGTCGAAGATTCGTCGTAGCGCAGTGCGGGCTCGCAGGTCAGTCCATTTCGCGTTCAATCGCTGCACTCCGGCCATATGGTCCAACGGTCAATGGCTCTCTCGAACGACGCAGCCATCTCAAATCGAGCCCAGCTCCGGGCCGGGAGAAGTCCTCCGTCAGGGAGCCTTCTCGAGGCTGTCGTACGATAGCTGTCCCTTTGGCAGATCGCTTTCGCTGTGAGCTGCCGTCGCACGAGCAACCACGGCACGTGCCGTGCTTTCACTGCCGAGAATGAACGCGCGGCGCAGCGGCTTGATCACGAACACGGCCATGAGGGCTGCGGTGGCATTGAGCGCGACTGCGACGATGAACACGGCCTGCCAGCCAAACCGGGAGGAGATGATGCTCGCCAGCGGCACGAGCAGCGCAGCAGTGCCCTTCGCGGTATAGAGCATGCCGTTGTTGGTGGTCGCGTATTTGGCGCCGAACGTGTCGCCCGATGTTGCCGGAAACAGGCTGTAGATTTCCCCGAAAACGCCGAAATAGACGGCCGTCGCCAACACGAAGACAACCGGAATGTGGCCGTAGACCGACAGCGTCAGCAACATCAGCGCCGCCGTCGCGAACGCAATGAACATGGTGTGCTCACGGCCGATATTGTCGGAGATCCAGCCGAAGAACGGGCGACCGAAACCATCGAACACGCGATCGAGCGAGATGGCGAACGTCAACGCCGCCATCTGGAAGCCGGCCAACGTAACCGGAGTATCGGCGATCTTGAAGTCATGGGCGATTGGCCCGATCTGGGCGGCGGTCATCAGGCCGCCGGAAGCCACCATCACGAACACCAGGTACATCATCCAGAAGATCGGGGCGCGCAACACCTGAACCGGCGTGTAATCGACGGCGGTCTGCGGCAGATTGAGCTGCTTCCTTCTGGCGGACACGGTGATATCAGGCGGACGGACGAACGTGGCGAGCAGGATAACAGTCAGTCCCTGCCCGATGCCGAACGTCAGGAAGGCGCTCTGGTAGCCGCTCGCGGCAATCATGTTGGCAATCGGCACGACGGTCAGCGCCGCGCCTGCCCCAAACCCGGCGGCGGTTGCGCCGGCGGCCAGGCCGCGCCGGTCCGGAAACCATTTCAGCGCGTTGCCGACGCACGTGCCGTAGACGGCGCCGGCGCCGATGCCGGCGACGACAGCTGCCGCATAGAGCGTGACGAGCGAGGAGGCGTATGCGTTCAGCACCCAGGCCAGGGCGATCATCAGCCCGCCGAACATGATGACGATACGCGGGCCGTATTTGTCGACAAACCAGGCTTCCACCGGCACAAGCCAGGTCTCCGTCATCACGAAAATCGTGAAGGCAAGCTGGATGGCGGCGCGGCCCCAATGATATTGCGCGTCGATCGGGTCGACGAACAGCGTCCAGCCATATTGCAGGTTGGCGATCATCGCCATGCAGACGATGCCGATCGCCAGTTGAAGCCAGCGGAAGCCGCCGGGCGATGATACCGGTTTCGTGCTGGAGTTCATAAGTCCCCCCCAAAGCAGGAGTTTGTGGTCTTAATGGCTGCTAGTCCGGCGGCGTCGGGCTCTCGTCCCGCGGCCGCTTACTGGCAAAATTCGTTGGTCAGTTCGCCGATTCCATCGATCGCGACGGTGACCGTATTGACCGGCTCTTTCATCACGCCGACACCGATCGATGTCCCGCAGCAGATGAGGTCGCCCGGCAACAGCGTCATGTCGTGTGAAATCTTGCTGACCAGCGCCTGCGCGCTGAAGATCATGTCTGCAATCGGATAATTCTGGCGCTCTACGCCGTTGAGGATGGTGCGCACCACAAGGCTTGCCGGATCGAGGCCCGACGCAACAACGGGACCGAAGGGGCCATAGCCATCGAAGCCCTTGGCCCGGGCCCATTGCGGGAAAGTCGGATCGCGATTGAGAATGTCTGCGGCGGTGACGTCGTTGGTGCAGGTGTACCCGAAGATGAAGGCGTCGGCCTGTTCGGGCGCGACCGCGGTGCAGGTCTTGCCGATGACAATGCCGAGCTCGCCCTCGTAGGTCGTCTTGCCATCGTAACCCGCGGGACGCCTGATCACGGCGCCGGGCGCGGTGACGCTGGTCGGCGCCTTCAGCAGGTACAACGGTTCGGCCGGCTCGGGCGAATTCAGCTTGGCGGCCAGCGCGTGAAAATTGTTCCAGAGCGCGATGATCTTGCTTGGTTGCGTCGGTGCGAGCAGCTCGACGGCGTCGAGTGCCAGCGTTCGTCCAGTCGGCCGCGCGTCGCCGAACATGTCGCCGACGTGCACCGAGATGCCGGATGGTGTGAGTTGCCCGAAGCCGATGTCGGCATGGTGGCGGAAGCGGACCCAGCGTGTGACGTTGCTCATCAGGATCACGCCACCGCAAGCGATTTTGTTTCGGCAACGCCGGCCGCCCCGTCGTAGAGGCCCGCCAGCCTGGTACGCTGCGCGACCAGGGCCAGCACCGCATCGAGGGCGGGCGTTGCAATCCCCGTCATCCGGCCCATCTCCTGGACGACGGTGATCAGCGGATCAATTTCGACCGGACGTCCGCGCTCGAGATCCTGCAGCATCGAGGTCTTGTGCGCGCCGACCTTGCGCGCACCTTCGATGCGGCGTTCGACATCGACCCGGAACTTGACGCCAAGGCTTTCCGCGATCGCCTGGGCTTCCAGCATGATCGCTTTCGACAGCGCGCGCGTGCCGGGGTTGCTGCAGATCACGTCGAGGGTCGCATGGGTCAGGGCGCTGATCGGGTTGAAGCAGACATTGCCCCACAGCTTGAGCCAGATCTCGTCGCGGATGCGATCGAGAACCGGCGCCTTCATGCCGGCTGCCGCGAACAGGGCGGACAGGCTCTCGACCTCGGGGGTGATCTCGCCGGAGGGTTCGCCCAGCGGAAAGTTGTTGCCGTAGACGTGGCGGATCACGCCGGGCGCTTCGATTTCGGTGGCGGGATACACCACGCAGCCGATCGCGCGCTCGGGGCCGAGTTCCTTCCATTGCCGTCCGCCGGGGTCGATGCTCTCGAGCGCCGATCCTTCGTGCCGTCCGCCGTGCTTGTAGAAATACCAATAGGGAATGCCGTTGACGGCGGTGACGATGCGGGTGCGCTGACCGAGCAGGGGCTGCATGCGTTCGATGACGCCGGTGATCGAGTGCGCCTTGAGGCAAACGATGACGAAATCCTGCTCGCCGAGCTCGGCGGGGTCGTCGGTACAGCGCGGATGCACCACGCGCTCCTCGTCGCCGATCAGGAGCTTCAGACCGTTCTGTCGCATCGCGGCAAGGTGCGCGCCGCGCGCGACCAGGCTGACATCGGCGCCAGCGCGCATGAATTCGACACCGAGATAACCGCCGATGGCGCCGGCGCCGTAGATGCAGATCCTCATGAAATCCTCGCGAGCAGAGTGGGGACACAGTTCGAGCCGCAGCGGCTCGAACCGGGTTGCGTGGCAATTGTCTTGGAAAATTCTGTCAGGCCGCCTGCACTGCGCAGGTGGCCTCGTCGTAAGCAGTGGTGATGTCCCGCATGCTGACGACGCCGACGAGCCGGCCGTTGTCGATGACGGGGACATGGCGGATGCCGTGACAGCCCATGAGATGTTCGGCATCCGCGAGCGTGTCCTGCGAATTGCAGGACACCAGCGGCCGCGAGATGAACTGCGCGACTTTCATGGCAAGCCCACCGGTGCCGTGCTCGGCGATCACAGCGACAACGTCGCGCTCGCTGAACATTCCGATCACCGCGGCGTCCTTGCTGCGCGAGACGTTCCTGACCACGACTGCGCCGACATTGCTCGCGTACATCAGGTTCGCCGCAATGCTCACGGTTTCGTTCGAGCCGATCGTCACGAGGAGCGGGCTGTTGCGAAGGATGTCCCCGACGTACATGGCAGCGTTCTCCCGTTTGTCTGATCAGGTCGTTGTAAAATAATCGTGGTATACATTATCCCAGTTGTCAAACGAAAGAATCAGAAAGATTTTGAAGAAAACGGCAAATATACTGACCTATCTGGTGATCTCTGCAGCTTGACTCCTGATGTAATTGGCATGCCATATACCAAACCTGACGCTCGTCCTTCGGACGCAATACCGTTCTGAATCGCAACTGGTTAGGGGCAGGGTCGTGATGAAAAGAGAGCCGATCCGGCGCAAGCCGACCGAACCCGATTTTCGCGCGCAGCCGGACCCGGACGCACGAGACGGCGGCGTTCAATCTGTCGATCGTGCGCTGCAGATCCTGGAGACGCTTGCAGAGGACGACGAAGGCTATCGGCTGACCGATCTCGCGATCCGCACCGGCTTGTCGCCGTCGACCGTTCATCGGCTGCTGACGACGCTCGAGAACCGCAGATTCGTGCAGTTCGACCGCGACGAATCCAAATGGCACATCGGCGCGCAAAGCTTCGTGGTCGGCTCGACCTTCATGCGCCGGCGGAATTTTGCGGCGCAGGCCTTGCCCTATCTGCGCAAGCTGCGCGACCAGACCAGGGAAACCGCCAACCTGGCCGTGGTCGATGATGAGTCCATCATCGTCGTGTCCCGCATTGAAAGCAGGGAGATCATGCGTTCGCTGACCAAGGTGGGCGGACGCGTCGCAATGATCGCCTCGGGCGTGGGCAAAGCGGTGCTGGCGACCTATTCCGATGCCGACGTCAACGCGATCATCCGCCGTCAGGCCATGCCGCGGCTGACGGAAAAGTCGATCGTGCGGCCAGGCGAGCTGTTCAAGGAACTGGAGAACGTGCGGCGCCAGGGTTATGCGGTGGATGATGAAGAGGCCCGCCTCGGCCTGCGCTGCGTGGCTGCGGTCGTCTTCAACGACTGCAGCGAGCCATTTGCCGCGGTTTCGGTATCGGGCACGGCGGACCGGCTGACGAACGAACGCTTGCCGGACATCGGTACGATCGTGCACCAGATCGCAGCCGAACTCACGGCCGAGCTTCGCGGGAGCCGCACGCAGCAAGAGCAGGCGTGAGGCTTTCCGCATTTTCGTCCATCACGATTTCCATTTCTTCGCCGACGTTAATCGCTTGAAGCCGCGCAAGAAATCGCGTGCGCTGCCATAGCGTGGAAAATCCCATCGATTGCGTTGAGATCGATGCGTGCGGGTCTGATGATCATGCTCAGGCCAACTCCTAGCGAAGCGGGATCATCAGATGAAAATGCGAGCAATCGATGCAGCAGTGCGCATTCTCGAACGCGAAGGGATCACGTGCGCGTTCGGCGTTCCCGGCGCCGCGATCAACCCGCTTTACTCCGCGCTGAAGCGGAACGGTTCGATCCGGCACATTCTGGCGCGGCACGTCGAAGGCGCCTCGCACATGGCGGAAGGCTATACAAGGGCGGAGGCGGGCAATATCGGCGTCTGCATCGGCACATCGGGACCCGCCGGAACCGACATGATCACCGGCCTCTACTCGGCGATCGCGGATTCGATCCCGATCCTCTGCATCACCGGTCAGGCGCCGCGGGCGCGGCTCTACAAGGAAGATTTCCAGGCCGTCGACATCGAGGCGATCGCAAAGCCGGTGACGAAATGGGCCGTCACCGTGCGCGAGCCGGCGCTGGTGCCGCGCGTGTTCAGCCAGGCCTTCCATGTCATGCGGTCGGGACGGCCGGGGCCGGTGTTGATCGACCTTCCGCTCGACGTGCAACTGGCCGAAATCGAATTCGACGACGAGACATATTCGCCGCTGCCGGTCTACAAGCCGACGGCGACCCGCAAGCAGATCGAGAAGGCGCTCGAGATGCTCAACGCCGCGGAGCGGCCGCTGATCGTGGCCGGCGGCGGCGTGATCAACGCCGATGCATCCGAGTTGCTGGTCGCCTTCGCGGAAGCGGTCAACGTCCCGGTGGTCCCGACGCTGATGGCGTGGGGCGCCATTCCCGACGATCACGCGCTGATGGCGGGGATGGTCGGCCTGCAGACCAGTCATCGCTACGCCAACGCCACCATGCTGGAATCCGACTTCGTGCTCGGCATCGGAAACCGCTGGGCCAACCGGCATACCGGTTCGATCGAGACTTATACGAAGGGGCGCAAATTCGTCCATGTCGACATCGAGCCGACCCAGATCGGACGCGTTTTCAATCCGGATCTCGGCATTGTGTCGGACGCCAAGGCCGCGCTGGAGATGTTCGTGAGCGTCGCCAAGGAGTGGCGCAAGTCAGGGAAGCTCCGGGATCGGCAGGCCTGGCCTGCCGCCTGCCGCGACCGCAAGCGTTCGATGCTGCGCAAGAGCCACTTCGACAACATCCCGATCAAGCCGCAGCGCGTCTACGAGGAGATGAACAAGGCCTTCGGCCGCGACACCTGCTACGTGACCGTGATCGGATTGTCGCAGATCGCGGGCGCCCAGTTCCTCAACGTCTATCGTCCGCGCAACTGGATCAATGCTGGCCAAGCCGGTCCGCTCGGCTGGACCCTGCCGGCCGCGCTCGGCGTGCGCGCCGCCGACCCCGATCGCGACATTGTCGCGCTGTCGGGCGACTATGACTTCCAGTTCCTGATCGAAGAGCTTGCGGTCGGGGCGCAGTTCAATCTGCCCTACATCCACGTCGTCGTGAACAATTCATATCTCGGCTTGATCCGGCAGGCCCAGCGCGGCTTCGACATGGACTATCACGTGCAGCTCTCGTTCGAGAACATCAACGCACCCGAGATCGGCGTCTACGGTGTCGACCACGTCACCGTCGCAGAGGGGCTGGGCTGCAAGGCGATCCGGGTGACCGACCCGAACGACGCCCAGGCGGCGTTCGCGACCGCACGCGAATTGATGGCCAAGCACCGCGTGCCCGTGGTGGTGGAGTTCATCCTCGAGCGGGTCACCAACATCGCGATGGGAACGGAGATCGACAACATCGTCGAATTCGAGGAGGTGCTCGACCTTCCGCTCGATGAGGTGCCGAGTGCAGCACGATCCGGAACGCTGTTGCCGGCCTGACGACATCATTAGCGCTGCCTCAAGCGGAGATACCAACCGTGCCCCAATTTGCTGCCAACCTCACCATGCTCTTCAACGAGCTGCCGTTCCTCGATCGGTTCGCGACCGCCAAAGCCGCCGGCTTCAACGCGGTCGAGTATCTTTTTCCCTATGACTACGACAAAGGCGAATTGCGCGAGGAACTGGCGCGATCCGAACTGACCCAGGTGCTGCACAATCTTCCGGCCGGCAATTGGGCTGCCGGCGAGCGCGGCATTGCGATCCTGCGCGATCGAACCGATGAATTTCGCGACGGCGTCGCGCGGGCGATCGACTATGCCAAGGCACTGGATTGCCGGCAGCTGAACTGCCTGGTCGGCATCGCCCCCACTGGCGCGGATGCGGCAGAGCTGCACGAAGTGCTCGTATCCAATCTGCGCTTCGCCGCCGGCGCGCTCGCCCAGCATGGCATCAAGCTTCTGGTCGAGCCGATCAACACGCTCGACATTCCGGGCTTCTTCCTGAACGGGACGGAACAGGCGGTGCAGCTGATCTCCGACGTGCGGTCGCCCAACCTGTTCATCCAGTACGATATCTATCACATGCAGATCATGGAGGGCGATCTGGCGCGAACCCTCGAGAAGCATCTCGGCCGGATCGCGCATGTCCAGCTCGCCGACAACCCGGGCCGTCATGAGCCGGGGACCGGCGAGATCAACTATTCATATCTGTTCAAGCATCTCGACAGCATCGGCTATCGCGGCTGGATCGGATGCGAATACAAGCCGCGGACGACCACGCTCGAGAGCCTGGCGTGGCACGCCGCGCGGACTTTCGTGACCTAGAGCTTTTCTGTTCCGATTGAACCGGAACGGAGCTCTCAATTTTTGTTTTGACGCGTTTTCTTCACGCGAAGGGATATCCGCTTCGCTGGAAAACGCTCTCATCGGGCCGACAGGAGCGACGACAATGAAAGACATTGGATTCATCGGGCTGGGCACCATGGGACGTCCGATGGCCGGCCATCTCCTGGCTGCCGGCTATCGCCTGTTCTTGCACGACGTCGCGCCTCTGCCGCCGGACCTGATCGCGAACGGCGCGGTCGCGTGCGAGTCCGGCAAGCAGGTGGCGCAGGAAGCCGATGCCGTCATCATCATGGTGCCGGACACGCCGCATGTGGAAGCCGTGCTGTTCGGCAAAGGTGGCGTCGCCGAGGGCGTCTCCAAGGGCATGATCGTGGTGGATATGAGCTCGATCTCGCCGCTCGCGACCAAGGAGTTCGCGCAGAAGATCGATGCACTCGGGGCCGACTATCTCGACGCGCCGGTCTCCGGCGGCGAGGTTGGCGCAAAGGCGGCAAGCCTGACCATCATGGTTGGCGGGCGCGAGCGGGCGTTCAATGCGATGAAGCCCGTGTTTGATACCATGGGCAAGAACATCACCCATGTCGGCGCCAACGGCGACGGCCAGACCACCAAGGTTGCCAACCAGATCATCGTGGCGCTGACCATCGAGGCGGTGAGCGAGGCGCTGCTGTTCGCGTCCAAGGCCGGCGCCGATCCTGCGCTGGTGCGCCAGGCGCTGATGGGTGGCTTCGCGTCGTCCCGGATCCTTGAAGTGCACGGCGAGCGCATGCTGAAGCGCAATTTCGATCCGGGCTTCCGCGTCGAGCTGCATCAGAAGGATCTCAACCTCGCGCTGGAAGGCGCGCGGGCCCTCGGGCTGTCGCTGCCGGGCACTGCCGCAGCCCAGCAGCTGTTCAACGCCTGCACCGCGCTCGGCGGCAAGGCCTGGGACCATTCCGGCATTCTGAGAGCGCTGGAAGTGATGGCCGGCCACGAGGTCACAGCCGCCTGAGCTTCATGCGAAGCAATGGATGAGGCATCGTAGGCCCGGCTGGCGCCGGATTCTGCCGGGGCCCTGCGCAGAGCATTGCAACGCAGGGGTCCATTCCATATAGGTCATGGAATTGTCCGACCGGATGGTCAATAAATGGCGCTCAGACCCGCCCTGGCAATGGACAGGGCCGAACTGGTCTGAGAAATTTGCCGTTGTTGATTCACGTCTGACGACGACGGCTGAACGGCCGGCTGGTGGAACGGACGATACATGGCCCGATCGCGTGCCAAGGACTATGACGACAAGCGCCTCTCGATGCTGCATCGAGCGGCCGAGCTGTTTGCCGCATCGGGATATGTCGGCACGTCGATGAATACCATCGCCGACGCCTGCGGTGTCTCGAAGGCGCTGCTCTATCACTATTATCCCGACAAGGAGGCGATCCTCTTCGATATCCTGTCGTTGCATCTCGATAGGCTGGTGGCGTCGGTTCGCAAGGCGAGCGCCTCGGCCGGCGATCCGGTTGAGCGCCTCGGGACGATCGTCACGACCCTGCTCGAGCTCTACCGGCACGCCGACGCCGAGCATCAGGTCCAGATCGCAAGCCTCAGGCTGCTGCCGGAGGAAAAGCAGCGGCCGCTGCTCGCAAGCGAGCGGATCCTGGTCGGGATCATGTCGGATGCGCTGGCCGCCGCCGTGCCGGCGGCGAAGCAGAAGCGCGTGCTCAAGCCGCTGACGATGAGCGTGTTCGGCATGCTGAACTGGCATTATATGTGGTTTCGCGAGGGCGGGCCGATGACCCGCGCCGACTATGCCGACTTCGTCGTGCAGCTGGTGCTGACCGGTGCGGAGGAGGCGGCTGCCGCCGTTGCCCGGCCGCGCAGCAAGGCGAAGCCCGCCGGCCGGAGCCGGCAGGCCGCGTTGCTCTGACGCGGTGCACTAGGATCCATGCGGATCCTAGGTTCGCATCGCATTCATGGTCAGAAGCTCATAGGTCGCCGCGGTCTCGCCGGTCTCGGTCGTGATCTCGACGTCCCAACGCACTTCGCCATATTGCTTGTTGCGCGGCGTCTTCTCTTTCGCGGTCAGCCGCACCTGGATCTGTTCACCCGGTTGGACGGGTTTCACGAAGCGCAGCGAGTCCAGCCCGTAATTCGCCAGCACCGGGCCGTAGTCGGGATCGACGAACAGGCCGGCTGCGAACGACAGCAGCAGATAGCCATGCGCGACGCGGCCCGGGAAGAACGGATGTCCCTTGGTCGCTTCCTCATCCATGTGGGCGTAGAAGGTGTCGCCGGTGAAATGCGCGAAATGCTCGATGTCGTCGAGTGTGATCTGCCGAGCCTTCGAGACCAGCGTGCGACCGATCTCGAGATCGTCATAGTGATAGCGGAACGGGTGAAGGTCACCCTCGAGCACCGGGCTGCCCTTGAACCAGCGGCCGGTGACGCCTGACAGCAGGCGAGGGGAGCCCTGCAGCGCGGTGCGCTGCATGTAGTGCTGCAGGCTGCGGACGCCGCCGAGTTCTTCGCCGCCGCCGGCGCGGCCCGGGCCGCCGTGAACCATCTGCGGCATCGGCGAGCCGTGGCCGGTATGTTCCGTCGCGCAGTCGCGGTCGATGATCGCAACGCGGCCGTGAAAACTGCCGATGCCGAAGGCGAGCTCGGTCGCGGTCGGGATATCATGCGTGTAGACCGATGCGACGAGGCTGCCGCCGCCGCGGTTGGTGAGCGCGATGGCCTGGTCGAGATCGTCATAACCCATCACGGTGCTGACAGGTCCGAACGCCTCGATCTCGTGTACGGCTGTTGCGGCAACCGGGTTGGCGCAGTGCAGCAGCAGCGGCGGGACGAAGGCGCCGCGCTTGGCGTCGGCGTCGACCAGCGGGAAATTGCCGGGATCGCCGGCCACCAGTTCGGCCTCAGTGCGAAGCCTGGCCACATGGGCAAGCACATCGCTGCGCTGGCCGAGGCCAACCAGCGGCCCCATCCTGACCTTCTCGTTTTCGGGATTGCCGATCGTGACTTTGGCGAGACGGTCGCGCAGCGCCGTGATGACCGCATCGATCTGCGCCGACGGCGCCAATGCGCGGCGGATCGCCGTGCATTTCTGCCCGGCTTTCACCGTCATCTCCTTGGCCACTTCCTTGATGAAGAGGTCGAACTCCGGGCTTCCCTGCACGGCATCGGGTGCGAGGATCGCGGCGTTCAGCGAATCACGTTCCGCGATGAACCTGACGGCTTCGCGCGCGATCACCGGATGGCGTTGCAGCTTCTCGGACGTGTCGGCCGAGCCGGTGAAGGACACCACGTCCTGGCAGGTCAGGTGGTCGAACAGGTCGCCGGTCGATCCGACGATGAACTGCAGCGCGCCTTCCGGCAGCGCCTTGGATTCGGCGATCAGCCGGGCCAGTTCGTAGGCGACATAGGAGGTGACGGCTGCCGGCTTGGTGACGACGGGAACGCCGGCGAGCAGCGCCGGTGCCAGCTTCTCCAGCATGCCCCAGCACGGGAAGTTGAACGCGTTGATATGCACCGCGACGCCGTGCAACGGCGTCACGATATGCTGGCCGGCGAATGCGCCGCCCTTTGAAAGCCCTTCGACATTGCCGTCGAGCAGGAATCTGGTGTTCGGAAGCTCGCGGCGGCCCTTGCTGGCATAGGCGAACAAGGTGCCGATGCCGCCATCGACGTCAATCATCGCGTCGGTGCGTGTGCAACCCGCCTGGAACGACAATTTGTAGAGCCGGTCCTTGTGCTGGCTCAGATAGTCGGCCAGCGCCTTCAGCAGGCCCGCGCGCTGGTGGAACGTCAGCTTGCGGAGATTGTTGCCGCCGACCGTGCGGCCATAGGCGAGGATCTCGCGCATGTCGAGGTCGCTCCTGGACGTGAGCGCGACCACATCGCCGGTCACGGCACTGTGAATCTCGGCCGCGGGTTCGCCGGAGCCAGTCCATTTTCCGCGGACGAAGCTGCTGAGTTTCATGATGGTATCCGCGCTCTGCGCGCCACTGGATTGAGGCTGTGTCATCGAAGTTGATTCCTCTGAACTGTGATCAAGTGATGCGTCTCGCGTTGCCGGCGGAACGTTCAATTTGCGCCTAGAGCATGATCCGGAAAAGTGTGGAGCGGTTTTCCGAAAAGATCATGCTCAAAAACAAAGAGCTGGAGCGGGATGATGATTCGAAGGATCTTCATCCCGCTCTAGGCTCTGCCGGCGAACCGCGGCGCGCGCTTCTCGAGGAACGCGGTGACGCCTTCGGCATAGTCCGCCGATCGGCCTGCGCGTCCCTGCAGGTCGCGCTCGAGCGTGAGTTGCGCGTCGAGCGTGTTGGTCTCGGAGGCATCAAGTGCCTGCTTGATCAGCGCGAGGCCGTCGGTCGGCTGCGTCGCGAGATTGGCGGCCAGCGCATGCGCCTCGGTCATCAGCTCCGCATCCTCGACCATCTTCCAGATCATGCCCCATGATTCCGCCCGCTCCGCGGTGACGGGCTCCGCCAGCAGGGCCAAGGCGCGCGCCCGGGCGGGCCCGACCAGCCGCGGCAGGAACCAGGTGCCACCGGAATCCGGAACAAGCCCCAGCTTCGCGAAGGCCTGGATGAACTTGGCCGAGCGCGCGGCGAGCACGATGTCGCAGGCAAAGGCGACGTTGGCGCCGGCGCCTGCAGCCACGCCGTTGACCGCACACACGACCGGCATCGGGATGCTGCGCAGCTTGCGCACCAGCGGGTTGTAGAATTTTTCAATTGGCGCGGAGAGATCCGGCGTTTCGCCCGGCGTGAACACGCCATCCGAAAGATCCTGGCCGGCGCAGAACCCGCGGCCTGCGCCGGTCAGGATCAGCGCGCGGCAGGACTTGTCCTGCTCGGCGTCCGTCAATGCCGCCAGCAATGCGGCGTGCAGCTCGGCGCTGAAGGAATTCAGGCGGTCGGGCCTGTTGAGCGTCAGGACGCGATACCCGTCGCGGATATCGGTCAACACGAGATCGTTGACCATGATTGCCTCCCGGTGCGGCTTCTACGGCCGAAGGTCGCATGACCTGCCACTGGATTACTATTGACCAACCGGTTGGTCAATTATAATTATCCGCGCAACGGCAGGGAATGCGACGTGCCGACGATCGGCACTTGGCAGGACACCAGCAAGTCGGATCGCGCTGCGCCGTTGCATGTGCGCGTCACGCGCTGCATCTGCTCAAAAGGCGCGGCGTCTCGTGCTCATCGAGCGAGGGCAATTCCGGTCTCGGTCGCGATTTCGGGCACGACATAGATATCACGATCCGATGGGCTACGCGCCGCTGTACTCGCGCGCATATTTGCAAAGCTTATGCGGCGATGCTTGACACTTGTCAGAATGAGCCTTCGCTGAATCCTCCGAAAGGTTCACGTTCGCGCACGGCCGCATGGCCCCCATGACTCGGTGTACGCAGCCACAAATCAGCCGTATATGACCGGCGACCTCCCGCCGCCAAGAGGATGCGCCGAAGACGATGCCGTCGCCGGATATCACCGAGTTCCGGTTCTCGACCGCGCATTTCGGCGAGCGCGACCGGCTGCTGATCTTCCGCGAACAGATCGGGCGGATGATCGTGAAGCTCGATCCTGAGCCGCTCGACGACGGCGCATTCCATGCCGAGGCCAATGTGCGCGAACTGCCCGGGCTCGGCATCGGATCCTGGGCGTGCAGCAATCTCAAGATCGCGCGTCCCCGCGAACTGCTCGATGGCAATGACGATCTGGTGCTGACGATCATCACCAGCGGCAACACGCGCGCCTCGCAGCGCGGCCGCAGCATCGAGCTCGGCCCGGGGCAGGCCGTGCTGCAGTCGAGCGCCGAAGCCGGCAACATGGTGGTCCCGGTGTCGCCAAGCCGCTTCGTCGGTCTCAGGCTGCCGCGCAAGGCCCTCGCATCGCTGGTTCACGATCCCGAAGACATGCTGATCCGTCCGCTGTCGGCCAACACGGAAGCGATACGGCTGCTTGCGCTCTACATCAGGGAGCTCAACGACAGCTACCAGCTTGCGACCCCCGAGTTGCGCGGCGCCGTCGTCAGGCACCTGATGGATCTCGGCGCGTTGATCATCGGCGCGAACCGGGATGCGGCGGTGGCCGCGGAAGACGGCGGGCTTGCGGTCGCGCGGCTCACCGCGGTCAAGGCCGACATCAGTGACAATCTGAGCTACGGCGACCTCAGCCTGTCCGCGGTGGCTGCCCGGCTGAAGCTGACGCCGCGTCATATCCAGCGGATGTTTGAAAGCGCCGGTTCGACATTCTCGGAATTCGTGCTCGGCCAGCGCCTGGCGCGCGCGCATCATTTGCTGACCGATCCGCGCCACAGCAGCAGCACCATCGGCACGATTGCCTTTGAGGTCGAGTTCGGCGATCTCTCCTACTTCAATCGCACCTTCCGCCGGCACTACGGCGCGACGCCGTCGGACATCCGCGCGGTACCGCGGCGGTCCTGACCGAGTGTCTCCGGTCCCGAGGGCCAGACGACGGTGCCGTCGCATTTGAGATAAGCATACCTCGCGGCTCAACGGATGGAGTTCGTTGATGCTGTCGTCGCGGCAGTCGCGATGACCGCCTATCCCGCCAGCACGCAGGATCGCAGGCGCTGCGTTGTCGCGGTGCCGCGCGATACCGCCGATGCATTGGCTGTGTGCTGTCGCGCACACAAGATCGCGTTCGCTCGCGTCAGCTGCGCAGATGATTTTAGCAGCAATGCACGGCAACGTGTTTTCACATTGTTGCGGGATGTCGCATATGTCCAATCCCCCGTCGCCCCAGTCCGAGCCTGCCAACCATCTCGCGCCTAAAAGGCAGCCCCCGGTGATCGTCGCAGCCGGCAAGATTCGTCGAGTGCGATGCATTGAGGCGACTTAAGACCATCGAGGAGAATGTGATGAAGTTTGCACTTCGAGGATATTTTCTTGCGCTCGGCGCGAGCCTGGCTTTGTCCGGCACGGCCATGGCGCAGGATATCAGTGTTGCTGTGGTCGGCCCGATGACCGGTTCGGAGGCGAGCTTCGGCCAGCAGTTCAAGAACGGCGCTGATCTCGCCATTGCCGATATCAATGCGGCGGGCGGTGTGCTCGGCAAGAAGCTGAAGCTGGAGGTCGGCGATGACGCCTGCGATCCGAAGCAGGCGGTGTCGGTTGCCGAGAAGATGGCAGGCGCGAAGATTCCGTTCGTCGTTGGGCACTTCTGCTCGTCGACCTCGATCCCCGCGTCGGATGCCTATGCCGAGGGCAACGTGCTGGAGATCACGCCCGGCTCGACCAACCCGCTGTTCACCGAGCGCGGGTTGTGGAACACGTTCCGCGTCTGCGGCCGGGATGACCAGCAAGGCATGGTCGCGGCCGCCTATATCATCAAGAACTACAAGACCAAGAACGTCGCGATCATCCACGACAAGACGACTTACGGCAAAGGCCTGGCCGACGAGACGCGCAACGCCATCAACGCCGCGGGCGTGAAGGAAAAGCTCTATGAGGCCTACACCAAGGGCGACAAGGACTTTGCCGCGCTGGTGTCCCGCTTCAAGAAGGAGGGAATCGATTTCGTCTATGTCGGCGGGTACTACGCGGAGGCCGCATTGATCCTGCGCCAGATGCGCGAGCAGGGCGTCAATGCCGTGCTGATGGGCGGCGACGCCCTGGTCGACAAGCAGTTCGCGGCGATCGCGGGTCCGCTTGCCGAGGGCTCGCTGTTCACCTTCTCGCCCGATCCGCGCAAGAAGCTGACCGCGGCCGCGACCCTGAAGAAGTTCAAGGACAAGGGCATCGATCCCGACGGTTACACCCTCTACAGCTATGCCGCGTTCCAGATCTGGAGCCAGGCCGTGGCGCGCGCCCAGACCACGGACGCCAAGAAGGTCGCCACGACCATCAAGGCGGGAAGCTGGGACACCGTGCTCGGCAACATCAGCTACACGCCGAAGGGTGACATTACGCTGATCGACTATGTCGTGTACCGCCGCGACAAGGACGGTAACTACGCCGAACTGGCGGCTGGTCGATGATCGCAAGCCGCGACATCGGCACTCCTCCCTGACCGATGTCGCGGCAGAGCCTGTCCGGCTGCGCCGGCTCACAGCGCCAACTCACCAACCTCTGCCAGCCCCGGGGTGTTGGCGCTGTGATGCCCGGCCGGAATGCACCGACTTGCTCGCGCCGATCGGCAGCAACGCCACCGATGACGGCCGCGCCAAGAACCCAAGAATCCGAGTACCGACGCGTCGAGCTGATCCCGCAAAAGCAACCGACGTACCGACGTCGTGGCGCGCCCGCGCCCGCGAGAAATATGGCGCCGATCCGACGGTCACCTATTTCGAGAGCCCCGTCGTGGTCGACAATGTCGCGCAGCAGGTGCTTTCCGACGCGTAGCGAAGGGCGCCACAATCGTCGGCCTCTCCGCTGATCGGAACCCTGGATTGTCGGATCGGCTGCGCATTGTCCGCGTGCCAGTCGCCATGCGCGTCGGCTTGTGTTCAGCACGGCCGCAGGGCTAGTCTGCCTGCAAGCAAGAAGACTGCAGGGAGCCCTCGCGATGAACCAACCTCAATCCTCACATACGGCCCCTGCGTCAGCACTGCCGCGCCGCAGGCTCGGCCGCACCGGGCTCGAGGTCTCCATCCTCGGTTTCGGCACCGCGCCGCTCGGCGATCTCTTTGCGCGGCTCGATGACACGACCGCGATCGCAGCGGCGGGGCGGGCGTTTGCGCTCGGCGTCAATTTGCTGGATTCCTCGCCGCTGTATGGGCATGGCCTCGCCGAGCATCGCTGCGGCACCGCGCTGCGCCGGGTGGCGCGTGACGACGTCGTCGTCTGCACCAAGGTCGGACGCTGGATGGACCCGTTCCACGGCCGCGGCGACGGCTCGAATTTCGCCGGCGGCCAGCCGCATCGCGCGGTGGTCGATTATTCCTATGACGGCACGATGCGCTCGGTCGAGCAATCGTTGCTGCGGCTTGGGACCGATCGCATCGACCTGCTCTTGATCCATGACGTCGACGTCTGGACCCATGGCGCTGACGCGATCGAGGTGCGGTTTCGCGAGGCGATGGAAGGCGCCTATGTCGCGCTCGACAAATTGCGCGCCGAGCGCGTGGTCAAGGGCATCGGGATCGGCGTCAACGAGGCCGAGATGTGCGTGCGCTTCGCCAAGGCGGGTACGTTCGACACCATGCTGCTCGCCGGCCGCTACTCGCTGCTGGAGCAGCCGGCGCTCGCCGAGTTCCTGCCGCTGGCGGAGAAGCAGGGCATCGGCATGATGCTCGGCGGCGTGTTCAACTCCGGCATCCTGGCGACCGGCGCGGTTGCCGGCGCCAAGTATAATTACAAGGACGTGCCACCCGACGTGCTGCAGAAGGTCGCCGCAATCGAGCGCGTCTGCCGCGTCCACGGCGTTGCGCTGGCGACCGCCGCGCTGCATTTCGCGCTGGGTCATCCGGCGGTCGCGAGCCTCGTGCTCGGCGCGCAGACACCGCAGGAGGTCGAGCGCAATGTCGCCGCGCTGTCGGCCTCCGTCCCGGCCGCGTTGTGGCGTGACTTGAAAGCCGAGAGGTTGCTCGATCCGAATGCGCCGGTGCCGACATGATCCGGATCGACGCCCATCATCATGTCTGGACCCTGGCACGCGCCGATTACGGCTGGCTGACACCCGAACGCGGACCGATTTACCGCGACTTCGGGCTATCAGATCTGATGCCGCATCTCGCCGCAGCCGGGATCGATGGCACCATCCTGGTGCAGGCCGCGCCGACCGAGGCTGAAACTGCGTTTATGCTCGACGTTGCCAAAGGCTCCGATCTGGTGCGGGGCGTGGTGGGCTGGATCGACTTCGATGCCGACGACGCGGCGACGCGGATCGATGCGATTGCCGGGCGCGAGCTGCTGGTCGGCCTGCGGCCAATGGTGCAGGACATCGCCGATGACGACTGGCTGCTGCGGCCGGAACTGGCCGCGCCGCTCGAGGCCATGGCGCAGTACGGCTTGGTGTTCGACGCGCTGGTGCTGCCGCGCCATCTGCCAAGGCTCGTCCAGGTGGTCGATCGCCATCCGGACCTGCAATTCGTGCTCGATCATTTCGGCAAGCCAAATCTCGCAACCGGCGACATCGCGGCCTGGAAGGACGATATCGCGAGCCTTGCGGCGCGCGCCAACGTCGTCTGCAAGCTGTCGGGCCTCGCGACCGAGGCGGCGCCGAACTGGCAGGTCGCCGATCTCCGCGAGGCCGTGGACCATGCGCTCGCATGTTTCGGGCCGCAGCGCATGCTGTGGGGCAGCGACTGGCCGGTCGTCAATCTCGCCGGCGGCTATGCGCGCTGGTTCGCTGCTGCCGAGAGCCTGCTGGCTGATTTGTCAAGTGAGGCAAGAGCTGCGATTTTCGGCGGCAATGCGGCGCGGGTCTATTTGTCAAGCCGTGGGCGGCGCACATCCTGGAAATAGATTGCGCGAGGTGCCAAATTTGATCCACAGCGCGCCTTGATGAATCATTCCGGGATAGTTCATAAGCGGCGTCCGCGCCATCAGTGGCGTGACGATTCAGAGAGACGAGCGTGGCAAAGATTCATCATCAGATTGCGCAGGAGCTGGGGGTTCGCGACGAGCAGGTCGAGGCGGCGGTGACGCTGCTCGACGGCGGCGCCACGGTGCCGTTCATCGCGCGATACCGCAAGGAGCTTACCGGCGCGCTCGATGACACGCAGCTGCGCACGCTGGAAGAGCGGCTGACCTATCTGCGCGAGCTCGAGGAGCGCCGCACCGCGGTGCTTAACTCGATCCGCGAGCAGGGCAAGCTCGACGCCGCACTCGAAGCCCAGATCATGGCCGCCGACAGCAAGGGCCGTCTGGAAGACATCTATCTGCCGTACAAGCCGAAGCGCCGCACCAAGGCCGAGATCGCCAAGGAGGCCGGGCTCGAGCCGCTCGCCGATCTCCTGCTGACGCAGCCGCAAAACGATCCCAACGAGGCCGCTTCTCCCTTCGTCGATGCCGAGAAGCAGGTCGCCGACGTCGCCGCCGCGCTGGACGGCGCGCGCGCCATCCTGGTCGAGCGCTTCGCCGAGGACGCCGATCTGATCGGCGCGTTGCGCGAGGAGATGTGGTCGAACGGCATCATGGCTTCGACCGTCCGCACCGGCAAAAAGACCGAGGGCGAGAAGTTCAAGGACTATTTCGATTTCTCCGAGCCGCTGCCGAAACTGCCGTCGCACCGTATCCTGGCGCTGTTCCGCGGCGAGAAGGAGGAGATCCTCGACCTCGCGATCAAGCCGGAAGCCGAGGCGCCGGCGGTCGGCGTGCCCGGCATCTATGAGCTGAAGATCATGAACCGCTTCGCGGTCTCCAACCAAGGCCGCAAGGGCGACAAGTGGTTGACGGAGACGGTGCGCTGGGCTTGGCGCACCAAGATCCAGATCCATCTCAACATCGATCTGCGGATGCGGCTGTGGGCCGCAGCCGAAACCGAGGCGGTGCGCGTGTTCGCCTCGAATTTGCGCGATCTGCTGCTCGCGGCACCGGCTGGCGCGCGCGCCACCATGGGGCTCGACCCCGGCTATCGCACCGGCGTCAAGGTCGCGGTGATCGATGCGACCGGCAAGGTAGTGGCGCATACGGCGATCTTTCCGCACGAGCCGCAGCGGCGCTGGGACGAGGCGCTCGCCATTCTCGGCAAGCTCGCGATCGAGCACGGCGTCGAGCTGATCGCGATCGGCAACGGCACCGCCTCGCGCGAGACCGACAAGCTTGCCACAGAGCTCGTGAAGCGGCTGCCCGAGCGCAAGATGACCAAGATCGTGGTCTCCGAGGCTGGCGCATCGGTCTATTCGGCCTCTGCCTTCGCCTCGAACGAATTGCCCGATCTCGACGTCACCATTCGCGGCGCGGTCTCGATCGCGCGGCGGCTGCAGGATCCGCTGGCCGAACTGGTCAAGATCGATCCGAAGGCGATCGGTGTCGGCCAGTACCAGCACGATCTCGGCGAAGCCAAGCTCGCGCGCTCGCTCGATGCCGTGGTGGAAGACTGCGTGAACGCGGTCGGCGTCGATGCCAACACCGCCTCGGTGCCGTTGCTCTCGCGGGTGTCGGGCATCGGCGCGGGGCTGGCGCAAAGCATCGTGCAGCACCGCGACGCCAACGGTCCGTTCAAGTCGCGCAAGGCGCTGAAGGACGTGCCGCGGCTCGGGCCGAAGGCATTCGAGCAGTGCGCGGGCTTCCTGCGCATCAGCAATGGCGAGGACCCGCTCGATTCCTCCGGCGTGCATCCGGAAGCCTATCCGGTGGTACGCCGCATCCTTGAGGCGACCAAGAGCGACATCAAGGCGCTGATCGGCAACGCCGACATGATGCGTGGGCTCAGGCCGCAATCCTTCGTCGACGACACGTTTGGTCTGCCGACCGTCACCGACATTCTGCGCGAACTGGAAAAGCCCGGCCGCGACCCGCGCCCGGCGTTCAAGGCGGCGGTGTTCAAGGAAGGCGTCGAGGAGGTCAAGGACCTCAAGAAGGGCATGATCCTCGAAGGCACCGTGACCAACGTCGCGGCCTTCGGCGCCTTCGTCGACATCGGCGTGCACCAGGACGGGCTGGTGCACATCTCGGCGATGTCGAAGACCTTCATCAAGGACCCGCGCGAGGTGGTGAAGCCCGGCGACATCGTCAAGGTCAAGGTCCTGGACGTCGAGGTCGCGCGCAAGCGCATCGCGCTGACGCTGCGGCTCGACGACGAGATCGGACCGAAGAAGGACAATGCAGGACCGTCCCGCGATTTTTCGCGCGGCTCGGCCAAGATGACGTCGGCGGCTCCGCGCAAGCCGGCCGAGCAGTCCGGCGGCGGCGCGCTCGCCGAAGCGCTGCGCCGCGCCGCCGAGAAGAGCGGGCGCGGCAAGCCGACCTGAGCCGCGTTGGCGTCATCCGCCACGTCACGGCGATAGAAAAGGGGCGGATCACGCTTCGTTGATCCGCCCGGCGGCTAGCCGCTCAATGTGCAGAGCTGGTGGTGACTTGCCATCAGTTACATCACACCACGAGACAGCCATAGATACGTCGTGCCTTCTCTGAGCCTTTCAATGGCTCGGCCGGCAACGATGCAGTCGATGTCACCTTGTGTCAGGCCGATATCCCTCAGCTCCCTGTCGCTGAGGTCGCGCAAACTGGCTCGCGACCTCGCGCGTTGGCGCCAATTTCGGAAGGCGCGCCAATATCCCTGGAGCAAACCCAGGAGGCACTGCATCGATGCGACTGGTGGTCCAGCCGCTTCCTTTTCCGAGAAAGCGTCTCTTAGCGCTGCGATGGAGGCATCGGGGCATGCCTCGGCCAAGGCATCGCCGGTGGTGCCTTTCACCAGTGCGATGGCGGGGTCGAGGCGCAGCCCTGCGGCATCGCGCCCGGTCGAGGGGCTGAGGTTCGTCTGTTGGGGTGGCATCGGATGCTCCTGCTGTTGTGCCGGCAGGGAGCATGGCCAAACAAAAGGCCCCGTCCGATGCCGGCGGGGCCTGGTGAAAAGATCGCGTCGTCGAATTCCTAGCGCACGACTCCTTCCACGGCCCAGCGAGAGTGGGTCATGTTTTTGCGGTTCGCGATGCGCACGACGTTGATCATGAAGCCCAGTTACCACGGAGATCGCGCATGATCAAGGGGTGTGCCGGTGCGGCGCGCATCCTCAAGGCGAGCGCTCGTGACGTGACGCGAAGTCTGCCCAGGCTCCGAGATCGTCTGGTGGTTTGATTCGGACACTTGAAGGTCGCCTTGCGCACAGAGCTCGCGCGCCAAATCCTAAATCCGGCGTCAGAATCTGGCGCATTTGTCAGTTGAAGTCGGGCATCGGCTTGCGTCTTCTGAGCGTCCTCTGCTTGCGGCGACGAGAGGTTCGCCGCGGTCCCAATCAGGGAGGATTTGATGAAGAACAGGCTGTTCACGTTTCTCACGGCGGCGACGCTCGCTGCCAGCGTTGCGCTTGCACCCGTAGCCTTCGCCAGAGGCGGCGGTGGTGGCGGTGGACATGGCGGTGGCGGCGGTGGTCACGGCGGTGGCTTCGGTGGCGGGCATGGCGGTGGCTTTACTGGCGCCATGGGCGGCGGCATGCATGGCGGCGGAATGGGCGGAATGCGTGGCGGTGGTTTCGGCGGCGGTATGCGTGGTAGCAGCGGCGCGGCGTTCGCCGCGATGGGCGGCGGCGGGCATTTTGCCGGCGGGCGCGTTGGTGGCCCCCGCTTCGTCGGTGCGCCCGCAATCGGCCCGCGATTTGCCGGCGCCGGAGTCCACGGCGCGCGCTTCTTCCATCATGGCGGCTTCCGCCACCACCGCTTCCATCGCTTCGCGGTCTTCGGCGCGCCCTACGTTTACGCCGGCGGCTATTACGATGGCTGCTGGCGCAGGTCGTGGACGCCGTACGGATTGCAATGGGTCAATGTGTGCGGGGACTATTGGTGATCGCCCAACCAACCGCACCGTTGTCGCGGTCGTCGCCAGGCGTTCCATCCAGCCCCGGAATGGGATAGTCTGGCGGCGGCCGTCGCGGGGCGGGCGCCCGGAGAGTTGAGAACTCCAAGAGTTCAAGAAGACTCGGAGTTCAAGACAACTCGGAGTTCAAGATAATGACCGGAGCACACCGCCGCATTCTCGTCGTCGAGGACGATCCTGAGACCGCCGGTCAGCTCGTCGAGGAGCTCACCACCAGCGGCTACGATGTCGACCTGGCGGCGAACGGCCGCGAAGCGCTGAGCCAGGGTGCGGCGCGCGACTATGCCGTGATCACGATCGATCGCATGCTGCCAGACATCGATGGCATCACGGTGATGCGCCAGATGCGCGACGACGGCATCGCGGTGCCGTTCCTGATCATCAGCGCGCTGGGCGAGGTCGACGACCGCGTGCGGGGCTTGCGCGCCGGCGGCGACGACTATCTGGTCAAGCCGTTCTCCTTTGTCGAGTTGCTGGCGCGGCTGGAGGCGCTGGGCCGCCGCAGCGAGACCGTTGCCAAGGAGACCATCCTGCGGGTCGGCGACCTCGCGGTCGATCTGATCGCGCGGACGGCGAGCCGGCGCGGCCGCAAGATTCCGCTGCTGCCGAAGGAATTCCAGCTGCTCGAATATCTCGTGCGCAACGAAGGCCGCGTGGTGTCGCGCGCGATGCTGCTGCAGCATGTCTGGGACCTTCACTTCGATCCCTCGACCAACATCATCGACGTCTATGTCGGACGGGTGCGCCGCAAGGTCGACGATCAGCAAGCCTATCCGCTGATTCACACGATCCGCGGCATCGGGTACTGCCTCCGTGCTCCTGGCTAAAACCCTCAAGTCGTCGACCTTCCGCCTGGCGCTGATCGCGATCGGCGCGTTCGGCCTGATCGTCTCGGCGATCTTTGCCTATGTCTACTGGTCGACGCTGTCCTATGCGCGCGATCGGGCCGATCGCGCCATCACCGTCGAACGGGCCAGCCTGCACGATGCCTATGTGCGATCCGGCCGCGACGGCCTGGCCGCGTTGATCGCACAGCGGATAGCGGACAAGGGTTTTGCCGATCACGTCTACCTGCTGGCCGGTCCCGGCTCGGCGGTGCTCGCCGGAAATCTCAGCCAATGGCCCGAAGGCACTGCGCAGCGGGGATGGGTGGAATTTCGCGCGCCGCCGCCGCCGTCGCTCGCTGCGGGAACCACGCTGGTGCGAGCCGTGACGGAAACCTTGCCAAACGGCGATCGCCTGCTGGTCGGCCGCGACATCGGTGATCTCGACGGCTTCATGGCCCAGATCAGGGCCGCCGGCATCGCCGTTGTCCTACTCATCATCGTGCTTGCAGCCGTCGCCAGCATCGGGGTGACGCGGCGAACGGTCGGCCGGATCGAGTCGATCAATGCGACCAGCCGCGCCATCATGCTCTCCGGGCTCGACCAGCGCATCCCGCTGCATGGCAGCCACGACGAATGGGATCGCGTCGCCGAAAATCTCAATCTGATGCTGGATCGGATCCAGACCCTGATGGGAGACGTCAAGCAGGTCGGGGAGAACATCGCCCACGACCTTCGCACGCCGCTTACCCGGATGCGCGGCCGGCTCGAAAAGGCCTACCACGCCCCGCGCAACGGCGAGGGCGATGCAGCGCTGATCGGCAACACCATCGCAGATCTCGATGCGGTGCTCGGAATGTTCGCGTCGATCACGCGGATTTCCGAGATCGAGACGCGGGCCCGCAAGGACGCCTTCCGCACCGTCAATCTCGTCGAGATCGCAGGCGAAGTGGTCGAACTCTACGATGCCGCGGCTGAGGAGGTCACCACGCATCTCGAGCTTGCCGGCGATGCCGCGGTGCTGGTCACCGGCGACCGCGATTTGCTGTTCGACGCGATCGCCAATCTCGTCGACAACGCCATCAAGCATGGCCGCCCCGGCGGGCGGGTGACCGTGACCTGCGACAACGACGAGGGCGACGCGGTGATTGCGGTGGCCGATGACGGCCCCGGCATTCCACCCGGCCAGCACGACCGCGTCTTCAAGCGCTTCTACCGGCTCGAACAGAGCCGCTACACGCCGGGCAACGGCCTCGGCCTCAGCCTGGTCGCGGCGGTCGCCAGCCTGCACGGCGCGCGAATTGAATTGCGCGACAACGGACCGGGATTGTTGTGCAGGCTGTGTTTTGCCGCTGCAGAAACGTAGGGTGAGTGCGGAGTATCGTACGTGAGGTGAGCACGCCCCCAAGGCTCCCTCTCCACGCAACCGGGGTCTACCCCGGTTGCGCATTGTAAATTTTCGCAAGTCGGGCAGGCCCGACTTGCGGCTGGAGAGGGTGGGGAGAGGGGTGGCCCCGGGCGAACTGATCGATGAGTGCAACGCTTTCGTAACCTGTTCGCTTGTTGCCGTGACGGATTCGGAGAGCGCGCGCCGTGTGGCACCCCTCTCCCTAACCCTCCCCCGCAAGGGGGGAGGGAACCCTTCCGCCGGTGCCTCCCTGACGCGGCAATCACTGAGTTGCCCGACGGCGCAAGCCCCCGCAGCAAAAATATTTCGCTTTATCAGAAATACAACTCAGTGTATGAATTGTTCGTCCCGCCCGATCGAGGGGCGCTTCGCGGTCGTCACGAACGAGGTGTGGGATGCGGTGGACGCCGAGCGTGCGAGAGACGAGTGCACACAAGGCGGACGGTGAAGTCGTGTGGTCCTGACGCCCTAGTGGCTGGTGTCCCCTTGCGAGACGCAATTGCGTCTTGCGAAGGCGGTGACAAAAAAGCCAAGTCTCGCCGGGGAGAGCACGAAATAAGCCGTAACCCATCGCGCAGGGAAAGCCGGACTGCTCCGGTTACACCTGTGGTCCTACCCCCGAGCTTTCTACCTTTTGCTCGGGGCCCATGGGTGCGATCGGCACCCGGCTTTCCCTGCGCCCTCTGATCGAGGAGGGCGGAACGAAGAGCAAAGCTCGGGCGGATCATGTCGCGAGAACGCGAAGGCGCGTCCCCACCACATCTGTCATCGCCCGGCTCGACCGGGCGATCCCGTACGCCGCGGCCTCTCGGCTCAAGCCCCGGCGTCTCTGGAGTACTGGATCACCCGCTTTCGCGGGTGATGACACCGCGATGCTTGATAGTGAATCGGATAATCACGCCGGCGTCATTGCCGCATTCGTCGGATTGACGGTGCGATCGGTCTCGTTGATCAAAACCGCCCCGCCATCTCCGCGGGTCTGCGGTGCGCGGCCTCACGGGCCACGCGGATCGGCTCGGTGGGTCCGGTGGTCGGGCCGATCGGCACGAAGCGCACGTCACTGACGCCGATGAAGCGCAGCGCCTCGCGCAGATAGGGCGTCGCCATGTCGATGCGGCCGCGGTTCATGCCGGTGACGAAGTCGCTGCCGCTGGCGATGATCACGATGGTCGGCCGGTCCTTGAGCAGCGGCAGATAACCTAACGCCGGATCGAAGCGGAAGGTCAGCCCGGGCTGGATGATGACGTCGAGCCATTGCTTGAGCTTGTAGGGAACGCCGAAATTCCACATCGGGGTCGAGATCAGCACGCGATCGGCCAGCGACAGCCGCAGCGCGAGGCGCTCGGCGACGGCGAAGGCGTCGTGCTGCGAATTGGTGAAGCTCTTGCCGCCGATCCGGGCGTATTTGGCCTCGAGCAGATAACCCTCGAACTCCGGCAGCGGCTCGCGCCAGAGGTTCATCGCGTCGATCTCCCAGTCCGGCCGCGCCTGGCTGAAATGGTCGAGAAAGACGCGCGCACCATCAGCCGATTCCGAATCGGCGCGAGGAGAGCAGGCGAGGTGCAGCAGTTTTGGCACCGCGCCTCCCTAACCGAGCGCCTTGATGACGGCGTCGGCGTTGGTCACCACGGAAACGTTCTGCAGCGCGAAGTTGATCGCGGCGTTGTGCCAATCGGCATTCATGGTCGAGCAGCAATCCTCTGGTACGATCATGAAATAGCCCTTGTCGGCGCCGGTGCGCGCGGTGTGCTCGACCGACATGTTGGTCCAGGCTCCGGTGTTGATGATCATGTCGCGGCCGGTGGCCTTCAGGATGGTCTCGAGCCGCGTGCCTTCCCAGGCACTCATCCGCATCTTCTCGACCACGAAGTCGCCGGGACGCGGCTCGAGCCCCGAGACCGGCGCTGCCCCCCAGCTGCCGCGCACCATCGCCTTGCTGTCGACCAGTCCCTCGAACAGCGGCGCGTTCAAGGTCACGCCGGGTGCGCCCGGCTCGACGACAAACCAGACATGGATGATGGCGACGCCGCGGGCGCGTGCAGCCTCGGCGACGCGGCGGACATTCTCGACGACATGCTGTTGGCGCGCATGCACGGGCGCGCCGGACTCGGCGAACGCGCCGCCGTCCATGATGACGTCGTTCTGCATGTCCTGGATGATCATCGCGCAGCGCTTCGGATCGAGCTGCATGTCGCCGGCGGCGAGATTGGGCGCGGGCGTAGAGGACGATGCCGCGCCGGCGCCGCCACGCTTGCTGCTCATATAGGGCTCCTGTCGCGGCCCGACCTTGGTCGGGATCGCATAGACCGAATGGGTCGCGGTCAGATACAGCGTGCGGAAGTCGGCGCCGCCCCAGGCAAGATTGGCGACGAGTTCGGGCAGGCGGACCTTGCCGAGCAGATTGCCGTCAGCCGAATAGACCCAGACGCCGCCGGGCGCGGTGACCCAGACATTGCCGCGCTGGTCGCACTTCATGCCGTCGGGCAGGCCGGGCTCGAGCTCGGAGCGGATGCCGCTCGCGAACATGCGCGGATTGGCGAGCGAGCCGTCGGCCTGGACGTCGAAGGCACGGACCAGCGCCTGCACGGTGTCGTTGACATAAAGGATGCGTTCGTCGGGCGAGAAGCACAGTCCGTTCGGCTGCTCGAACAAATAGCGGTCGACCAGCAGTTTGGGCGCACCACCGCCCGGCGGCACGCGGTAGACGGCCTGGAAGCCGAGCTGGCGCGGTCGTTCGACTCCATAGACCGGCATCCGGCCGTACCATGGATCGGAGAAATAGATGGCGCCCGAGGAATGCACGCAGACGTCGTTCGGACTGTTGAGCTCCTGGTTCTCGTAATGCGAGGCCAGCACCTCGCGCCGCCCGTCCGGCCGCTCGCGGATCAGCGACGACGTCGCATGCTCGCAGACGATCAGGTTGAGCTCGGCGTCATAGGTCATGCCGTTGCATTTGTTCGACGGACGCTTGACCTCGACGACGCCGCGCCGCGCATCCCAGCGCCTGCGCACGTCGCCGGGCATGTCGGAGAACAGCAGGAAGTGATCCAGCGGATGCCAGATCGGTCCCTCGGTGAAATCGAAGCCGGTGCCGACCTGGCCGACCGGCGCATAGGGATCCATCAGATCCTCGAACTCGGCGCGCAGCGTGACATGCGTCATCGTGACAGGCCTTCTTGGTTATGCCGGAAACCAATTGCGCTGCGGCAGGCTCTGCACCACAGGTCCGGGCACCTGGTCGTGCAGCCGGCCGACCACCGCGCCGCCCTCGATCTTGGCCGGGCGATCATGCACCGGCAGCAAATAGCGCGAGCTACTCAGCAGCTTCTTGATCGCAGCCTTCTCGGCGCGCTTGCTGGTGCCGTGGTTGCCGGTGGTGCGCGGCTCGGCGTCATGGATTTCGTTGAAGGGGGCGACGATCTGGTCGTTGAAGTCATAGATCACGTCGCCGCAGATTGTCGCGATGCCGTCGGCGGTGTGGACGTGGATGTTCATCGAGCCTTCGGTGTGGGCGTTGGCGGCGTCGCAATAGACGCCCGGCATCAGCTCGACCGGACCGGTGATCTCGAGGTCGAGGAAGCGCAGCGCGCTCTTGGTGTGCAGGCGGTCGATCAGATGCTTGATGTCGGGCGCCGGATATTGCGGGTGCATCAGGCCGGAGACGGAATATTCCAGCTCCTTGCGGTTGACGACGACGGTGGTGTTCATCGGGAACAGATCGTCCTTGCCGGCGTGATCGATGTGCAGATGGGTGTGGCAGACGAAGCGGACGTCGCCCATTCGCACGCCGTGGCGGGCGAGCTGGTTCTCGATCATGTTCTCGTGGAACTGGAGGCCGCGCATGCCGAGCGTCTCCATGATCTGGTTGGAACGGTAGCCGGTGTCGACCAGCACAGGGTAGGGGCCGCCGAGGATCAAAAAGCCGAGCGTCAGCACGCGGCGGGTCCGGCCGCAATTGTGCCCGAGCACGAGGAAGCTCGATTCCAGCTCGATATCGCCATAGTCCAGAATCTTGATCTCCAACGGCATCTGTCCCTCTCCCAATTCGTGTTCGTTGTTGTGTCCGTGTTCGCGGCGCGCCTATGGCCCCAGCCGATAGACCCGCGCCGCCGTTGTGCTGAAGATCGCCTCGCGCTGCTCGTCGCTGAGCCGTGCGGCCGCCGCCTTGAAGGCGTCGACGAGATCGCGGTAGCTGGACCACAGCTTCTCGATCGGAAAGTTCGAGCCGAACAGGCAACGGTCCGCGCCGAAGATCGCGACGGTGTCGATCACGATGCCGGCGATATGCGCGGCATCGTTGCGATGGATGAAGGTGCCGAGCCCCGACAGTTTCGAAACCACGTTCGGGCAGCGCGCCAGCCGCGCCATGCCGGCGCGCCAGGCGGCGCGTCCCTGCGGCGACAGATCCTCCAGCATGCCGGCGTGCTGCAGGATGAACGTCACGTCAGGGCAGGCCTCGGCGAGGCCGGCGGCATCGGCCATCTGCGACGCGAACACCTGCAGGTCAAAACTCCAGCCATAGTCGGCGAGGTGCGCGACGTTGCGCCGGATCGCGGTATCGGTGCAGAGATCGGGGCGCGCCGCGAACCGATAGAGCGGGTTGTCGTGCCAGTGCAGCTGCATGCGCACGCCGCGCACCAGCGGATAGCGCTTCAGGCGATCGAGCTGCGGGCGGACGTCGTCGACGGAGAGATCGGCATAGGCGACGAGGGCGTGCGGCCAGCCGTGCTGGTCAGCGGTCTGCTGCACCCAGGCTGCTTCATCCTCGAACTGGCCGTTCGGCCAGTTGGTCTGGACGTAGACCGAGCGGGTGACGTCGGTGCCCTTGAGGTCGTCGAGATATTCCTCGATCGGATAGTCGCGGCGGATTGGCTCGTAGGGGCAGAAGATGCGCGGCTGCATCGGGCCGGACAGCCAGGCGAGATCGGCCTGACGCCAGATGTGATGATGTCCGTCGACAATGCCAGTCACGCAGCTCTCCTTGCTCCGAGCGACAGCAGATGCGCGACCACCGCCGCGCTCGATCCGCCGTCCACGAGATCGTCGACAAAGCGCTGGATCGCGATCAGCGCCTCTGTTTGCGGCTTGAAGCCGGACGAGGTTGCGAGCGGCGTCAGCCAGCTGACGCGCCAGGCCCGGCGCGACAGCTTTGCGACGGCGTCGCGCAGCGCGGCCGGATCGCCGCGCTCAAGCCCGTCGGAGACGATCACGACCGCGGCGCCGCGGGCATATCCGCCGAACCGCGGCACGGCGAGGAAGGCCTGCAGCGCGTCGCCGATGCGGGTGCCGCCATCCCAGTCGCTGACCAGGAACGAGGCCGCGCTCAGCGCCTGCTCGCGGCGCTTCAGCCGCAGCGCCGATGTCACGCGGGTCAGTCGCGTGCCGAAGGTGAAGACCTCGACATTGCCGGCCGCCTGCACCAGCGCATGCGCGAGCCTCATGTTCTCCTCGGTGCGGGCCTTCATCGAGCCGGAGACGTCGATCAGCAACAGGATTTTCCGCGGACGCTGGCGGCGGCGCATGCGGCCGAGCCGCAGCACCTCGCCGTCATTGCGCACGCTGTCACGTAGAGTGCGGCGCAGATCGGCGAACGGGCCACTGCGGGCGCGGCGTCGCCTGTGGCCACGCCGCCGCGGCAGCCGCTTTGCTGCCTCGCGCGACAGTTTTCGCAGCGGATCGCTGATCGCGGCCTGGGCAAAGCGGCGCTCGACCAGCGCCTCGGCGCGTGCCGCGGCAAGGCCTGACTCATTGGCCTCGTCGGCGAGCGGCGGCTCGTCCTCGCCGCGGCCCTCCTCCTGCAGGCGGACGGTCTCCTCGTCCTCGCCCTCGGCCTGCTCGATCGCCTCGCCGCCACGGAAGTGGATGTCGAACAGCCGGTCATATGTCGCGCAGCGCTCCGGCGGCGGCGCCAGCGTCGCGAGCCCGGCCTGGCGGATGTGCTCGAGGCTCTGCGGCCCGAGCAATTCGATCGCGGCGAGGAAACTCGTTGTCTGCTCCGGTGCGACCAGGAAGCCGTTGGCGCGCAGCAGCGCGACAAAGGTCACGAAGATCTGCGCGGCGCGCGGCAGCTTGAGATCGTCGCTCACGCGGCTGCCTCCGCGATCAATGCATCGAGCCGGGGTGAGATGAAATGCAGATCCTCCTCGTCCTTCAGCGCGACGCCGATCGAACGCTTGAAGGCATCCGGCCAGCGCGCGCCGCCCTTATGAAGGAGGGTCGCGGCCTCCGCCCAGTCGACGGCTTCCGCAATCCCCGGCGCTTTGCTGAGCGGCTCGCGGCGCAGCCGGCCGACGGCGGCGACCACCGCGCGGGCGGTGGCTTCGGCGACGCTGGAGGCGCGCATCATCACGATCCGGGCCTCGCGCTCGGCGTTCGGATAGTCGATCCAGTGATAGACGCAGCGCCGCCGCAGCGCCTCGTGCAGGTCGCGCGTCCGGTTCGAGGTCAGCACCACGACGGGGTGCTCGGCGGCACGCACGGTGCCGCGCTCGGGGATCGAGATCTGGAAGTCGGAGAGGAATTCGAGCAGGAAGGCCTCGAACTCCTGGTCGGCGCGATCGATCTCGTCGATCAAGAGCACGGTCGCGTCGGGCGCCCGCAATGCGGCGAGCATCGGACGCTCGATCAGGAAGGCGTCGCCATAGATGTCGATGCTCTCTTCGCCGGCCTGCCGGATCGCCAGCATCTGGCGCGGATAGTTCCACTCATAGAGCGCAGCAGCGGCGTCGATGCCCTCATAGCATTGCAGGCGGATCAGCCTGCGGCCGAGCACCGCGGCGATCGCTTTCGCAGCCTCGGTCTTGCCGACGCCCGGCGCGCCCTCAAGCAGCAGCGGTTTGCCGAGCGCGAGCGAGAGATAGGCGGCCGTCGCGATGCCGTCGTCGGCGAGGTAATAGGCCGCGCGCAGCGCCTTCTCGAGCGCCTCGGGGCTATCGATGCCGACGATGTTGCTGCGGACCGGCATGGAGAGACCTCAGCGCCGCGGCTGCGGCCGCGCGCCGCCTTGCGCCCTGATCGCGCGCAGCACCTTCTCCGGCGTGATCGGCAGATCGTCGATCCGCACCCCGACCGCGTTGAAGATTGCGTTCGCCACGGCAGGCAGCACCGGATTGGCGCACATCTCGCCCGGTCCCTTGGCGCCGAACGGGCCGTCCGGGGCCGGGCGTTCGAGCACCGCGATGTCGTGCGGGCAGATGTCGCCGGGTCCCGGCATCAGATATTCGACGAAGTCGCGCGGGCCATGCACCGGCTCCGGATAATACGGTTCCGGCGTCTCGTAGAGTGCGTGGCTGACGCCCATCCAGGCGCCGCCGACCAGCTGCTGCTCGACCAGCCGCGGATTGAGCGCGCGACCGAGCTCATAGGCACTGTCCATCCGGACCATATCGACTTCGCCGGTCTCGTCGTCGACTTCGACCTCGGCGACGAGGCAGGCATGCGCATAGCACGTCGCCGGCGACATCTCGCCGGTTTCAGGGTCGACGTCGGACAGCGGCACCAGGAAGATGCCGCGGCCGGAGATCGTCTTTCCCTGCTTGAACTGCGCGGCGATCGCGACGTCCTTAGTCGAGATCGAGCGATGCGGCGCGCCCTTGACGTGGATGTTGCCGCGGCCGTCGGTCTCGAGGTCGGCGGCGTTTACCTCGAGCTCCTCGGCGGCCGCCTCCATCATCACGCCGCGCGCCTCGCGCGCTGCCGCCATCACGGCGTTGCCGACGCGATGCGTGCCGCGCGAGGCGAACGAGCCCATGCAGTGCGGACCGGTGTCGGAATCCGCGGTGTCGACATAGACGTCCTCGACCGGTACGCCCAGCGTCTCGGCACAGATCTGCCGCGTCACGGACTTCATGCCCTGGCCGAGGTCGATCGAGGACAGCGCGACCGTGAACTTGCCGCTCGGGTTGGAATGCACCAGCGCCTGGCTCGGATCGCCGCCGAGATTCATGCCGATGGGATAATTGACCGACGCGATGCCGCGTCCGCGATGCCTGGTCATGGTCAGCGCCTCCTGGTGCCGAAGACGGAAGAGAAGCGGGTGGCGCCATGCGACGGCGCGGTCGGCCGCGGCGGCGGAGGTGATGGTGGCGTCGGAGAGGGCGGCGGCGGCTCGCGGGTTGCAGCCGGGGCGCGATCATACGTCGTGCGCTGCTGCGACGGTGCGGGCGCCGGCGCATGCGGTTCACGTGGCGTCAGCGTCACAGCAGCACGGATGCCACCACCATCCTTGCGCGACGACATGCGCTTGAATTCTTCGCGGAGCGGCCATTTGGTCTTCTCCGCGGCGACCTGCACGCATTCGATCAGTGCCGTGTTCTTGGCCTCGCGACGGTGCGCCTTCATGTCGCCGTCGCGATACGCGTTGAGGATCCGGAACTCCATCGGGTCCATGCCGACGAGATGGGCGAGCTTGTCCATCTGGCATTCGATGGCGAAGTCCATCGCCGTGACGCCGAAGCCGCGCATCGCGGTCGCCGGCGTGCGGTTGGTGAAGACGCAGTAGACGTCGCCATGGACGTTTGGGATCGTATAGGGGCCGGGCAGATGCGCCGCGCATTTCACCGCCGCATAGCTCGACAGTCGCGTATAGGCGCCGCTGTCGAAATAGGCGCGCACCTTGCGCGCAACGACGCGGCCGTCGCGCATCACGCCATCCTTGATGTAGATGCGCTCGGCGCCGCGCGGCGGGCCGTATTGCATCTCCTCCTCGCGCCCGAACACGTAGCGCACCGGGCGTCCGGTCAGCATCGCGCCGAGGATGCAGAGCGGTTCGGTCAGGGTATCGACCTTGCCGCCGAAGCCGCCGCCCACCGTGCCGCCGATGAAGTGGAAGGTGTTGGAGGGCACGTCGAGGATCTTTGCGCAGGTGTCGACCGAGAAAAATAGCGCCTGCGTCGAGGTGTAGACGATGTAGCGGCCGTTGGTGTCGGGCGCGGCGATCGAGCCGTTGGTCTCGGTCGGCGCATGCTCGATCGGCGACATCTGGTAGCGCTGTTCCAGCACATGGTCGGCCGAGGCAAGCGCACGGTCGGCATCGCCGAAGCGCAGCTGCTGGCGATCGTAGGTCTCGTGATAGGTGAAGGTGTTCTTCGGATAAACCTCGTTGACCACGGGCGCGCCCGGCTTCAGCGCGTCCTCGACATCGAACACCGCCGGCAGCGGCTCATAGTCGATCTTGACCTTGGCGATCGCCTCAAACGCCTCGCGCGGGCTGTCGGCGACGATGGCGACGATGGGCTCTCCCTTGTAGCGCACCTTGTCGACCGCGAGCGACGGCTCGTCGTCCTTGCCGAAATTGATCAGGCTGAGCAGCGTGTTCAAATTGCGCGGCACGTCGGAGGCGCGGATCACGCGCCGCACCCCCTGCGACCGCTCGGCCTCCGAGGTGTCGATGCGCCGCAGCCGGGCGTGCGAATGTTCGCTGCGCACCACCTTCAGATGCAGCATGCCCTGCAGCTTGTGGTCGTCAAAATAGGGCGAGGTGCCGGTGACATGGCCGAGCATGTCCTGACGCTGCGTGCCCTTGCCGATTTCCTTCAGATTGTCGTCGCGCTCGTCGGCGAAGAGGTCCTTGCGCAATTCCAGCATGGCACTGTTCCCTTACGCGCGTGCGCGGCCGCCGGATGCGGCGGCGAGCACGGCGTTGATGATCGGCTCATAGCCGGTGCAGCGGCAGATATTGCCAGAGATCGCCTCGACCACCTCGGCGCGGCTCGGCTGCGGATTGCGGTCGAGCAGCGCCTTCGCGGCCATCAGCATGCCCGGTGTGCAGTAGCCGCACTGCGCGGCGAAATTGTCGGCGAAGGCGCGCTGCAGCGGGTGCAGATTGGGGCCGTCCTTGATGCCGTCGAGCGTCTCGACGGAGCGGCCGGCGACGGTCTCGGCGAGCGTCAGGCAGGAGAGGTGCAGTTCGCCATCGATCAGCACGCTGCAGGTGCCGCAGCCGCCCTGGCCGCAGCCGAATTTCGGCGTCATGTCGCCGATCAGCTCGCGCAAAGCCACCAGCAGATTGGTGCCGCCGTCGACGAAGATCGCGACGTCACGGCCGTTGTGCTGAAATTGCAGAGGGGTCTTGGCCATGACGATCTATTCCTGACCGGACAACAGGCGCCGGAGATGCACGCCGACGATCTCGCGGCGGTACCAGGCGCTGGCGAGCGCATTGTCGCCAGGCGAAGTTCCTTCGACGGCAGCCGCGGCGGCCGCATTGATCGTGGAGGCGTCGAGCGAGCGGCCTTCCAGCGCACGCTCGGCGGCGCGGGCGCGGATCGGCGTCGGCGCCATCGAACCGAGCGCGACGCGGGCGCCGACGATGCGGCTGCCGTTGACCGGCAGATGTGCTGCGAGCGTGATCACCGCGCCGCCCTTGGGCTTGATCCGCGCGATCTTGCGGTAGCGGAAGGCCTCAGTGCTGCCGGGCTTGGCGAAAGAGATCGCCAGCACCAGCGTGCCGGTCTGCCGGTCGCGCGATTGCAGGAATTCCTCGATTTCGATCTCACGGCCGCCAAGGCCGCCCTGCACCGACACGACAGCATCGAGCGCAAGCATCGCGACAGTGAAGTCGCCATACGGCACCGGCGCGAACAAATTGCCGCCGACCGTGCCCATGTTGCGCACCGCCGGTCCGCCGATCGAGCGGGCCGGGGCGTGCAGGAAGGCAAGCTCGCGCTCGGCCAGGATACGCGCAAAGGTGACGCCGGCGCCGAGCACGATACGCGCGCCCGAAGTATCAATCCGGGTCATCGCCTGGTCGCTGGCGCGGATAACAGTCGAGATCGAGATGTCACCTTCGTTCAACGCCCGCATCACCAGCGTGCCGCCGCCGAGGTAACGCGCGCTGCGATCCGACGACAGCGCGGCCGCCGCGTCATGGGTGCTGGTGAAGGTCTTCACCGTGACTGGCATGATGTCCCTTTCCGCTTACGCGGCCTCCTTCAGATGCCGGCGGATGGCTTCGAAGCCGGCCTGGTAGATGTCTTCCGAAACCATATGCGTAATGCGATCCCGGTCGTCGGTCCGCGTCGTGAAGCGCGATTCCCAGTGCCAGAAGGTGCGGTCGCCGTCGGTGACCGGCAGCAGGCGGACATGCGCCACGTAGTTGAACATCGGGATCGGTGTATCGAGCAGGCAGTAGCTGAACGATTGTTCGAGGTCGGACAGCGCCAGCAGCTGCTCGCGCAGCTCGGCGCCGTCCTTCAGCTTGAAGCGCCTGACGCAGCCGATCTTGTCGGAAGGCTGCGCGCGCTCGATGCCGCTGGTCGCGACCGCAGGGTGCCAGCGGTCGTGGCCATTGAAATCGCGCAGCACGGCCCAGACCGTATCGGTCGGTGCATCCAGGATCGTGCTTTTGACGATGTGCGGCACGGTCAGCGTCCAATGTCTATCTTTTGCATCGATGTTGCCGCGCGCATCACCTCTCCCCAACGGGGAGAGGTCGGCGCGCAGCGCCGGGTGAGGGGGCTCAGGTCCCACGAGGGACCGCAACCCCTCACCCGGATCGCATCATGCGATGCGATCCGACCTCTCCCACAGGGCGAGAGGTGGACCGTCTGCTCGGCGATATCTGACCTATGCATTCCGCTATCCCCCGAACGCCCGCTTCAGGGCGTCGAATCCGCCCTGGAACACGCCGCCACCGATATTGTTGACGAGCTCTGCTTCACGTTCCGGGGCGCAGTCGAACTCGGCAGTCCACTCCATGAACGTCTGGTCGCCGTCGGTGACCGGCGTGAGCCGCAAGGTCGCGACATAGTTCTCGACGCCCATCGGCGATTCCAGGATCGAGTAGATGCAGAACATGTCGTAGTCGGACAGGCCCAGAAGCTTCTCCCTGATCCGGTCGCCATTGCGCAGGCGAAAATCCCTGACGCAGCCGATCTTGTCGGAGGGCTCGCCACCCTCGATCCGGCTCTCCGCAATCGCGGGGTGCCAGTTCGGCAGCCCGTTGAAATCGCGCACCCGGGCCCAGACCCGGTCGTTGCGGGCGTTGACGACGGTGGAGACATAAACTCGTGCCATGGCGTGAGCTCAGTCCTTCTTGCGTGGCGTGCGCTCAGGACGCGGTGGCTCGCCGCCGCCCCCGGGCGCTGCCGGCTTGGCCTCGCCGCTGCTTTTCCGCGCGGACTCCTTGATGCCCTGCATGTCGCGCGCCTCGCGGATCAGGCCGGGCATTTTTGCCAGGCTGCCGCCCTCGACGCCGATATCCGACAGGATCGAGTCGATCAGCGGCGCCTGCACGCGATAGCGCAGCGCCGAATCGATCACCTCGTCGGTGGCGCTGCGGCCACCGCCGCCGCCATTACCGTTGCCGTTGAGGCCGTCTACCTGGAGGATGCGGATGCCCTCGATCTTCTCCATCGGCTTGACGCTCTCGCGCACGATGCCCTCGATCCGGTCGAGCAGCTTGCGACGGAACAGCGAGTAGCGTGCCTGATCGGTCAGCACATTTTCGGCCTCGTTGAGCAGGCGCTGCGCCTCGGCCTCCACCGTGGCGCGAACCCGTTCGGCCCCGGCCGCGATCCTGGTTTCCTCGGCCTGCTTCTCGGCCAGCAGCACCTCGATGGTCTTGCGCCGTTTGGCGATTTCGCTCTCGCGCGCGGTGACCACGCGCTCGGCCGCCTCGGTGGCGTGTACCCTCGCGTCCTCAGCCGCCGCGCGCGCCGCGGATTCCTCCAGCGACTTCTGATGCAGCGCGATCGCCTTCTCCATCAGCGCGGTCTCGACGTCCTTCTCACGGTTCACCTCGAGCTTGCGCAGCTCGCGCTCGCGGCCGATCCGGGCCTCGTCGAGGCCGCGGTCCGACGCAATCCGCGCGCGTTCGACCTCCTCGCGTGCGGCAATCTCGGCCTCCTGCAGCGACTGGTTGCGGGCGACTTCGAGCTGCTCGATGGAGCGGCGCCGAGCGATCCGCGCAGCCTCCAGCGCCTGCTCGCGGGTCACGTCGGTGGTCTCGACCTCCTTGCGGGCCGTGATCTCGGCCTGCTTGACCTGCCGGTCGGCATCGATGCGCTCCGATCGCTTGGCGGCGAGCGCGATCACGCGCTCCTCGTCGGCGAGCTCGATCGCCCTCTTCTGATCGATATTGAGCACCTCGCGGGTCCGGGAGGACGTGATCCGTTCGCTCTCCAGCGCCAGCTCGACATCGATCCGCTGCCGCTCGACCGCGTCGCGGCGCTTCAGCTCGGCGGCCTCGATCGCCCCGGTGCGCTCGATCTCGAGCGCGCGGGTCTCGCGTTCGGCACGGATGCGCTGTGCGGCGACCGACTTCTCCTGCGAAATGCGCGCCGCCTCGATCGATTCGCGCGAGGCAATGTCGGCCTCCTCGATTGCGCGGGTGCGCGCGATTTCCAGCGCCCGGACATGTTCCTCCTGCGCGATCCGCGACGCCTCGGTGGCGTCGCGCGCCGTGATCCCGGCGATTTCGATCGCCTGGTTGCGCTCGATCTCGAGCTTGCGCGTGGTGTGATCGGCGGCGATGCGCTCGGCGGCCAGCGTCTTCTCTCTGATGATGCGGGCGGCCTCGACCGACTTTTGCGCCTCGATCTCGGCCTCCTGGATGGTGCGGACCTGCTGGATCTCCAGTGCGCGGGTGCGTTCGTCCGAGGAGATGCGCTCGACATTGACCGTCATGGTCTGGGCGATGCGCGCCTTCTCGGTGGCCTCGCGGGCCGCGATCTCGGCCTCCTCGACCGCGCGGGTCCGCTCGATCTCGCGGCGGCGAGTCTCTTCCTCATTGGCGATGCGGGCATCGGTGACGACGCGGTCCTGCTGGATGCGGGCCTTCTCGATCTCCTCGCGTGCCAGCAATTCCCGCTCTTCCACCGCGCGGGTGCGCTCGATCTCCCGGTGCCGGGTCTCGCGCTCGGAGGCGATACGGGCTTCGGTGATGGCCTGCTCGTTGGCGATGCGCGCCTTCTCGATGGTTTCGCGTGCGGTGATCTGGGCCTGTTCGGCTTCGGTCTCGCGCAGCGCGCGCTCGCGGGCGACTTCGGTGCGCTGCAGGGCGCGGCGCATCTCGATATCACGCTCCTGCTCGAGGCGGGCGGTCTCGCTCTCGCGCTCGATCTCCAGCGCCTGCCGCTCGGCTTCGAGATTGCGCGAGCGGATCTTGATCATCGAGTCCTGCTCGATGTCGTTGCGCAGCTTGCGCTTGGCTTCGATATCCTCCATCAGGCGGGTCAGGCCTTCGGCGTCGAAGCGGTTCGAAGGGTTGAAATATTCGAGGTCGGTCTGGTCGAGATCGGTGATCGCGACCGACTCCAGTTCGAGGCCGTTCTGCGCCAGCGCTTCGGCGGCATTGGCCTTGACGCGGGCGACATAGTCGCCGCGCTGCTCATGCATCTGCTCCATCGTCATTTCGGAGGCGACCGAGCGGATCGCGGAGATGAACTTGCCGGAAAGCAAAGTGTGGAGCTGCTCCGGCTCCATGGTGCGGCGGCCGAGCGTGGCGGCGGCGATCGAGACCGCCTCGCGGGTCGCCTGCACCCGGACGTAGAAGTCGGCCTCGATATCGACGCGCATCCGGTCGCGGGTGATCACGGCGTCCTGCCTGGAGCGCACGATCCCCATCGGCAGCACGTTCATGTTGACCGGCGTGTAGTCGTGGATGAACGGCAGCACGAAAGCGCCGCCATTAATCACCACCCGTTCGCCGAGGAAGCCGGTCCGGACGAAGGAGGTTTCCTTCGACGAGCGGTGGTACAGCCAGTTCACCACATAGACGATGATGACGATCGCGACGATTGCGACGATGAGCCAGAGGATCAATTCACCTGCTAGCATCCCCGACATATCTTCCTCCCTTGGTCACGGCGCGTTAGCGCGCGCCGATCGCCTTGAATTTGCGAACCTGATCCGTCAACGCCCGCTCGACCGGCAGGCGCTCCATCGAGGAGGCGCCGTAGAAGCCGTGGCAGTTGCGGGTCTGCTTCATGATGAAATCGGCATCCGCGGGGTCCGCGATCGGACCGCCATGCGCGAGCACGATGATGTCCGAATTGACGCTGAGCGCGGCTTCGGCCCAGGCCTCGATGCGGGCAGGGCAGTCGGCAAGTTTTGGCGCGGTCTGTGCGCCGATCGTGCCGCCCGTGGTCAGGCCCATATGGCAGACGATGATGTCGGCGCCCGCGATCGCCATCGCGGCGGCCTCCTGCTCGCTGAAGACATAGGGCGTGGTCAGCATGTCCTTCTCATGCGCCTTCGAGATCATGTCGATCTCGAGCGCGTAGGACATCCCGGTCTCTTCGAGATTGGCGCGGAACGTGCCGTCGATCAGGCCGACGGTCGGAAAATTCTGCACGCCGGCAAAGCCGATAGCCTTGAGCTGGTCGAGGAACACGTCCATGTCGCGGAACGGATCGGTGCCGTTGACGCCGGCGAGCACCGGCGTCCTGGTCACGACCGGCAGCACCTCGCCGGCCATCTCGACGACGATGGCGTTGGCATCGCCATAGGGCATCAGTCCGGCGAGCGAGCCGCGACCCGCCATGCGATAGCGGCCCGAATTGTAGATCACGATCAGGTCGACGCCGCCGGCCTCCTCGCATTTCGCGGACAGTCCGGTGCCGGCGCCGCCGCCGACGATCGGCTCGCCGCGCGCGATCATGGCGTGGAACTTCTTCAACAGCGCCGTGCGTTCAAACCTGGGCATGGGTCACCTCGCCACTCTCCGCCTGCTACCGGCGCGTCCGAGCAGCGGACGGAATGCGCTGACGATGGCGGCGGTGAACTCGGGATCGTTGATGTTGCGCTTGATGCGAATGATCTGCCGGTTGCCGGTCTGGCGCACGGTGCGCTCCAGCGCGCCAAACAGCGCAGCGTCGGCGTCGGGATCCCAGAACGGCTGGCCCGGTGCATCGAGCGCGGAGACGCCGCCCTCGGGCAGGAAGAAGCGCACCGGTCCGTCCATCTGGTTGAGGCGTTCGCCGATCCAGCGGCCCATGCGCTCGTTCTCTTCCGGCGTGGTCCGCATCAAGGTGACTTGCGGATTGTGGATGTGGAACTTGCGCTGCCGGTAGCGTTCCGGAATCGTGTCGGGCGCGCCGAAGTTCACCATATCGAGCGCGCCGACCGAGCCGACATAGGGCACGTGGCTGCGGATGATGGCGCCGAAGCGATCGTCCGTCGCCGGGAACACGCCGCCCATCAGCAGGTCGCAGACCTCGGTCGTGGTGAGGTCGATGACGCCGGCGAGCTGACCGGACTCGACCAGCTTCTCCATCGAACGGCCGCCGACCCCGGTGGCGTGGAAGACCAGGCACTCGAAATCCTCGCGCAGGTCGGCCGCGATCTTCTGCACCGCCGGCGTGGTGACCCCGAACATGGTGATGCCGATCGCGGGGAGATTGGCAGCGGTGTCGCGCTGCTTGGTGTTCTGCTGGTCGAGCCGCGCCTTGACCATGCCGACCAGCGCATTGGCGCCGTTGCCGAGTACCGCGCGCGAGATCGAATTGAGACCCTGCACGTCGGTCACCGAATACATCATGGTGATGTCGGCGGGACCGACATAGGGGCCGACGTCGCCCGAGGCGACCGAGGAGATGATCAGCTTCGGCACGCCGACCGGAAGCGCGCGCATGCCGGGGGCAACCAGCGAGGCACCGCCCGAGCCGCCGGCCGAAATGATGCCGGCGATATTGCCCTGGCGGCGCAGCCAGCGCTCGAACGCCTCGGCCATCGCCGTCACCGAGGCGCCGCGGTCGGCGCCGAATACGCTCGCGCCGCCGCGGCCGTGGTTCAGCGCGATCTCCTGCGCGGTGACGTCGCAGCTCGCCGCCTTGCCGCTGGTCGAGACGTCGACAAGCCGCGTCCGCAGGCCACTGCCGGCAATGATGTCGCGAATGAACCGCAGCTCCGCACCCTTGGTGTCGAGCGTGCCGACGACCAGCACGACCGGTGGCCCCGAGGGCCTGGATGTCACTGGCTCGCGCCGCGTGCGCGCCGTCTCCTCGAGCCTCGTGACGGCGGAGGACTGCGTCCGTGCGGCTGCCTCGATGCGGGCGATCGGCACCGGTTGCGACCAGCGCGTCGGCAGCACGGGATTGGAGACGTAGATACGAGCCGGCCCCTTGCGTTCCGGCGGCGGCGCGCCGGCGGCATCGGCCTTTGCCGGCGCGGTCTCGGCCTCAGTCACATCCGCGCCGTGGGTGCCGACGCCGAGCAGCCGTTGCTGCAGCTCGCGATCGGTGGCGAGGCGCGCGGAGTCGATGATGCGGTTGATCCGGCCGTTGACCATGATGGCGACGTTGCGCGACACCGCCGTCGCCACGCCGATATTCTGCTCGATGACCAGGACGGAGATGTCGCCTTTATCGCCGAGGCGCAGCAGCATGTCCTCGACCTGCGCCACGATGACCGGCGCGAGGCCTTCGGTCGGCTCGTCCATGATCAGAAGTTGCGGATTGGTCAGCAGTGCGCGCGCAATCGCGAGCATCTGTTGCTCGCCGCCGGAGAGCTGGTTGCCGCCGTTGTTCTTGCGCTCCGCGAGGCGGGGGAAGGTGTCGTAGATGCGCTCGATCGTCCACGCGCCGCGCCGCAGGCCGCCAGCCAGCGCGAGGTGTTCGTCGACGGTCAGCGAGCGCCACAGCCGCCGGCCCTGCGGCACATAGCCGACGCCGAGCCGGGCGATCCGCGCCGGATTGAGCCGCGTGACCTCCTCGCCGCGAATCCGGATCGAGCCGGCGCTGGCGCGCACCAGGCCCATGATGGCCTTGCACAGCGTGGTCTTGCCCATGCCGTTGCGGCCGACCACCGAGAACACACCGGTATCGAGCGTGAGATCGACGCCTTGCAGCGCATGCGAATGGCCGTAATAGACGTCGAGGCCCTTGACCTCGAGGGCGGGGACGGCGCGGCGGTCACTCATGGCCGCCTCCGAGATAAAGCTGCTGCACCTCGGGATCGGACTCGATCTCGCGCGGCAGGCCTTCCTTGAAGATACGGCCGTTGTGCATCATCGTCACGCTTTCGACGACGCGCAGCGCGACGTCCATGTCGTGCTCGATGATGATGTAGCCGATATGGGCCGGCAACGAGGTCAGGATCTCGATCAGCTCGCGCCGTTCGGTCGGCGACAGTCCCGCCGCCGGCTCGTCGAACAGGATGAAGCGCGGCGCGCCCGCCAGCGCCAGCGCGATCTCGAGCTGGCGCTGCTGGCCATGCGCGAGCTCGGCGACGCGCTGGTCCTTGACGCTGGCGAGGTGCACCGCCTGCACCAGCGTTTCGGTCGAATGCATCAGCGCATCGTTCTGCCCCGGGCGAAGCAACGAGAATCGGCCGCGCGAGACGCCGCGGCAGGCGAGGTAGACGTTGTCCTGCACCGTGAGGCCGGGGAACAGCGCCGAAATCTGGTAGGTGCGGCGCAAGCCCCGGCGGATGCGCTCGTAGGGCGGGAACTGGGTAATATCCTCGCCGAAGAAGCGGATCGTGCCGGAGGACGGCGGGAAGTCGCCGGTGATGCAGTTGAACAGCGTCGTCTTGCCGGCGCCGTTCGAGCCGAGTACCGCGCGACGTTCGCCAGGACGCACGGTGATGGTGACGTCGGTCAGCGCCGCCAGCGCGCCGAACAGCCGCGTCACGCCGCGCAGTTCCAGCGCAGCACCGGCGCCGACCACGGACAGCCGCTGCGCGACGCTATCCATGGCGGCCTCCGCCTGGACGTTGCGTCGAGGAGTTGGTGCGGCGCCGCCAGCGCTCCCAGAGGCCGATCACGCCGTCGGACGACCAGAACACGATGGCGAGGAAGCCGAGCCCGATCAGCAGCCGGAAGCGATTGCCGTCGAGCCCGAACTTGATCAGCACGTCGAGCGCGAAGGTGCGCAGCAGCACGAAGATCAGCGCACCGATGAACGGGCCGATCGGCCGCGTGATGCCGCCGACTATGGCGATGATCAAGACGTCGATGCAGGCGCCGACGCTGACTGAGCCGGGCGAGATTTGCCGGTAGTTCCAGACCTGCAGCACGCCGCCGAGCGCCGCGATGAAGGCGGCGAAGGCGTAGGCCGCGATGCGGTGGGCATTGGGATTGAAGCCGAGTGCGGCCATGCGGCGGGAATTGTCGCGCACGCCCTGCAGCGCGAGGCCGAACGGCGCGCGCGAGACATACTGGACGGCGAAGTAGCAGATCGCGGCGACGCCGAGCGTCACATAGTAGAACGCGATGTCGGCGCGCCAGTCGACGCCCCAGAAATGCGGCGTCGCGACGGTGTTGATGCCGGTGTGGCCGTTGAAGATCGCCCAGTTCTGGTTGGTGAAGTAGTAGAAGGCAGCACCGATCGCCAGCGTGATCATGATGGTGTAGATGCCCTCGGTGCGCACCGCGAGCGCGCCGCCGAGCGTGCCGAACAGCGTCGCCAGCGCCAGCGCCATCGGCGTTGCCAGCCACCACGGCCAGCCCAGGCTGATATTGGCGTTGCCGCTTATGCCGAACACCGCGACCATGTAGCCGGCGAAGCCCGCGATCGTCAGCTGCATCAGGCTGACCATGCCGCCATAGCCGGCCAGGAACATCAGGCTGAGCGCGATGATGCCGAGGATCAGCGTGGTGGCGAAGATCTCGATCAGGAAGAAGCCGTTGGCGATCAACGGCATGATCACGAGGATCAGCGCGACCAGCCACGCTGCCGGGTTCTGCAATTCGGGCCAGGCGCGGATCAAGGCGCGTCGCGTCGCGTTCGCGGACGGGTCGGGGCGGAACTGGGTGCTCTGGAGCAACGACATTTCATCGCCTCGCGAGCAGGCCCTGCGGCCGCAGCGCCAGCACCACGACCATGATCAGGAAGGTGACGACGATGGCGTAGGTCGGGATGTAGACCGAGCCGAGCTGCTCGGCGAGCCCGATGATGACGGCGCCGAGCGCAGCCCCCGGGATCGAGCCCATGCCGCCGACGATCACGACGACGAGGGAAGCGAGCAGGAAGCGGGTGTCCTCGCCCGGCGACAGCGACTGGAAGGTGCCGCCGACCACCCCGGCGATGCCGGCAAGGCCTGCGCCGAACGCGAACACCAGCACGAACACGAGCTGGATCCGCACTCCGGTCGCGGCCAGGATATCGCGGTCGTCGACGCCGGCACGAACGATCATGCCGATCCGCGTACGATTCAGCGCCAGCCACATCGCGATCCCGATCACGACGGACGCTGCGAAGATCACGAGCCGCACCAGCGGGTATTGCAGATAGACCGGCTCGCCCGACGATTTGATCGCGGTCAGCAGCGGCAGCTGCACCGGGCCGATCAGCCAGCTCGGGGTCTGGACCTGATAGAAGTCGCCGCCGAACACCCAGAGCATCAAATCGGCGAACACGATCGAGAGCCCGATCGTCACCATGGTCTGCCTGAGGTCCTGCCCCTCCATGCGGCGGAACACGGCGAGCTGCAGGATCACCCCGACCAGCGCCACCGCGATGAAGGCGACGATGAAGCTGAGGATCCACGACCCGGTCCAGGTGCTGACGGCGTAGCCGATGTAGCCGCCGAACAGATAGAGCGAGCCGTGCGCGAGGTTGACGTTGCGCATCAGGCCGAAGATCAGCGTGAAGCCGCTCGCCACCAGGAAATACAGCCCGCCGAGCGTGATGCCGTTCAGCACGGCATTGAGGAACACGCGCTTGCGGCCGATCGCGGCCTCCAGTCCCGGCGGCCAGATCGCGAACACCAGCCACGCAAGCACCGCGACCGCGATGATTGCGATCAGCGCCCAGGCCGGATGGCGTTCGATGAACCTGGCCATCTCCGTCGCGTTCCCTCAGCTGGCCGCGACCGTCTGCCGGGCCGCGTGTCCTGTCATCCTATCGAGGGCGAAAGCTAGGGATTTGATCCAGAGTATCTTTTATCGTTTTCCTTTCCGGAACTCGTTCACGGCCGCAACACCTTGGCGGCGCGGCGATAGTCGGTCGGGGCCATGCCGACATTGGCGGCGAAGAAGCGGGTGAAGCCGCTCTGCGAGGAGAAGCCGAGATCGAAGCCGATATCGGCGATCGGCGTCTCGGTCGCGACCAGCGCGTCCAGCGCCTGCTCCATGATCAGCGTGTTCATGTAGAGGTGAGGGGTGACGCCGGTTTGCGTCCGGAACAGCCGGTAGAAATGCGGCCGCGACAGGCCCGCCTCGCGCGCGATCGCATCGAGCTCGATCTCGGCGCCGGGGCTTTCCGACATCAGCTTGATCGACTTGCGGACCCGGAAATCGGTCACCGCGGCCGCCGCGGGGGCGTCCTGCGCCGCCTGCCAGCTCTCCTCGTAGCAGGAATCGATCAATTGCCGGAGTTCGCAATCGAGGGTGCGCAGCGACGGCGCGCCGCACACCAGTGCTGCGGTGCGGCGGATCAGCCGGTCGAGCGTCTCGGTGCGGGGAAAGAAGGTGCGGCCGAACCGCAGGCCCTGCGCATTCGCCGTCGGCGCGAACCATTCGGCGTTGACATAGAGCACGAAGAAGATCGCGCCGTGGTCCATGTCGGTCGGCAGAAAATTGTGCGGTTCCCACGGGTTGACCGCGACGACGGTGTCGTCCTTGAGCAGCAGGCGCTGCTCGGAGACATCGATCTGCGCCGGCGTTCCGCCGACATGAAAGATCAGATGCCCTTCGCGGTGCGCATGCACGTTGAAGGGACGGTTCAACTGATAGACCGTCGCGCGACCGAACCGGCCGTGGAAGACGGCAAGCGCCCTGCTCATGCCTCCCCTCCCGCGGGATGTTCTTGTCTTTTCGACAAGCGTTCATCATCCGCCCGCGGAAAGCAAGGGCGAGCAGGGCTGTTGGTGCAACCGCGCGCCATGCCGCGGCCGCTCTGCCTGCACTGCAACAAATACGTCAGTACTTCTTGCACTCCGGGATCGTGCGGCCGGGCAGGCCGATCTTGGCGAACACCGCCGGATCGTAGCCCAGCGTCTGGTTGACGTTCGGGATCACCTTCACGACCTTGGAGAACAGCGCGCCCTTGCCGTCATCGACCACCTCGGTGACGAAATTGGTGCCGATCGCCTGGCGGTTGGAATCGAGCTTGATCTTGCCGTTCGGCGCGTCGATCTCGATCTTCGCCAGCGCCTCCTTGAGCTTGGCCTGGTTGTTGGAGAGATCGCCGTTGACCTGGCGCAGCGCCAGGATCAGCGCCATAGTCGAGCCGTAATAATTGGTGGCGAGCAGCGACGGGCTCGGGAAGCGTTTGGCCGGCGGGAAGGCGTCCTGGTAGGCCTTGACGAATTTCTGCCAGCCCGGATCCTCCCAGGTATCGGCCTGGCCGCTGGCGGCGATGGTGCCGACCAGCGCGTTCTTGGCGCTGCCCTTCGACGACAGGATGGTCTGGTCGATCATGATCGAGCCGCCCATCAGATGCGCCTTGCCGCCGGCCTGCTGATACTGGTTGAGGAAGTTGACCGCGTCGGCGCCGCCGAGGCCGAGATAGATCGCATCGACATCGTCGGGCAATGCGGCGATCACGGAGGCAAAGTCCTTGGTGCCGAGCGGCACCCATTGCCGGTTGGTGACCTGGCCGCCGGCGCCGCAGAATTCGAGAACCAGGCCGAACACCTGGGTGTAGATGAAGGAGTAGTCCTCGCCGACGGTCGCGATCTTGCGATAGCCCTTGGTCTCATAGGCGTATTTGCCGAGGCCGACCTGCCATTGCGCGCCGTCCATGTTGAAGCGGAAGAAGTTTGGCGCCGGGTCGACATAGGTCGTCTCCTGCGCGCCGGAGGCGGCGTTGACGAAGGTCAGCTCCGGATGGGTTTTTGCAAAGTTCTTCACCGCAATGCCTTCGTCGCCCGACAGCGGCGACAGTAGGATCTGCACCTTGTCCTGCTCGATCAGCTTGCGCACCGCGCGCACCGCGGAGTCCGGCGTCGCGTCGGTCGAGGCGACGACGAATTCGAGTTCCTTGTCGCCGATCTTCTTGCCGAGCACGTTGAGCGCGGTCTGGTGGCCGCGCATGCCATCCTCGCCGAGCACGGTGTAGGTGCCCTCGAGCGTCGCGGTGACGCCGACCTTGATCTTCTCCTGAGCGAACGCCGTGCCCGAAAGCAACAGGCTGCTCAACGCTATCAGTCCCAAACTGCCTTTCAACATTGCTCTCCTCCCTCTGTGTTGTCGCCGGCGTCCACATCGCGCAAGGGCGTCCGGTTGTTGCTGATAAAGCTAGCCGAAGGCGGGCACAGCGCGGATGTCGTCACCGCGCAATCGCTTAACGGGCAGTCTCATTTTGATTGTTGCGCCGCAACGAGGTTCGCGGCGCAATGTCGCGGTTACTTGCTCGATGTCATCACCCGCGCAGGCGGGTGATCCAGTATTCCAGAGGCGCCGGTGCTTAAGCTGAGGGGCCGCGGCGTACTGGATCGCCCGGTCGAGCCGGGCGATGACAGTGTGGGCGCCACACACACGACCGTCGTCCTGGCGAAAGCCAGGACCCATAGCCAGCGCACTTGATGATGAACGGGATCGTGGCCCCAGCATCGCGAAACAAGTCTCATTTGGGGTAATGGGTCCTGGCTTTCGCCAGGACGACACCGAATGTTGCATTAGCCGTGAGTCATACTTCCGCGTTCTCGCGACATGAATCGTCCGAGCTTTTGCTCTTCGTTCCGCCCTCACGGAGATCGTGCCGCATCGTTCATGCGGTTCGGCCTTTGCCTCGCGGTAAGGCCGTGTGGATCCGGACGTGCATCGTCGGACTGCGCGATCGGTGTTGAAGCGGGCGCGAGATGATGCCGCGCCGTATTGATCATCTGTTCTCCGACCACCATGCCCAACAGGCCAACCAGCGCGATCAGCGGCGGGGCTGGGGAGCGAACCTGGACGAGCCGTAAGCGACCCCGGCGGCAACGCCCATCAGCAGGGACAGCATGTAGCCGATCATCGTCGTCCTCCTATTGCTGCGGCTTGATCACGATGCGACCTGTCGCACCGGCTGCGACCTTGCGATAGCCCTGCGCGGCGTCAGCCAGCCCGCAGGTTTCCGCGATCGGGGCCGCGCGATAATCGCCGGCGATGAAGCCGGGCGTGAGCGCGTCAAGCACATCCGCCGAGGCCGCCAGATCGCGCTTCAAGGTATCGACGCCGAGCAGCCGGCTTTCATTGTGGTAGAAATCGGCGAGATCGAAGCTCACCTCGCGCTGGCCGGTCGCGGAAATTTCCACCAGCCGTCCGCGCAGCGCGAGGCTGTTGACAGCGCTGCGGAACATGACGCCGCCGACGAGGTCGAACACGATATCGGCGCCGTTGCCGCGAGTGACCGCGCGGATTTCCGCCGGCACGTCCTCCGCTCCGATGATCAGATGCTCCGCAATCGCATGAATCGGCGCGTCGGCATGCGGCGCGTGGCGGTCGACGCCGATCACCCGCGCGCCGATGCGCCGGGGCGATCTGGGCCGCGGCGCCGCCGACCCCGCCGCCGGCGCCGATCAGGACGATGGTCTCGCCAGCCTTGAGACCGGCGGCCTCGATGCCGCACCAGGCGGCGACATAGTTGACGCCGACCGATGCCGCCTGCTCGAAGCTGAGATTGTCCGGCTTCCGCCGCAGGCTCGTGACTGGCACCGCGAGCAGTTCGGCATGGGTGCCGTCGCGGGTGAAGCCGGTATCGCCGCCGGTGCCCCAGACCGCGGCGCCGCACCATTCGACCGGTCCCGCCTCGACGATGCCGGCGTAATCCCGGCCGGGGATGCGCGGCAGCGTGGTCTGGCTCATCGCGCCAGCCACGTTCTTGACGTCGCTGGGGTTGATGGAGGCGGCGACGACGCGCACCAGCGCGGTCGCCGCGTCCACGGTCGGCGCTGGGACCTCGGTCAGTTTCAGTACCGAAGGGTCTCCGAAGGTCTCGAACCGGATTGCGCGCATGAATCTTGCTCCTCATCTTTCCTAGGCTGGAAAATGGACCGGCCTGAGAGGACCGGAAAGATGCCAGGAAGGATGCTATGCTTCCATTATATGGAAGCATGGAGGCTGAATTGCCGGACAGCATCGGGGATATCGAGCTCTTCTGCGGCGTCGTTGAAGCGGGCGGAATCTCCGCCGGTGCCGCGGCCCTGCGCTCGTCGCCGCCCGCCACCAGTCGGCGGCTTGCAGCCCTCGAGGCGCGGCTCGGTGTGAAGCTTGCGGAGCGCAATGCGCGGCGGTTTCGACTGACGGAAGAGGGTGCGCTGTTCTACGAACACTGCCGAAAGCTGCTTGCGGCGATGCGCGACGTCGAAGCGGAGGTGTCGGCCCGGGGCGCGACGGCGCGTGGACTATTGAAGGTCGGCGCGCCGATGGAGCTCGGCCGGCGGCGGATCGCGCCGTTGCTGGCGGAATTCGCCGACCAGCATCCGGGACTGGACGTCCATCTGGTGCTCTCCGATGCCGGCCTCGAGGTCGGACAGGACGGCATCGACGTTGCGCTTCGCGTTGACCGGCCCGACAATCCGGCGCTCATGACGCGCAAGATCGCGACCACACCGCGCGTGCTCTGCGCTGCGCCATCCTATTTCGCCAAACGCGGGATGCCCGAGCGGCCAGCCGATCTGATCGATCACGAATGCCTGCGTCTGGCGCGCCGGCATCATCTGCACGATCGCTGGCGGTTCCGGACGGAGCACGGCGTCGAGGAGATCGTCGTGAAGGGGCACCTGTCCAGCAGCAGCGGCGACGTGCTTCACGGCTGGGCCCTTGAAGGCCGGGGCCTGTCGTCGGAAGCGCTATGGGACGTGTCTGAGGACCTGCAGGCCGGGCGTCTGGTGGCCTGTCTTGCCGATCATGCGTGCGATGAAATCGAGCTGTTCGCCACGTTTCAGCCGGGCCATCCCGTGCCGCCACGCGTCCGCCTGTTCGTTGATTTCATCGCAGCGTCGCGTTTGAACCAGTCGTCGTAGCTGGACTCTCGGATCCGTTATCTCAGCCGCGCGCGGATGGTTCCTGTTCGATCTGATACGTGCCGCGCTTGCAGTTCAGAGATCGATGACGAGATCACCAACCGGTCGTGAGCAGCAGATCAGAAGATTGCCGTCCGCGGGCCTGTCGAGCGGCTCTGGCCCATAAGCGACCGTGCCTGAAACCAGGCCGCTTTCGCAGTTGTGACAAACGCCACTCCGGCACGCCCAGCGCACCGGGACATCGCATGCCTCGGCGAGCTCGAGGATGCTTTGGTAGGCCGACGCTTTCCAGTGTGCGGCAACGCCGCTTCTGGCGAACGAGATCAATGGACCGGTGTCCGCATCGTCGCCGGGCGGATGGGGAGCTCGGGCTGCGGTGCCGACGACACCCGGCGTCATCGACTCGCTGCCGTTGAAGATTTCGAGATGAATTCGCTGCGGCGCCACGCCGAAGGCCGTCAGCCCGTCTTTCATGTCTGCCATGAAGCGCGCGGGTCCGCAGAGGTAGACGTCCGCCTCTCCGGGAATGCCGACCTCGCCGAACACCTGTCGCGACAGATGTCCGCTGCCGTCGAAATCCACGCCCTTCCGGTCGCGCGAGTCCGGCCTGCTGTAACAAACGTAGCTGCGACCGTGGGTGAGAGCGGGCATCAGGCGGCGGACTTCGGCTGCGAACGGATGATGTTGCCCGTCGCGAGCCGTGTGCAGCCACAACACCTGTCGTGTCGAGCCGGTCTTCGCCAAGGCGTGCAGCATTGACAGCACCGGTGTTGCGCCAATTCCCGCGCTGAGCAACACGACGGGCCGCTCTCCGGACCGCAGCACGAAGCTTCCGCGCGGCGAGCTGACGTCGAGACGATTGCCGGGCCGGATCTGCTCCCGCAGGTAGGTTCCGGCAGCGCCGTTCGGTTCGAGCTTCACGCTGATCCGATAGCGCTCCGTCGAGGCCGGGCCCGAGAGCGAGTAGCTGCGAAACAGTTGCGGCCCGTTGCCGGCCGGCCGAAGGCGCAGCACGACGTACTGACCGGGCAGGGCCGTAGGCAGCGGCTGTCCGTCCGGGTCCTGCATCGACAGCGAGAGGACGTCCGCCGCCTCGTGATCGATGGCGGCGACCACGAGCGGACGAAATCCCGGTGCAGCGGGATGCGCAGCCGCTGCCGGCGCCAGCCCCGCGTTGCCGGTGCCCGCGCCACTCGCCTGGTTCTGCAGCAAAGCCTGGAACGACGCCCGCCATCCCGGCGAGAGTTGCTCGATGCGCAAGGCGCGCTCCAGCCGATCACGCGGATGGTTCGGCGAATAGAGCAGCGCGTTGATCTCCGCAACGGTCATTCGCTCCTTCGCCTCGCCCACCTTCAGGATGTCGTCGCCGGCGCCGACATCGCCTTCGCTGAGGACGCGGAAGTAGAAGCCCGGCCGTCCGCTTGAGGTCAGCAATGCCGGCATCAGCGGCTCGTTGACGCGAATGCCGACGCGGTAGCACGTCACGCGAGGCTGGGTGATCTCGAACAGCGCGCTGCCGATCTGGTAGCGGTCGCCGATGCACACGGTATCGTCGGGCAACCCCTCGATCGTGAAGTTCTCGCCCAACTGGCCGTGGACGAAGTCGTTTCGCTTCAGCTCTTCCTGCCAGTGGCGATACGATTCGATCTGGTAGACGAACACGGCGCGATGCTCGCCGCCATGGCCCGCGAGGTCGCCCTGGCCGTCTCCGGCCAGATTGAGCCGGCCGACCCGGCACCGGCCGGGCACCGGACTTTTCCAGACCGCGGTGTGAACAGTGCGGCCCTTCCACTCAATGTCGCGCGGAAGCCCGACGTTCACGGATAGCAGTCGCGCCATGTTCTGCTCCGCCTTGAACGAGAATCGGAGGCCTCCCGCGGCTCGCAATGGCAGCAAGCCGCCGGAGGCTGACTAGCGGACGATCTCGGCGACGTCGAGGTTGCGATCCGGGCCGTGCGGCACGACAGTCTGGCCCGGTTCGAGATGCAGCTGGACGCCGTCGAGATGGACGGTGACGATATCGGGTTCGAACGACACCAGGCCGGAGATGCGGCGCACCTCGGGATAGGCGTCCGGATAGGACCACGCCGCCTGGCGTGCCTCACCGATCGCATAGTAACTGCATAATCCCTTGTAGGGGCAGAAGGTCTGGAGCTTGACCGGAACGAGGGCGGACTCGTCGATATCGGCGCGCGGAACGTACCAGCGCGGCGCGAAGCCGGACTCGTAGAGCACCAGCGGCCGCCTGGTGTCGGCGACGACGCGCTCGCCGTGGCGGACCACGAGATGACGGGAGGCCTGGCGGATGTCGATGCGATGGTAGGGGTCGGCGGCGTGGCCGACGATCCGCTCGTCCTCCTCGTAGAAGGCATCCATCGCCCGCCAGGCGAACGCGACCCGTCCCTGCAGTTCGCTTGCGTGGGCCGGCAGGCCGGTGTGCTGCCATGCGCCCCGCGCTGCGATGTGCTGCTCGTCGGCGCAGACGCTGTACCAGGACGTGGATCCGAGATCGGCGTGCTGGGTGACGTGCTCGGTGCGTTCCAGGACACCCGGAGCAACATCGGCTTCCGGAAAGTAGGCGACGGGATAGCGAGCCGGTTCGAACAGCAGGAGGACCTGCTCGCTGTCGGCGATCCAGCGTTCGGCGAAGCGCACGCGCATGCGCCGGCGCAGCCGCTCGACGAACAACAACCTCTTGGGCAGCGGTTCGGGCACGAGGAACCGGCCGAGTGCTCCCGCTGAGAGCGGACCTTGTTGCCAGGACAGTCCCATTGTTGCCTCCCGCAAAGATTTGACGATCGAGGCTGGTACGATATCCGCGGAGCATTTGTTACGCCGAACGCGAATTCGACAGCAATAACGCGGATCCGACAGTAATTTCTCACAACAATGATGGCAACTTTCGGGCCCGTCTGGCGCTTGCCCGCCGCACTCGGGTTCCGCGCAATGCGCGGCCGGCGCGGAGGCTCATGCCCGCGGAAGGACGAGGCGAGCATCGCGGAATCGTAGCTCAAGCGAGTGCGCTACTCGTTCACCGCCATCGGCGATACGACAAATCCAGGCACTGCCGGACCCAAAAGCCATTCACATGGATCAGTTGGCACGGGCTCGGAGGCGGCTCCTTGATGATCGGATATCCGTGGATATCGATGTTCGTCGGGGCGGTGACGCCGCGCCAAAACACCGCGTTGGCGGTCCGGGGACTGAAGGCGGCAGCGAATGCCGCGACTGCAAAGCAGCTCAAAAGAAGTTTGCGTGCGCACACCATGCTTTCCGCTCCTTCCCCTAAATCGACCGGAGAAGCTTCCCGCAGCCGGCAGCGGAGTGCAAGCGGGGTTTTTACGGAGTGAGTGCCTGTTCCTCGTCGTCAAAGACGACGGACAGCTCCTCGTGGAGTGCCTCTTGCCTACATCAGCCGGGCATATGGTGGCCGGCCGCCTGTCCGCCGTCGACGTGGAGCACTTCGCCGGTGACGAAGCCTGCGCCATCGAGATAAAGCACCGCGTCGACGATGTCGGAGATCTCTCCCATCCTGCCGACCGGGTGAAGGGCTGCCAGCGCCTGATGCGCCTCCGCCGGGTGCATCGGGGTCTTGATGATTCCGGGCGACACCGCGTTGACGCGGATTCCGGTCCTTGCGTATTCGATGGCGAGCGCGCGGGTTGCGGCGTTCAAGCCTCCCTTCGTCAGCGAGGCGAGGGCGGCCGGAACGCTGCTCATCGGCTGGTCGACGAGACTTGTCGTGATCGTGACGACGTGACCATGGCCCTGCTTGCTCATCAGCTCCAGCGCGCGCCGGGTCATGTTGAAAAAGCCCGTGACGTTCGTGGAGATGTAGGTGGCGTAGTCATCCTGCGTGTAGGCCGTGAACGGTTTGGCCATGAAGATTCCGGCATTGTTGACCAGCGTGTCGACGCGGCCGAAGCGCTCCAGCGCCGCCTTGAACACGTGCTCCGCAGTATCAGGCGCCCCGATGTCGCCCGCCACCGTGACAAAATCCGCATCGTCGGCCGGCTTGATCGAGCGCGACGTCGCAACCACCCGGTAGTTGCGATCCCTGAAGGCCTGAACGATGCCGGCGCCGATGCCCTGCGATGCGCCAGTGACAACAGCCACTTTCCGCTCTGTGCTCATGATCGCACTCCTTCAAAACTCGATTCTTGTTTTGACGCGTTTTCCTTGCGTGAACCGGTATCCACCCCGCATCAAGTGCGGGCAGGCTTCGCTCGAAAACGCTCTGGCCTACGCCGCGCCGCTTGCAGCAAGCGGGCTGTAGTCGTGGCTCTTGAACATCGTGTGCAGTTGCCGCCGGCGGATGCCCAGATTGCCGCCGTCGAAGATCGGCAGCGCGAGCGCGTCCTGCAGCAGGCCGCCGAATGGCGCTTCATAGTCATAGCTGTCGATACCGACCACCCGCATCAGATCGGTGATGACGCGCACGGCGGCCTCGGAGCCGAAGATCTTGGCTTGCACCGAGAGCTCCTCGGCGGCCGGCGACTGGGTGTCCAGGGCATGGCAGGCGCGCCAGCTCAGATAACGCGCCGCTTCGATTGTGGTCTTGGCATCGGCCAGCGCGTATCCGACTGCCTGATGCTCGATGATGGGGTGCACGCCGCCGCGCTTTTCGGTGCGGGCAAAATCAAGCGCGAACGCGAACGCCGCCCGCATCAGCGCGACGCCGAAGATTCCGACCAGCGCCGCGGTGCCCGTGAACGCCGCCGCCGTCAGCGCCAGACCTGCGCCCTGCTGTCCGAGCAGATTGCGCTGCGGCGCCGTGACATTCTGCAAGCCAAACTGGGGGACGAGGTGCGCGCGATGGCCGATGCTGTCGATCGCGCGTTCGAACACCAGACCGGTCACCGGTCCTTGCACGGCAATGATCGAGATGGCCGCGTCGGGTGCCGCCGCCGGATCGGTTCGGCACACGACGGTCAGGAGATCGGCGCCCTCGCGATTCCAGCCGGTGGCCGAGGACACCCATTTCTTGCGGCCGTTGATCACCCAATTGTCGCCCTCGCGCCGGGCCGTGGTGCGGACGCCCTCGCCGGGCGGCGGCGAGGCGGCGTTGGCGCTGCCGCCCGGTTCGCTGGAGCAGAAGGCCGCGAGCGGCGCGCCGCTGGTCTTCAGGAACGGCGCGAGCAACCGCTGGCATTGCTCGGGCGTGCCGCCGAGCAGCAGCGGCAGCAGGCCGAGCACGCTGCCGAGCATCGTGAGCGTCACGCTGGGATTCACGCTGTAGAATTCCTCGGCCAGGATCGCCATGTCGATCATGCCGGCATTGTCACCGCCTGCCGGCGCCGGAATGCACTTGCGCATATAGCCGGCCGCCACCATCGCCTCGTAGGTCGGTTTGGTCGCGAGAAAGCGCTGCTCCGGCGTTGCCAGCTTTTCGGCGGCCCTGGCCTCGGCCAGCACCTCCCTGGCAAATTTGCGGGAGGCGAGTTGCAACTCGCGCTGCTGCGCCGTGAGCGTGAAATCGATCGCCATGCCAATGTCCTCCGTGTCGGGCTATCGCTATCCCGGCATGGTCAGGAAATCTTGGACGGCAGCGCCTGATTTCTTGGCGTGGGGTGAACCGGGTCGTGAACCCGGTCTCGTCGCGCTTTCAATGCGCGGCTGAGCGGCGGAACTCGCGCGGGGCGAGGCCATTGTGGCGCTTGAACAGGCGGTTGAAATGCGAGATGTCGCGGAAGCCCGCGGCAAAGGCGATCTCGGCAATGGTCCTGTGGGCAGAGCTGCGATCGAGCAGGGCGCGCGTGCACGCGGCGATCCGCTGCTCGTTGACGTGTTCGCCGACGGAGCGGCCGGTGGTCGCAAACAGGCGGTGCACATAGCGCTCGGAGCAGCGGAATCTCGTGGCCAGCGCCGGGGCACCGAGCTCGGGATCGTCGCTGTGACGGGCGATGTGGTCAAGCATCATCGACAGCAGCACGGGCATATGCACGCGCTCCGCCGACATGTGGGCGAGGATGTCGGGTGCGTGCGCGATCAGCTCGGCGATATGCGTGCCGAGCATCGCCGAGGTCGTGGCGAGTTGACGGCCGCTGAGGCAGAGCTCGGCGTAGCTCGCCAGCGTCCGCGAGAACGCGCGGCCGGTTTCGGTCGCCGACAGGCCGAGCCGCGGGCGGTCGAACAGCGCGTCCGGCAACAGACGTCGCGGCACGGCAAAGCAAAAGAGCTTGAAGTTGTGGCGGTGGGCGATCTCGAACGGCTGCGTCGTATCGGCAACCGCGAGGTCGCCGGGCGCACTGATCTGCTCGTGGCCGCGCTGCGAGGTACGTCCCAGCCCTTCGAGCTGCAGGTTGACGAAGCAAAGGTCGTCGGTGCTCGCAACGATGTGCGACGGCAGCCGCAGCACGGTGTGCCCGCTCGCCGTGACCCGCGAGATCTGCAGCGGCGCGGCGTCGACCTTGCAGATCGTGCCGACAAAGGATTCTTCGGCAATCCGGCGCGGCTCCAACCGCACGAAGGCAGCCGCGAGGTTATCAGCCCAACTGCCGAAGGGCTGATCCGGACGGGCCGGCCTGGTCGACCATTCCATGTGCGCCTCGAATAGACTGTCACTGCGAAGGGCCCAGCGGTCGAAAGATATCGCCGGCCAAACCGGCGGTCAAATAGTGCCAGCCCGCGGGTCCCGGGACACCCGCGGACCGGAGCAATGACGATGCCGTGGGCATCGCCATCCCCTGGTTGACGTCGGCCTTTCGTCAAAACTTCTGGGTGATGCCGGCATAGACGCCGCGCCGCGGTCCGTATTGCGGCGCGAACACGCCGATGCCGGAGCCGTCGCGGATCTGGTAGACGGTATCGAACAGATTGACGACGTCGAGACGCAGCGTGGTGGGCTTGTTCGGTGCGACAAGGTAGAAATCGTGCGAGACGCCGAGATTGACCTGGGTGTAGGGCGGCACTGTGCCGATGTTGGCAAAGCCGTCGCGCAGGCCTGAACCGTAGATCAGCGAGGCGCTGAACTTGGTGTCGTGCCACTGATACCAGCCGCCCACTGATGCGGTCAGGGTCTGGGCATGATCGGTGTTGACGTAATTGTTGGCGATGTAGGCGAGTTCGTCCGGATCGAACAGATACTGGTTCGACACGACGTTGGTCGCGACCTGTCTTGCGATGGCGACGTTGCCGTAGAGGTGCAAATTGTCGTGGTCGTATCTCGCCGTCAGCTCGACGCCTTCGTTGGTGCCTTTCGCGTAGTTGAAAGCGGTCAGGACGTAGGCCGCGCCGAACTGGCCGTCGTCGAGCAGGTCGGTCGCGATCTTGTAATAGGCGTCCATGCCGACTTCGAGGCCGGGGATCGCATAGACTTTCTGCGTGACGCCGACGTCGAACACGTGCGAGCGCTCGGGTAAGACAGGATCGTTGGCGGAGACGGCGGGCTGCGCGGTCGTATTCTGCACCAGCGAGAGGTTGGTCGGCGCCGCCAGCACCTGCTCGGGCGGCGTGAAGTTGCGCGCATAGCCGGCATGGAAGGTCGTGCCTTCGAGAGGCTTCCAGGTCAGGCTGATCCGGGGGCTGAGCTGGTTGGCATCGACATATTGCCACATCTGGTCGAAGCGCAGCCCGGCGTTGAGCGTCAGCTGGTTGGTGATCTTCCACTCGTCGCTGATGTAGGTGGAGAACAGGTACCCGGTCTTGGCGCTGGAATCGAACACCGAGAGCGGCGCGTCGATGGGGTTCCCGGTATCGTCCAGCGGCAGCACGGTCGAGCCGTTGTTGACCAGCGACCGCTCGGCGCTGAACGACACGCCGAACTTCAGCGTGTGCGCGAAGCCCACTCGGTAGGACGTGTCTTCCTGGATGCCGTTGATGAAGCTCTGCCGATAGACGTCGGACGCGACCCCGTTGAAGACGAGATCGCCGACCGGATCCGGCGTGAAATGCAACTGACTGTAGCGGTTGAAATAGGCGATTTGGTAATCGAGGCCGTCGGCCGATTTCTGATAGGCCACGACGTTGAACTGGTTGAACTCCCGCTGCCGCTCGTTGAGCAGCGCGGAATCGAAATTGGAGACGCCGAAGGCGGTGAAGGCCGGCGACTGGCCCGGATTGTTGGGGATCTGATAATTGCCGTTGGAGACGCCGCCGATATAGGTCAGCCGGCTGGTCGGATCGAGCGCTGTGGAGACATAGGCAAAACCCTTCTCCTGATCGGTCCGGTCGTGGATGGCATTGTAGGCCGGCGTCGGATTCTCGATGCCGACATCGCTGCCGAAATAGCGTCCCGAGACGTAATACTGCGTCTGTCCGATGGTGCCGCCATAGTCGACGCTGGTCGTGAAATTGCCGTGGCTGCCGCCATAGACACTGACGCTGCCGGAATTGTTGAAGGCATCGGTCTTGGTCTGGATGTCGAGCACGCCGGCGGTGCGCAGGCCGTATTGTGCGGGCAGGGCGCCGGTGAACAGCGCCATGCTGCCGACGATGCCAGTGTCGATGATCTGGCCGAAGGCGCCGACGCCGTCCGGCAGCATGATGCCGTTGATGCGGTATTGCAGATTGGCGTGCTCGTTGCGCACGTGCAACTCGCCGCTCGCGGCAGAGTCCTGCGAGACCCCGGGCGCCTGCAGCAGCGCCTTGTCCAGGGTGGTGTTGGTGCCCTGCGGCAGCGACTCCAGGAACTGCCGGCTCATCTCGTAGGTATTGGCGCCGGTCGGTGCCAGCAGCGCGGCGCGGGCCTGGTCGAGCCGCGCGTTCTGGCCTGCGACCCCGCGGGCCTGAGCCTGCTCGGCGGATTCGGGCGCAGCCGATACTGCGCCGGTTCTTCGCGCGCGTCGACCGGCTCCGGCGGCAACGTGTGTCTTCGGCTTGTTCGGCGCAGACGGCGCGCTGTGATGCAGCGGCGCCGTCACCGTGATGTCCGGAAGTTCTGTGGTCGGCGCGGTCGTTTGCGCCCACGCGGGGCCATTCATCCCGCAGACCAAAAGCGATGCCGCGCCGGCGGCGGCGTGTCGTCTGATATGCCCTGACATGTTCGTTTCCGATCTCACGAGGCCGCGATCCGGATCCTTCCGAACAGGACACGGTCGTGCCTGCCGTCGATGCGCGACGGCCAGATTCCCCATTGATCAAACGGCAGCCGATGCGTGGCCGCGTTTGAGGTTCAGTTGTGGTGGGATGTCAGGAGATCGGAGGTGCGCGCGGCTGAAAGTGAGGCCTGCCGAATTCGACCGGGGCCGCATAATTGTCGATGTGCCAAGGAAGCAGACCGACGGCATCGGGCAACTGCAGCGGCGGCAGCGCCGGTGCCGGCGTCGCCGTGTTGACCATTGCCACGACGGCGCAGATAGCGCAGAGGTCCGCGGCCTGATCGGAATCAGGCGTAGAACGAGGCTCGTCGCGCGACGTGTTCTCGACATGCGCCGCGAACGCCGCCGTCGCCTGTGCCGATGCGATGGCATGAAAATGCCCGAACGACAGCACGAACTGGATCGCCAGCGCCAAAAGCGCCAGCCCAGCCCCGTGCCTGATGTTCGAACGAAACCACTTCATGACGACGCCATTCCGCGTCGATGGTCACAACACCGATGGACGGTGCCTGCGACGCGGTGTCGCACATTTTCGAAAACGTGCCAGCCTGTCAATCCGCATTGCTGGGCAATGCGATCAATTTCCAGCCGTCTGGGGCGACTGGGCAACGTCGCGACTTACGGTGCCTTTTCGTGGTGGCCGTGAAGCACTCCCCATGAAAATAGGGGCCCGGCTCGCGCCAGGCCCCCATCCCTTACTCTACGATCGCGGTGAAGACGCCGGCACCGACGGTGCGGTTGCCTTCACGGATCGCAAAGCGCGACCGCTCCTCGAGCGCGATCGGCTTGTTGAGCTCGATCGTGAACTCGGCGCTGTCGCCCGGCATCACCATCTCGGCGCCATCGGCGAGCTGGACGGTGCCGGTGACGTCGGCGGTCCGGAAGTAGAACTGCGGACGATAGTTGGCGAAGAACGGCGTGTGCCGTCCGCCTTCGTCCTTTGTCAGCACATACACTTCCGCCCGGAAGGTCCGGTGCGGCGACGCACCGCCCGGGTGCGACAGCACCTGACCGCGCTGCACGACAGCCTTGTCGATCCCGCGCAGCAGGCAGCCGACATTGTCGCCGGCCTGCCCCTGATCGAGGATCTTCCGGTAGCTCTCGATGCTGGTCACGACCGACTTGCGGGTCTCGCCGAGGCCGACGATCTCGACCTCGTCGCCGAGCCTGATCGTGCCGCGCTCGACGAGCCCGGTCACGACCGTGCCGCGTCCGGCGATCGACTGCACGCCCTCGATCGGCATCAGGAACGGGCGATCCTTCGGCCGCTCGGGCAGCTCGATGTAGCTATCGAGCGCCTCGAACAGTTTCAGGATCGCCTGATCCGCCAGCGGACCGCGCTCGCCGCGCAGCGCCGCCATCGCCGCACCGCGCACGACCGGCGCGTTGTCGCCGTCGTACTGGTACTTCGACAGCAGATCGCGCACCTCGATCTCAACGAGATCGACGAGTTCCGGATCGTCAGCGACATCGCACTTGTTCAGGAACACCACGATGCGCGGCACGCCGATCTGGCGCGCGAGCAGGATGTGCTCGCGCGTCTGCGGCATCGGTCCGTCGACGGCGGAGACGACCAGGATCGCGCCGTCCATCTGCGCCGCGCCCGTGATCATGTTCTTCACATAATCGGCGTGGCCCGGACAGTCGACGTGCGAGTAGTGACGCGCCGCCGTCGAGAACTCGACGTGGCTCGTCGCAATGGTCAGGATCTTCGTGTCGTCACGCGTACCTTGCGCTGCCGACGCCCTGGCAACGTCCTGATAGGAGACGAACGCGCCCCAGCCGTGATCGGCTGAAACCTTCGTCATCGCTGCCGTCAGCGTCGTCTTGCCATGATCCACGTGGCCGATCGTGCCAACATTGCAGTTGGGCTTGAGGCGGATGAACTTCTCTTTGGCCATGGGACACCTGTGGTGTTCGAGCTCCCGTGCTGGGTTTGCACGACTCGAGGCACCGCGAGAGCTCGTTCGGCGCCAGGAGCCGCTTCCGCTCCGGGCTGCCTTCCAATGTCAGGTGTGACGTGAGGTCAGGTCCAAAGCAGAATAGCGGCGGCTGAGGGCAATAGCCCTCCCGTCATCAGCATCGATGCTTGCTGTGATCGCCGCATGTGGAAACCTGGGTCGCTCGCTATCAAAAAAGGAGGCGTGTACATAAGGCGTGACCGCGCGATTGGCAAGAGGCGGCTGTGTTGCCGTGGAGCGGTACGCTGGCATTGTCGGCCTCCGGAGCGTATAGTTTGCGGGCACAGGTGACGGTCTCCCCAATGTCGATCCTCGCAAGCAAAACCGGTCTCGCAATCGTCGTGGCAGTGCTGTGTCTCGGCAGCCAGCAGGCGCATGCTCAGGCCGGCCCGGTGCGCTATTGGACGCCGGGGTCGCTGTTCGGCTTCGGCGGCAGCCTGGCCGATGGCCAGAAGGCGGACACCTACGGCAACTTTCCTGGCTTCGACGCCGCCGGCGCGCAGGGCGGTGACTTCGCGTATCTGAATGGCCGTCCGGACGGCTGGTTCATCGGCAGCGAAGGCGGACGCGCCGGCTGGAGCGGGCTCGGCCAATCGGCGGCGTTCGGCTCGCTCGAATATCAGGGCGCGCAGTTCGGCTACAACTTCAAGGGCGTCGGCAATACACCCGTGACGTTCTTCGCCGGCTTCGACACGTTGAAATACAATCCGCCCGGCGCCGGCGGGCCGTTGGCGCCGTTCAGCGGCAATCCCGGCGTCAACGCCGGCTATTCGGCGCGCGCGGGCCTGGAGTTCCGCCCGACCTCGAATGTCACCCTGTCGTTCGGGGCCGGTTTCACCCAGCAAGGGACGGAGCGGATGGACAGCGACATCCATTCGCAGTTGCTGCCCGGCCAGTCTCCGATTCTGTTCGGCGGCCGCTAGCGCGTCAGCGCAAGACGGCCGCGCTGCGGTCCTGATCCAACCAGAGCCGAGAAGGCTCGAGGTCAAGAGCACAGCCGGGATCGAAAACATGGACATGCAGGGCAAGATCGCGCTCGTCACCGCCGCAGCGTCGGGCGCCGGCCGCGCCGGGGCGCGCATCCTCGCGCGCGAGGGTGCATCCGTTGCGGTGGTCGACCAGAACGAGGCCGGCGCGAAGGCTGTTGTCGACGAGATCAGGAAGGGCGGCGGCCGCGCGCTGGCGCTGACCGGCGATCTCCGCGACGACGGCTTTTCGCGCGAGATCGTCGCTGCGACCGTGAAGGAATTCGGCGCGCTCGACTGCGTCTGGAACCATCTCGGCATTCCCGGTCCGTCCGTGATCGACGACATGGAGGGCTGGGACCTCAGCGTCGATCTCAATCTGCGCTCGCAGCTGATCACGACCAACGCGGCGCTCGGCCACATGACCGCGCGGCGCAAGGGCAGCATCCTGTTCACGGCATCGACCTCGGGGCTGACAGGCTCGCCGTGGAGCCCGACCTATTCGGCGGCGAAGGCCGGCGTGATCGGCCTCGCACGCGCGCTCGCCAAGCGCCACGCCAAGGACGGCGTGCGCGTCAATGCGATCTGCCCCGGTGCGATCGACACGCCGATGCTGCGGGTGTTCGTCAACCGGCCGGACCAGCCGGGGCACAACGAGGCCGATCCGGAGGAACTGATCAAGGCCGCGGTGACTCGCAATCCGATGGGCCGCGCCGCGCGCCCCGAGGAGATCGCGGAGGTCGCGGTGTTCCTGCTGTCGGACAAGGCGTCGTTCGTCACCGGCATCGCGATGCCGGTCGACGGCGGGACGCTGGCGTAGGATCCCGCATTGTCATGGCCGGGCTTGTCCGGCCATCCAGGTCTTTGCCTGATCGCGTGGAGATAAAGACGTGGATGCCCGGCACAAGGCCGGGCATGACGAGTTTCGTGGAAAGCTCCTTGGCCGCCCTCTGGGTCAGGCTCTCAAGGGCATTCCCCCTAGAACTTCGCCCTGATGCCGGCATAGGCGGCGAGCGGCATGCCGGGCACGAAGGTGCGGGGATCGCTCAGTTGCGCCATCAGGTTGGTGACTCCAGGCGTGGCGCTGGCAAAGCCGCCGGTCTGATAGAACGCGCCACTCAGATAGTAGTGCTGGTTGAACACGTTGTTGATCAGGCCGAACACCTCGATGTTCTTTGTGATCTGATATGAGGTGTGCAGATTGACGACCGAATAGGCCGGCACCTTCGGGCTCTGGTTGGTGTCATCATGAATGATCCACTGACTGCCCACGACGTTGAGGTCGGCGCCGATCTTCCACGCGTCAGTGACGTTGTACTCGACGCCGGCCTTGAAGCGGTGCGCGGGAATGCCCGGGATGTGGTCGCCCGGCTTGACGTTGACAAACGAGACGTCGTCGTTGTTCGGGTCGGTCTGGGCGTTCGGATTGTTCGGCGAGAACAGCGTGATCGCGCTTCGATAGGTCGCGTCGACATAGGTGTAGTTGGCGTAAGCATTCCAGCTGTTGTAGCGGTATTCGAGCTTGGCCTCGATACCCTGCCGCAGGGTCTGGCCGGCATTCTGGAAGAAGCCGAAATTGTTGACACCGAGCGGGCTCGCCACCTGGATGATGTCGTCGTCGGACAGCGTGCGGAACACGCCGAGGCCCCAACTCAACACGCCGGTCCTGACGTCGCGGCCCCAGCCGCCGCGCAGGCCGGCTTCGACGGTGTGCGCCACCACCTGCTTGAGCGGAGGATCGGCCACCAGGAATGTGTCGATCATGCAGGGATGGTTCGGATCGGAGCAGCCGAGCTCCAGCGGCGTCGGCGCGCGGTTGGCTTCCGAATAGCCGGCATAGGCGGTGAGATTCGGGGTGATCTTGTAGGTGCCGCCGATCACCGGGTTGAATCGCTGGAAGCGGTTGCTGCTGTTGAGCAGGTCGTTTGTGCCGGTCTGGTCCTGCAGGTCGATCTGGGCATAGTTGAATCGTCCACCGGCGGTGACCGAGAACTTGTTCGTCACATCGAATGTGTCGGTGAGGTAGACGCCGGTATAGGTGTTGGTGGCGCGCAGGTCGACCGGGCTGAGACCGGCGTCGGGCTGGTTGATGAAGACACCGGTGCCCGTCACGAACAGATTCTGGTCGACCGTACCGAGTTCGCTGGTCGCCGTGAATTTTGTATTGCCGTGGTCGACGCTGACGCCCATCACGACGTGGTTGTCATGGCCGAACAGTCTGTCCGTATTGGTGAGCTGGGCTGTACCGCCGAAGCTGTTGGTCGCGACCCGGTTGCGGTCGATTTCGCCAAGGAAAGCGGTGCCCAGCGTGTTCGGAACAGTACCGTCCGCCGGGCCGAAAATCGGAAGGCCGTCGCCGATGCACAGATTGGTGGGATCGTCGCACGGCGCGACGTCGGTGCCATTGCCGTCGACATGGGACTGCCGGAAGCTGCGGAAGTAGGCGTTGCCCTGGAACGACCAGGTGTCCGAAAAATTGTGGTTCAACGTCGCGTTGACGAAGGCGAGCTGAAGATGCGTCGACTGCGGCCAGGTGTAGACGCTCGACCAGCGCTGATTGAGCATCTCGACCGGCGTGGCCGCGACGTTGCCGAGCAGATTGTTGGCACCGGTGAAGTTGACGTGGAATTCGGTGTCATCGTTGCGCGCGCCGATGTCGACATACATGCGGTTGACGTGCGACGAATTGGCGTAGTCGCGCCAGCCGCGGTCATAGGCGGATTCGAAGGCCGCATAGGCGGAGATGTTGTCCTTCTGGCCGCCGGCCTGCACGCTGCCCTGCACACGGCCGTAGGAGCCACCGAACGCTTCACCCTCGACACCCTGATAGGTGAAGCCGTTCTTCATCTGGATGCTGAGCGCGCCGCCGATCGCGTTGAGGCCGAATATGGGGCTGTTAGGAACCAACGACAACCGGTCGATGGCCTTTTCCGGGATGAAATCCCAATTGACCACGTCGCCCCAGGATTCGTTGATGCGGACGCCGTTCTGATAGACCGCGATCCCCTGTGGCGTTCCCTGAACCGGCGAGGCGACGAAGCCGCGATAGTCGAGCGTGCGCTGGAACGGATTGCCGGTCTGGTCGGTGAGGGTGACGCCGGGCAGCTTGCGGTTCACCGCATCGAGGAAGTTGGTCGAATAGTTGTGGCTGAAATCCGCCGACGTCATCACCGCGGTGTTGGACGGGACCTTGTCGCGATCGATCAGGGTGGAGTCGCGCTCGGAGGGGCCGGGGACGCCGGTGCCACCTTCGGGCGCCGCCGCGGTTTGCGCCGGCGCGGCCCGTGTTCGTGTGGTTCGCGATGTCTGCACCGCCGGCCGTGCCGCCGGCTTGGGGCTGCGCGTGCCCGCCAACGGCGAGGGAGCAATCACGGTGACCGGCGGCAACTCGGTCGGGGCGGGTGCGGGGGTCTGGGCGTAAACAACGGTCAGCGGCGCCGCGGCGCCGATCGCCGTGAGCACGGCCGCGGCGCCACGCGTGTGAACCGAAGAAGACAAAAATCGTGTTGCCGTACGCAACAACGCACCAGCCATGACGCCCACCCCAAAGTCGCGGTTCGACTTTTATCCCCGACGAACCTTGGTTTTAAGACTGCGGGAGCGCTAAGGCTTTGGCAAACAAGATGTGTCCCGGAGGACCGGGATTCTTTTCCAGATATGTTCGGGAAAAATTCCCGATGCTGGTGGACGGACGCGCGAATCCGATACGGGGCGGTGATTCTGGGCGGCTTTACGCAGGTTTGTGCCTAAGAGACGGGCATTCCCGCCTCTTAGGCAACGGTACGTGTCTAGTCCTTGAACTCGCAGCCGAGGCGCTGCAAGGCCTCGTCGACCCAGCGGCGGTCGCTGGTGCCGGCCAGGATTTGCTGGATCGCCTTCTCCTCGGTGGCCTTCTTGGCCTCGGTCAGCTTGCAGATGGCCTCGGCGTCGTCATAGGGCACGCAGAGCACGCCGTCGTCGTCGGCCACGATGAGGTCGCCGGGCTCGACGATCATGCCGTCGATCGAGATGGCACAATTGATCTCGCCCGGGCCGTCCTTGTAGGGGCCGCGATGCGCGACGCCGGCGGCGAACACCGGGAACGCACCAGCGCGGATCGCGCCGGCATCGCGGATCGAGCCGTCGATCACGAAGCCCGCCACACCCTTCTTCTCAGCCAAGGTCGACATGATCTCGCCGATGATGGCGTTGACGAGGACGCCGCCGGCGTCGACCACGATGACGTCGCCCGGCTGGGCCAGGTCGATCGCCTTGTGCACCATCAGATTGTCGCCGGGCCGGGTCTTCACGGTCAGCGCCGGGCCGCCGAGCCAGCCGCCGGCATGCATCGGCCGCAGACGGTTGGTGCCCGCGATCCGCGACATCGAATCGCTGATATTGGCGACCGGCAGCGGCCGGTAGCGCGCGACGAGGCCAGGCGACACTTTTCGCTTCGCCTTGTGAATTGCAAATCCTACAGCCATCGGTGTTCTCCGGTTTGTTGTCGGCGCGATCGCTTAATGCGAGCGGCGGTCGAGATGGGCGTTGAGGCGGGGATAGACGCGGCGGGCGTTGCCTTCAAAGATCTTGGCCTTGTCCGCCGCGCTTAGCGGCAGCGCGTCGATGTAGCGGCGGGTGTCGTCGAAGTGATGCCCGGTCTCGGGATCGATGCCGCGGACCGCGCCGACCATCTCCGACGCGAACAGGATGTTCTCGGCCGGGATCACCCGGGTCAACAGCTCGATCCCAGGGAGATGATAGACGCAGGTGTCGAAGAACACGTTCTTCAGGAGATGCTCCGACAGCGGCGGCAGCTTCATGTCCTGCGCGAGGCCGCGGTAGCGGCCCCAGTGATAGGGCACCGCGCCGCCGCCATGCGGGATGATGAACCGCAGGGTCGGGAAGCGCTTGAACAGGTCCGAGGTCAGGAACTGCATGAAGGCGGTGGTGTCGCCGTTGAGGTAATGCGCGCCGGTGCCGTGGAAGCAGGGATTGCAGGACGAAGAGACATGGACCATGGCCGGCACGTCGAGCTCGACCATCTTCTCATAGAGCGGGTACCACCATTCGTCTGATAGCGGCGGATCGCACCAATAGCCGCCGGCGGGATCGGGGTTGAGGTTGCACCCGACGAAGCCGAGCTGCGTCACGCAGCGCTCCAGCTCCTCGATGCAGTTCGCAGGCTTGACGCCAGGGCTCTGCGGCAGCTGGCACACGGGAACGAAGTTCTGCGGGAACAGCGTGCAGACCCGGTGCACGAGGTCGTTGCAGATCGTGGTCCATTCCCGGCTGGTCGCTTCCTTGCCGACATGATGCGCCATGCCGGCGGCGCGCGGCGAGAAGATGGTGACGTCGGTGCCGCGCTCCTTCTGCAGGCGAAGCTGCGCGCCCTCGACGCTGTCGCGGATCTCGTCATCGGTGATGCCGAGCTTGGTGGTGAGCGGCCGGCGCGATCTGTCGGCGAGGCCGGCGAGCTGCTTGTCGCGGAATATCTGCAGCTTGGCCGGCTCGGTGGTGTAGTGGCCGTGACAATCGATGATCATGGTTGCTTCCTTACGAGGTTGTCAGTGTGTGACGGAGGACGGCATCGCGCCCGTCAATTCCGTCTCGCGCGGTTTGACGCGCATGGTGGCGGCGATGGCGGAGGCGATGAGCAGAAAGCCGGCGATGCCGACCAGCGCCCATGAGAAGCTTCCGGTGGAGTCCTTGATCAGGCCGATGCACCACGGCCCGATCAGGCCGCCGAACTGCGCCAGCGTGTTGACCATGGCGATCGAGGCGGCGCCGGCCGCGCCGGTCAGCAGCGAGGCGTTGATGCTCCAGAACAGCGGATTGCCGGCATTCAGGCTGAAGCCGACGATGCAAAGGAACACGAAGGCCAGCACCGGGCTCGAGACATAGGCGCTGCCGAGCATCGCGATCGCCGCGAGCAGATAGACCGCCGCGAGGTGAAACTTGCGATCGCCTGTTTTGTCGGAGCTGCAGCTGACTATGATGGTGCCGATGACGCCGAGCAGCGGCGGGATCGCGGAGAGAAAGCCGACCTCGATATTGCTGAGATTGCCCATGCCCTTGATGATCTGCGGCAGCCACAGCAGCAGGCCATAGATGCCGACCAGCGCGCAGCCGAACAGCGCCGCCAGCAGCCAGACCCTGATATCGATGATACATTCGATCAACCTGTGCTGCCCTTGTTGTTCGATCTCGGCCCGCTCGGCGGCGAGCTCGCCCTCCAGCCAGGCGGCCTGCTCCTTGCTCAGCCAGCTCGCCTTGGCCGGGCGGTCGGTCAGATAATAGAGCGTGAACAGGCCGAGCAGAATGGTCGGCACGCCCTCAGCGATGAACATCCATTGCCACCCATGCAGGCCGGCGGCGCCGTCGTACCAGGTCATGATGCTGGTCGAGATCGGTCCGCCCAGGACCGCCGAGAACGAGCCGGCGATAATGTAGCCGGCCACCGCGCGGGCGCGATAGCGCGCGGGGAACCAGTAGGTCAGATAGAGCACCACGCCGGGCATGAAGCCGGCTTCCGCGACGCCGAGGCCGAACCGCATCACGTAGAGGCTGAGCGGATTCCAGACGAAGGCGGTCAGCGTCGCGACCAGGCCCCAGGTGATCAGGATGCGCGCCAGCCAGATCCGCGCGCCCAACCAGTGCAGCATCAGATTGCTCGGAACCTCGAGCACCATGTAGCCGAGGAAGAAGATGCTGGCGGCGAAGCCGAAGATCGCGGGACTGAGACCGAGATCCTTGTTCATCGTCAGCCCGGCATAGCCGAGATTGATGCGGTCGAGATAGTTGAAGAACATCATGACGAACAGGATCGGGATCAGCCGCCAGTAGACGCGGCGGATGGTTTGCTGTTCGAGTTCTCTGACGGACGCTCCGGCCATTAAAATCCTCCCGTTCGTTGTGATGGCGTTCATTGGGTCGCGACGCCATTTCGGATGTTGTTGGGGTGGACGGCCTCGCGCGCGGGAGGCAGCCGTTCGGCTCCGTCCGGAGCCGGGCCTGCCGCCATCGTTCGGAGGTCGATGCCCTGCTGTTCGGGCAGCATCAATGCAGCGCAGAACGCGGCCGCGTAGCCGCAGATGGCGCAGATCGCCATTGCGTCGCCGAGATGCATCCGCGTCGACAGGATGCCGACGGTCGCCGGCACGATCGAGCCGAGGCCGCGCCCTGCGCTGAGCGCAAACCCGGCGCCGTTGGCGCGGATGTTGGTCGGAAACAGCTCGGCAAAGGTCGGCATCAGGCCGGAGGCGAGGCCGGCCTGCAGCGCGCCGAGGAAAAATCCGAGGATGATGGTGATGCCCTGGCCGATCGGCGCCTGGGTGTAGACTGCGACGTTCAGCGCCTGGCAGAGCAGGAACAGCATGAAGCCTTTGCGGCGGCCGATACGGTCGGCAATCAGGCCGAAGGCGATCGGCCCGACGAACGATCCGAAGATGTTGACGGCGAGATAGCCGGCGGTGTGCATGACCGGCAGATGCAGGCCGGTCTGCAGATATGTCGGCAGCCAGGTGATCATCACATAGGCCGCGCCAAGTGTGCCGGTGGTGAAGAAGGTCGCGACCAGCGTCTTGAACAGATGCTCGCCGGTGAAGATGGTCCAGAAGCTGTGCGTCGCCGAGGCGCCGCGCTGCGCCTTCTCCTCGACGAAGATCGCGGATTCCGGCACGAAGCGGCGGACAAAGAAGACGAGCAACGCGGGCAGGATTCCGATCGCGAAGAACACGCGCCAAGCCATGTCCTGCGACAGCCAGCCGAAGATGAGCGGAAATGCCGCCACCGACAGTGCATTGCCGACGGCATATCCGCTCTGGATCGCGGCGGCGACGCGGCCGCGCATGCCGGCCGAGACCACCTCGGCCACCAGCACGGCACCAACCGCGGCCTCGCCGCCATAGCCCATGCCCTGGACGGCGCGCGCGACCAGGAGATACCAGAAGCCGTCGGCGAAGGCGGCGGCAAATGTCGAGACCGCGACCAGAAGGATGGTGAATTGCAGCACGCGTACCCGGCCGAACCGGTCGGCGGCAATGCCTGCGATCCAGCCGCCCGCAGCGGTGCCGATCAGCGAGCTCGAGGCGAGAATCCCGGCGTCCGGCCGCGACAGGCTCAGCGTCGCGATCAGCGCCGGCGTGACCAGCGCATAGATCGTCGTGTCCATCGAATCGAGCGCAAGTCCGCCGAAGGCGGCGAAGAATGTCTTGCGTTCGACGGCGGACAGCTTGGACAGCCACCCCAGATTCATGTTCGTTTCCCCCTTGATATCACGGGCCTCTTGTCGGGCCGTTTCTGCGAGCGTTATGGCGGGTCCAGCGCCGCCGGGTTGACGACGTTGGCGCGATCGATGTCGCCCTGCGTCAGCACTGCTGCGATGTTGCGCGCTGCCTCGACGCCGGTCCGCGTGATCGATGCGCCGGTTTGGGCTGCGATATGCGGCGTCACGATCAGGTTCGGCGCCTGCAGGATCGGCCGGTCCTTGGCGGGCGGCTCTTGCGCCAGCGTGTCGAGGCCGGCGCCGGCGAGATGGCCGCTGCTCAGCGCTGCGCATAATGCGTCCTCGTCGACCAGCGCGCCGCGCGCGGTGTTGATCAGGATGGCGCCGGACTTCATGGCGTTGAGGCGCGCGGCGTCGATCATGCCGCGGGTCGCATCGGTCAGCGGCGCGTGCAGGCTGACGATGTCGGAGACGGCGAGCAGATCGGCGAGATCGGCGGCTTCGCGCGCCAGCGCCGGATCGACACGGCCTTTGCTTCGGCCGAGCGCGACGACGGTCATGCCGAGCGCCGCCGCTGTGCGCGCGACGTGGCGGGCAATACGGCCGAAGCCGACGAGGCCGAGGGTGCGGCCGCGGATTTCGCGGCCGCGATAGGTGGCGCGGTCCCAGGCGCCGGAATGGGTTCGCGCGTTCAGGCTGACGACATCACGCCCGAGCGCGAGGATCAGCGCGATGGTGTGCTCGGCAACCGCGGGCGCGTTGGCGTCGCCCGCCACCATCACCAGCACGCGCTGCTTGGTTGCGGCATCGATGTCGACGCTGTCGATACCCGCACCGTGCTTGGCGATCACGCGCAAATGCGGATTGCTGGCGATGACGGCGGAGGAGAATACCGGATTGCCGCGCATCAGGATCGCCTGCGTCGGCGCTGTTGCCATCTCGTGCGTGAGGCGTTCAGGCGTGATGGCATCGCGCATCAGCACGACGTCCGCGCCGATCTCGCTGAGGATTTCGACGGCTGCGGGGGCGAGGGTGTCGCCGGTGACCAGGACGCGAAACGAAGCGGTCATGGCCTATCGCCCGCTGCGATATTGCATGGCTGCCCCGCTGCGTGCGCCGCGCCATACTGCAAGAACCTGACGCATTTTTCGCGCTTCTCCCTTCTCCCTTGGAGCATTGCTGATTTCGCGCGAAGATCGGGAAACGGCCCCGTGAGGTCAAATACCTTGTTGACCCCCCACTTATAGGGAAACGGAATAAGCGATGGATTACAGGCAGCTTCGTTACTTCATCGCGGTGGCCGAAGAATTGAGCTTCAGCCGCGCAGCCAAACGTTTGCATGTCAGCCAGCCGCCGCTGAGCACGCAGATCAAGGCAATGGAGGCGGAGCTCGGGACGCGCCTGCTGGCACGGACGCGGCGCGCTGTGGAACTCACGCAGGCCGGGCAATTGCTGTTGGAGCATGCGCGGCGCGCGGTCAGCGAGCTCGATCTGGCGTCGGAGACGGTTCGTCGTGCAGCGCGCGGCGAGGCCGGCATGATCCGCGTCGGCTTCACCGGCTCGGTGCCGATGCTCGACATGTTCGCCGAGCTGTTCCGCAGCTTTCGCGCCAGTTATCCGCGGGTGAAGATCGAGCTCCGGCACATGTCGACGGCGACGCAGCTGCGCGCGCTTGCCGACGCCGAGCTCGATGTTGCGATCATGCGGCCGCCGCTCGATTTTCGACCGGCAGCCGATTTGCAGGTCCATGTGGTCTGGCGCGACCGGCTGATGGTGTTCCTGCCGCTGGATCATCCGCTGGCCGGCGCCAAAGGCGCGCTTGAGATGGCCGATCTCGCCGATCACGAATTCGTCGGCATGGCCGAGAGCGGCTGCGGCGTCGGCGATCAGGCCGCGATGCTGTGCCGGCGGGCGGGCTTTGCCCCGCGCGTGGTGCAGGAGGCGCATGAACTGCGCACCGTGCTGAGCCTGGTCGCGGCCGGGATCGGGCTTTCGATCCTGCCATCCTGCTACCAGCAGGCCGGCGTCATGAATGTGGTGGCGAAGCCGCTGGACACGCCGGATGCGGAGAGCCGCATGCTGGTGGCGATGCGCGCGAACGCCTCGCTGCTGCCGCGCCGCTTCGTCGAATGCGCATTGCAGGCGGCGTCGCGCAGCGCACCGCCGCTCGTTCCCGAGGTCGCCGCGGCGAGCCGGTGATCGAGCTGCGCCGAGCACGCGCGCGCTGCTTCCCGCCTGAGATTGCGGCGGCGTGCGCACCCCATACTTTCGTCGGCAGTAGTCTCCCGGAATGCAGTCTGGCTCTGCTCTTGCATAGGTGAATGGCAGGAGCTGGGGCGCCGATTCGTCGTGTTCTCGCCTGCGACGGCAATGTCGCGGGCGAACTGGAGTGATACGCGCCCGCAGCGGGATCGAAACCTGCGGAGACGACATTATGCACGCCATCACGCGTGCGGCACTGCTGCTTGGGACGATGTGGTTGACATCGCCGACCCTGGCGCGCGACGACGGCCGCTACGCCAATTCACCATTAAAGCCCTGGTTTGAAAGCCTGCGCAGTGGTTACGGACAATGCTGCTCGGATGCCGACGGCTATGTGGTCGCCGATCCCGATTGGGAGTCGGATCACGGCCATTATCGCGTCCACATCGACGATGAATGGGTCGTGGTGCCGAACGAAGCCGTGATCACCGAGCCGAACAAGATCGGGCGGACCATGGTGTGGAAGCACTACATCGACGGCCACCCGCGGGTGCGCTGCTTCATGCCGGGCAGCATGACCTGAGCGATCGCCTCACCCAGGCGCGCGGCCGGTGAGAAAGCGCGTGATCACGCCGCCGAGCCGGGCGTGCTCGAGCGGCGCGGCGAGTGACGCCTTGGCGGTTTCGACCACGGCATCCGGCGCGAGGCCGCGGCGCAGGTCGCACAGCGCGTCGGCGTAATCGGCGGTGAATTCCGGATGCGGCTGCACCGACAGCGTGGTGCCGTTGCCATAGAGCAGCCCGGCATGCGGCGTGAAGTCTGATGACATGATGGTGCGTGCGGAGGCGGGCGGGGTGATCACCTGGTCCTGATGCGAGCAGGCCGCGGCGATCGTCTCGCCCGCGATCAGCCCGTTGTTCGGTGCCAGCCGATAGACGTGGCGGCCGATGCCCCAGCCCTTCTCCGACTTGCGCACGGTGCCGCCGAGCGCCTGCGCGATCAGTTGATGGCCGAAGCAGACGCCGACCATCGGAACGCGCTTATCATGCGCCGCGCGCACGAAGGCCTCGAGCGGCGCGATCCAGTCGACATCGTCATAAACGCCCGCCGACGATCCCGTGATCAGGATCGCATCCAGCGCCGCCGGCTCCGACAGCGCCTCGCCGTTGGCGACGCTCACGACGTCGCAGGCAACAGAGGGATCGGCGGCAGCGACCATCCGCTGGAACATCTGCGGATAGCTGCCGTGGCGCTCGCGGAATTGCGGGCTGACGAGCCCGGTCTCGATGATGGTGATGCTGGGCATGGGACGCGACGAGTGATGGGCGGGGATGACGAGCCTTTAACTCCGAAAGCGCTGCTGGCCACAAGCTGCGGCTGTCGGCCGCCGATCAATTGCGGGGTGTCGCCACAGCCTCGATCGTTGCGGTGTGCTGCGCCGCCGGCGCCGTGCTCGTGCTGACAATCACGGGCTCGGTGCGGTAACGTGGCAGCTGATCCGCGAGCGAATAGCCGACGCAGAGCGCAAGGCTCGACCAGACCGCCATGCTGAAATACAGCGACATCCAGGCGATTTCCTCGCGCCACTCGGCGATGTCGTGGGTCACGACCCAGCGCCGGCTGACGTCGCGCAAGCCGTCGAGCGGATGCAGCAGCGTGCCGCCGGCGGCGAGATTGGCGCGCCAGCGGTTCAGATACATCGGGACGTCGACGGTCATCAGGAAGGCGAGGAAGGCGGCGATGCCGACGATCGCGACGATGAAGGCCCAGCGCACCGGGCCGTGAAACTCGGGCAGCAGCCGGCACAGCGCAATCCCGACCAGGAAGAACACCACGGCCCAGATCGAGTTCTCGATCGCGTTGCAGAGATAGTGGGTGGTCAGCACCGCATACCAGGAGAAGCATTCCGCGATGACGATCAGCGGCACGATGATCCAGGCGATGTTCACGGTGGTCTCGGCGCCGCTCATGGTGCCGAGCTGATACAGCACGATCGCCCATTGCGCGGCGAAGCAGACCTCGGCGACGGTGGCGACGGTGCGGCCGACCACGACACTCGACAGCCAGGTGTCGACCAGGCAGATGCGCTGCACGTCGGCGCGCGGCAGCACCGAGCGGAAGGCGCAGCCGAACACATAGGCGGCACAGAGCAGCAGCATCAGCCCGATGCCGGAGGTGTTGCTCAGGCTGCCATTGGCCTGCTCGTGGAACTGGCGGTAAAGCGCGAACCACACCGCGATGTTGGCGGCGCTGACGAGGCTCAGCATGCCCCACCAACGGACCACCGGATTCGACCAAGCCAGCGAAACCGGCCGTGCCCGCCACTCCATGCTCATTCACCGCTCCGCGTGTAACCGAATTGACATTTGGGTGTATTAATTCTGTCACAGACGGCCGGGAATCACGACTAAAAAATGCGTGTGGCGCGGGCAGGGCTCCAATTATGACAGCGAGATTTGTGACAGCGAGCGCGTGGTGCGCCCGACCCTCCGTTCGACACTCCGGGTTCGCGCTCTGCGCGCCCGGGAATGACGAGGGGAGAAGTCTCGGCCCCGGCCCTTCGCGATCGTGATCGAATTTGACGCCCGCGCCGGTAGGCAGGCTTCGCGCGATCATCTATTGAACTGCTTCCTTTTTCGGGCCGAACCCGCACGGGCTGGCTTCAAGCGAAGGCGCCTTGTGACGACGGACATGACGGCCAGCTACGACCCGCTGCTGCGCAGGATTCATTGGGCGACCGCGGTGCTGTTCATCGCGGCAATGCTGATCGGGCTCTATTGCGGGCTGCAGCCGGCGGGGACGTCGCCGCGACGCGAGCTGCTCGAGGTGCACAAGTCGCTCGGCATGACGCTGTTCATGCTGGCGATCCTGCGGCTGATCGTACGGACTGCGACCACGGCGCCGCCGGAGCCGGGATCGTTCTCGCCGCTGGTCAAGATCGCCGCGCGGCTCAATCACTGGGCGCTCTACGCCATCCTCTTCGTTCTCTTCGTGATGCCCGTGACGGGATACATGTTCTCGTCGGCCGGCGGCTATTCGCTGCGCTATTTCTGGACTTTCAGCTGGCCGCGGCTGTTCGCCGACAACAAGGCGGTCGAACATGCCGGCGAGCTCGCGCACGGCGCGCTCGCCTACGTGGTTTACGCCGCGGTCGTGCTGCACATCGCCGCGACGTTTTGGCATGCCGTGGTGAAGAAGGACGAGACGCTGGCGCGGATGTGGCCGCGCGCGAGCCGCAATCCATCCTGATCCGTTGCTCTAGTTTTTATTTTGACGCGTTTTCTTCACGCGAACCGGTGTCCACTTCCGCTCGAAAACGCTCTGCGTCAGCCGCGCAGCGCGGTCTCTGGAATGGTGCGGCGGACCACCTCGCGCATCGCGAAGCTGGAATGGATGCGCGCGACACCGGGCATCCGCGACAGATGCTGCTTGTGGATGCGCTCGAAGTCGGCGATGTCGCGGGCGATGACCTGCAGATGATAATCGTCGCTGCCCGACATCAGATGGCAGGACACGACGTCGGGGCACCGCGCGATCGCGGCCTCGAATGCCGCCAGATAGTCCTCGCTCTGCTTCTCCAGCGTGATGGTGACGACGACCGTTGTCACAAGTCCCAGCGCGCTCGGCTCGAGATCAACGCGGTAGCCGCGGATCACGCCGATCTCCTCGAGATGGCGGATGCGACGCGCGCAGGCGGTCGGCGATAGCCCGACCTTTTCCGCGAGCTCGATCTGGCTCGCGCGGGCATCAGTGACCAGCTCGCCGAGGATTCTGAGGTCGATACGATCGAGACCGTCCACGCAGTTTTCCTTCAAGAGCTGAGCCCGCGACGAAGGATATGAGCGTATCTGGATGTGCACAAGCCGGAATTCGCTGAGAAACGCCGTGTGACGGGGAATACCCTTAAGGAGAGCGGAAACGAATCCATTCAAGGAGCGGACCATGCGCATCGGCGTGCCCAAGGAGATCAAGGTCGAGGAATATCGGGTCGGGCTGACGCCGGCCTCGGTGCGGGAGTATGTGGCGCACGGACACGAGGTCGTGGTGCAGCGTGGCGCCGGCGACGGCATCGGTGCCGGCGACGACGTCTACACGCAGGCCGGCGCGCGGATCGCCGATACCGCCGATGAGGTGTTTGCCGTCGCCGACATGATCGTGAAGGTGAAGGAGCCGCAGCCGGCCGAATGGGCCCGGCTGCGCGAGGGACAGATCCTCTTCACCTATCTGCATCTTGCGCCCGACGTTCCGCAGACCAAGGGCCTGCTCGCTTCCGGCTGCACGGCGATCGCCTATGAGACCGTGACGGATGCGCATGGCGGGCTGCCGCTGCTGGCGCCGATGAGCGAGGTCGCCGGCCGGCTCGCGATCGAGGCGGCGGGCGCTGCGCTGCGCAAATCCGCCGACGGCATGGGCAAGCTGCTTGGCGGCGTGCCGGGCGTTCCGCCGGCCAGGGTTGCGATCATCGGCGGCGGCGTGGTTGGCACCCATGCGGCGCGGATGGCCGCCGGGCTCGGCAGCGACGTCACCATCCTCGACCGCTCATTGCCGCGGCTCCGCGCGCTCGACGATCTCTTCATCGGCCGTGTCCGCACCCGCTACGCCACGCTGGAGGCGATCGAGCAGGAGATTATCGCCGCCGACGTCGTGATCGGCGCGGTGCTGGTCCCGGGCGCCAGCGCGCCCAAGCTCGTCTCGCGCGCGCAGCTCGCCAGCATGAAGCGCCGCGCGGTGCTGGTCGATGTCGCGATCGACCAGGGCGGCTGCTTCGAAACCTCGAAGCCGACCACGCATCAGGCGCCGACCTATCTGGTCGACGAGATCGTGCATTACTGCGTTGCCAACATGCCGGGCGCGGTGCCGGTCACCTCGAGCCACGCGCTCGACCACGCCACTTTGCCGTTCGGCCTGGCGCTGGCATCGAAGGGACTGCGCGCGCTGGTCGAGGATCCGCATCTGCGCGCCGGCCTCAACGTCCATCGCGGCCGCATCACCAACCGCGCCGTGGCCGAGAGCCAGCATCTCGCGGTCGTGATGCCGGAGGAAGCACTGGCGTCGTAGGAATTCAGTAGCCCGGATGAAGCTAACCTCCCCTTGAAAAGTGGAGGTCGCTTTGCTCGCCAGAGCAAAGCGGGTGGGGATCGGCGCTCTCCTCATAGAGAGTCGCCTGCGGCTGACCCCATCCCGACCTTTCCCCTTTCAGGGGGAAGGAGAGGATGGATCCTTCGCGCGGATGCGGCTGGCTCCCCGGATTGCGCGGAGCCTGTCATCGGGCGCTCGTTCGCGCGACCCGTTCGCTGCATCCGGGCTACGGTTCTGTCACCCGCACGCGTTAAGCGTCCTGAGAGGTCATTTCTCAACGAATCCTGGCCTAGCTTCATCTGCCAGTTTCTTCAGCCGACTCTGCATGACCTCAATGATGCGCGCGCGCTTCGCCGCGATTCGTTCGATCGGTCCGCCGATGCCGATCGCGAGCGGAGCGCGTCTCTTGGGTAGGGGTACAAGCATGCCTATTGTGTTTGCGCCCGGCGTCGTGCGGCCGCTGGACTCGGAAAAGCCGCGGCGGCGAATGCGCTCGACCTCTTCGAGAAAGGCCGATTCGCGAACGCGCGCCGACTGACTCGGCTCCTCGGCGTTATTGCGACGGATGATGCCGCGAATTTTGGTATTTGGCATTTGGCTCAGCAGCACGTGTCCGAGCGCGGTACGAACCATCGGTCGTATTTGACCAGCATGTGCAATGAACTGAAGCTGATAGCCGCCGCGTACAACGTGTAGATACTGCATCCCAGCGGCGCCTGCCTGTTGTCCAAGCATCACGGTTTCGCCGCCAGTCGCGGTCCAGAGTTCCTCCATCAGATCGGTGAGCTTTGTGTCACGGAACGGAGAACGACGGATCCAATCACCAAGCAGATTTACCCGGTAGCTAGGGATGAAACGCCGGGTCTGTCGGTCGTATTCGAGGTAGTTCAATTCAACGAGACTGCTGAGCAATACTGACGTGCTCGATTGGGGCATCTCCAACGCGGAAGATATTTCAGTCACGGAAGCAGCCCGCTTTGTTTCCCGAAAGAACTCCAGAACTGCAAACGTCCGCATGGCCGATTTGACGATGGCCGTCTTATTCGAGTTCGGCATAGCTGTCTCCGCGGCGGGTCAACTACCGCACCTCCATCACATATGTGATGTTAGGACGAAACTGCTTCACTTGACGACAACTTTGGCACAGATTGGCGTCAATAAGATCAAGCCGCATGGAAACGCAGAGAGCAGGGGAAGGCGGATGCCCGGACGAAGTTTGCTCGAGAAGATCTGGGACCAGCATGTCATTGCCCGCCTCAGCGAGGACACCGATCTCCTGCATATCGACCGCCATCTGCTGCACGATCTCGGCGGCTCGCGCGGCCTGCTCGACCTGAAGAGCCGTGGCCTCAAGGTTCACAATCCCGAACTGGTCTTTGCGACGCCGGATCATGCGCTGTCGACGGCGCCCGGCCGCGCCGGAACCAGCAAGATCGGAATGGAATTGCTGGCCGCGCTGCGGGTCGAGACCGCGGCGAGCGGCATCACGCTGTTCGATGTCGACCAGCCCGGCCAGGGCATCGTCCACGTCATCGGGCCGGAACTCGGTTTGAGCCTGCCGGGCGCGACGATCGTCTGCGGCGACAGCCACACCTGTACCCATGGCGGCCTCGGCGCACTCGCTTTCGGCATTGGATCGAGCGAGCTCACCCATGTGCTGGCGACGCAGGCGCTGATCCAGAAGCGTCCGAAAACGATGCGCGCGCGCTTCGAGGGCAAGCTGCCGCTCGGCGTCACCGCCAAGGACATGATCCTGACGCTGATCGGGCATGTCGGCGCCGCCGGCGGCACCGGTTACGCGGTCGAATATGCCGGCAGCGCGATCCGGGCGCTGCCGATCGAGGGCCGGCTGACGATCTGCAACCTCTCGATCGAACTCGGCGCCAAGATGGGCATGGTGGCGCCGGACGACAAGACCTTCGAATTCCTGCGCGGCCGCCCCTATGCGCCGCAAGGCGAGATGTGGGATCTCGCGGTGAAGGCGTGGCGCGAACTGCCGAGCGATCCGGACGCGGTGTTCGACCGCGAGGTCGTAATCGATGTCGAAAAGATCATCCCGCAAGTGACCTGGGGCATCAGCCCCGAGCACGTCGTCGGCGTCGATGGCGTCATTCCCGATCCGAAGACGGTCGACGATCCGGCGCGGCGCGCCGCGATCGAGACCGCGCTCGACTATATGGGCCTGCAAGGCGGCGCACCGATTGCCGGCACGCCGGTCGATTGGGTGTTCATCGGCTCCTGCACCAACAGCCGGCTGAGCGATCTGCGCGCCGCGGCCGAGGTCGCGCGTGGCCGCAAGGTCGCGGCCGGGGTCCGCGCCTGGGTGGTGCCGGGCTCGGAAAACGTCAAGCGCGAGGCGGTTGCCGAGGGGCTCGACAAGATCTTCATCGACGCCGGCTTCGAGTGGCGCGAGCCGGGCTGCTCGATGTGCCTTGCCGCCAATGGCGAGGTGGTGGCGCCTGGGCAGCGCTCGGTCTCGACCTCGAACCGCAATTTCGTCGGCCGCCAGGGGCCGCGCGCCCGCACGCATCTGGCGAGCCCCGCGAGTGCGGCGGCCTCAGCCATTGCCGGCGCGATCGCCGATGTCAGGATGATGGGACGCCAGTGATGCCAAAGCCGTTCGACAAGCTCACCGCAACCGCTGCGCCGATCATGCGCGCCAATATCGACACCGACGTCATCATCCGCATCGAGCGCCTGGTCGGCAACTCGATCCGCGGCACGCTCGGCAAATGGGCGTTCGGCTCGCTGCGCTATCTCGCCGACGGCTCGGAGAATCCGGATTTCATCCTCAACCGCGAGCCGTACCGCGAGGCCGAGATCCTGGTGACGGGGCCGAATTTCGGCTGCGGCTCGTCGCGCGAAGGCGCGGTGTGGTCGCTGCAAGAGCGCGGCATCCGCGCCATCATCGGCTCCGGCTTCGGCGACATCTTCTTCGCCAACTGCTTCCAGAACGGAATCCTCCCCGTGATCGTCGACAAGGCGGTGGTGGATTCGCTTGCCGCCGACATCGAGGCGACGCAGGGCGCAGGCAAGATCTCGATCGATCTCGAGGCCCAGACCATCGTCTCGCCGTCGGGCGCGCGGCATTCGTTCGAGATCGACCCGCGGCGGCGCGACGGGCTCCTGAAGGGGCTCGACGAGGTGGCGCTGACGCTGCAGCGCGACGACGAGATCCACGCCTTCCAGGCCGCCGACCGCGCGGCGCGGCCCTGGATTCATTCTACAAGGACACCTGTATGAGCACGCAATCCAACATGGTCAAGGTCGCCGTCGTCGGCGGTGAGGGCATCGGTCCCGAGGTCACCGCGCAGTCGCGCCGCGTGCTCGACTGGTTCGCGGCCAAACGTAACGTGCCGATGACGCTGCGCGAGGCGCAATACGGCCTGATCCCGTATCTGGCGACCGGCAAGGTGCTGCCCGAGGACACGGCGGAAGCGATGGACGAGGCCGACGCGATCCTGTGGGGCGCGACCGGCGGGCCGGAGACCACGGAGGTGCCGGCGGCGGCGCGCAAGGCCGGCAGTCTGCTCGGCCTGCGCAGCAAATACGATCTCTACGCCAATTTGCGGCCGATCGTGGCGAGCCCGGCGCTGTCGGCGTCGGCGCCGCTGAAGGCCGAGGTGCTCGACGGCGTCGACTTCGTCATCATCCGCGAATTGACCAGCGGCATCTATTTCGGCGAACCGCGCGGCATCGAGACATTGCCCGATGGCCAGCGCCGCGGCTTCAACACCGAGCAATACACCACCAACCAGATCCGCCGCGTGGCGCGCTCGGCGTTCGAGCTGGCGCGGACCCGGCGCAACAAGGTCTGCTCGGTCGACAAGGCCAATGTGCTGGAGACCAGCGTGGTCTGGCGCGAGGAAATGATCAAACTGCACAAGGAGGAGTTCGCCGACGTCGAGCTGACCCATCTTTATGTCGACAACGCCGCGATGCAGATCGTGCGCGAGCCGCGGCAATTCGACGTGATGGTGACCGGCAACATCTTCGGTGACATCCTGTCCGACTGCGCGGCGATGGCTTCGGGCTCGCTCGGCATGCTGCCGTCGGCCTCGCTCGGCCCGGTCGATCGCTTCGGCCGGCGCAAGGCGCTGTATGAGCCGGTGCATGGCAGCGCGCCCGATATCGCCGGCAAGGGCATCGCCAATCCGCTCGGTTCGATCCTCAGCGTCGCGATGCTGCTGCGCTTGACACTGGACCGCCCTGAGGATGCCGATTTGCTGGAGAAGGCGGTGCAGACTGCGCTTGCGTCCGGCGCGCGGACCGCCGACATTGCAGAAGCCGGTGCGAGGAAGCTGTCGACCGTCCAGATGGGCGACGCGGTGCTCGCCGCGCTGGACAAGATCTCGGCCAAGGAGCACGCCTGATGGCGCGCATCACCATGCCCCAAGTATCGAGGCGATCGGCGCTGACGGTGATCGCTGCCGGCGGCGCGGCGCTGGCTGCGGGGCGTGGATGGGCGCAGGCGGCCACCGGCCGCGCAATCTATCCGGTCGCGGTGCCGGTCTATCAGACGCAATTTGTTGCGGATCGCATCGGCTACTTCAAGGAAGCCGGGCTCGACTGCAAGCTGCTGCAGGGCGGCAGCGGCGTGAAGACCCGCGAGATCATCGCCTCGTCGCAGGGCGATATCGGCATCGGCGACGTCACCCATCCGATGCAGCTGACCAATCACGGCCGCGCCGCGCGCGTGCTGCTGCCGGTCGACACACGGTCGAACTCGGTGATGTTCATCATCCGCAAGGACCTCAAGGACCAGGGCATCAACTCGCTGGAGGCCTTCGCCCAATGGAAGCGGCCCGACGGCCGCAAGCCGATCGTCTCGGTGTCCTCGCTCGGTGGCACCAACCATGTCTGGGCGTCCTACTACATGGAAACCATGGGTCTCGACGACAAGGTGACCTGGATCGGCACCGGCAATGTCGACACCATGCTGGGGTCGCTGAAATCGAAGCAAGTCGATATCCTTGTCAGCTCGCTGTCGCTGCTGAACGAGGCGCAGCAGCAGGGCTGGGGCGAACTGCTGTTCGACGGCACCGACGAGGCGATCTGGAACAAGCATATCGGCGGCAAGGTGCCGGTAACCGCGCATTTCACGCTGCAGGCGACCGTCGACAAGGATCCCGCCAAAATGCAGGCCTTCGTCACCGCGCTGTGGCGCGCGTCGCAGTGGATCAAGGCGCACAAGCCGACGGAGGTCTACGACGCCATCGAGCCCTATGTCGGCAGCACCTCGCGTGATGCCAATCTGCTCGAGATCACGGCGATCCAAAAGGTCGCGGACTATGAGGGCACGATCGACGCCGCAAGCTTCGCGCGCGGCGAGAAGGTCTGGTTCCGCGAGATGACGGGCATCAAGCCGCTCAAGATCGCCGACGTGGTCAACTCCAACCTGATCGACGCGGCGCGAAAGGCCTATCCGGGTTGAGCGCGCTCGAGACGAGCGTCACTCCGTCGCCGCGCGCCTCGGCCGACCGCCGCGTCGAGGTCAACGGCCTGTGCAAGTCGTTCCAGCTCGCCAAAACCACGATCGAGGCTGTTCGCGACGTCACTTTCGACGTCCGCCGCGGCGAGTTCGTCGCGCTGCTTGGGCCGTCGGGCTCGGGCAAGAGCACCGTGCTCAACATGATCGCCTCGCTGATCCGCCCCACCGGCGGCGAGATCCTGATCGACGGCAAGCGCGTCGTCGCCGGCAAGGCGACGCCCGATGTCGGCTACGTCTTCCAGCGCGATACGCTGTTCCCCTGGCGGACGGTTGCCGACAATATCGGCTATGGGCTGGAGCTGTCAGGCGTGCCGGCGCAGGAGCGGAAAGCGCGCATCGCGGAATGCGTCGCGCAGGCTGGGCTGAACGGATTTGAGAATGCCTATCCGTCGGCGCTGTCGGGCGGCATGCGGCAGCGCGCGGCGTTGATGCGGACCCTGATCGTCGAGCCGCAGATCCTGTTGATGGACGAGCCGTTCGGCGCGCTCGATACCCACACCAAGATCGACATGCACGAGGTGCTGCTCCGGATCTGGGAGCGCGAGCAGCAAACCGTGCTGTTCGTGACCCACGATCTCGGCGAGGCGCTGACGCTCGCCGACCGCATCATCCTGTTCTCGGCGCGGCCGGGCCGGATCAAGGACATGTTCGAGGTCGACTTCGCTCGCCCGCGCGATGCGGTGAAGGTGCGCGAGACCCCGCGCTATGCCGAGCTGTTCCAGCACATCTGGCATTCGCTCGGCGAGGAATTCGTCAAGGGCCGCAGCCCATGAAGCGATACAGCATGATGAACACGATCGGCTGGCAGGTCCTGATCTGCGCAATCGTGCTGTCGGTGTGGCAATGGGGCTACGACCTGCGCACAAAACTGCCGTGGCTGGTGCCGGATCTGCTCGACCCGTACTTCATCTCGAAGCCGTCGATGATCTACGAGAATTTCCTGATCCAGAGCTGCCTCAAATCGAAGCTCGGCGTCTTCAACGGCTGGTTCAACGGCGACTTCGCAAAGTGCCTGGCACGCAACGAGAACAATCTCTGGGCCGCTACCGCCATTACGCTGAAGAACACCTTCTTCGGCTTCGTCACCGGCGTGGTCAGCGGCTTCGTCGCCGGGCTGATCCTGGGGCGCTCCGACCGCCTGAGCGCGATCTTCCAGCCCTTCATCACCGCGGTGAATTCGATTCCGCGGATCGCGCTGGCGCCGATCATCGTGCTGGCGTTCGGGATCGGCGACATGTCGAAGATCGTGACCTCCTGGATCGTGGTGGTGTTCCTGGTGTTCTTCAACACCTTCGAAGGCGCGCGCTCGATCGACGAGGGTTTTACCAATGCTGCGCGGCTGCTCGGCGCCAGCGAGTGGCAGATCACCCGCACCGTGGTGATCCCCTCGACCATGGCCTGGGTGTTCGCCTCGCTGACGCCCGCCATTTCGTTTGCGCTGATCGGCGTGATCGTCGGCGAATTCATCGGCGCCGAGCGCGGCATCGGCCGTCTCATCATCGAGTCGGAGGCGCGCGGCGAGGCCTCCGGCATGATGGTCGCGGTCGTGGTGCTGATGCTGGTCGGTGTCGTGCTGTCGGCGATCATCTGGCGGCTGCAGGCCTATCTCTTGCGCTGGCAGCGGCAGCGCAGTGCGGAGTAGAAAGCGGCCCGCGGCGACATCGCATTCGTCGCGCACGGGCCACCTTCTGATTCACGCTGCGGTTTCCGACGGCGAGCTCTCGCCGTCGAGCCAATCCTGCTCCTTGGCCAGCGCGCGCCAGGCCGCTTCCATGCGCTTGAAGCGATTGTAGGTAGGCTCGTCGTCAGCGCGCTCGGCAAGCTGCGCGCAGTTCTCCGCATTGTCGAGGAAGTGCTGCGATTGTTTCATGGAACGTCCTCCTGTTGATGAGGACGTGGGAGATCAATTCGGGCGATTCAACGCGTGGAACATGAGCATTTTGCCACGCTGGTGAATGTCTGTTCACGCGAGTTCCATGCGCGATGTTCCGCGCTTGCGCGTGCGCATCTGCAGCAGGGTCGTTGACGCCAGTCCTAGGTCACCGGCGCCGGGTTGAACAGCGTGAGATCGTTGTGAATGCCCCAGCGGTCCGACCATGGCTTGGTCCGCCCGCTCGCGACATCGAGAATCAGGCGGAATAGGTCCCAGCCGGTCTCCTCGATCGTCTTCTCGCCGGTCGCGATGCAGCCGGCGTCGAAATCGATCAGATCCTTCCAGCGCCGCGCGAGCTCGCTGCGGGTCGCGACCTTGATGACGGGCGCAGCGGCGAGGCCATAGGGCGTGCCGCGGCCTGTGGTGAACACCTGCAAGGTCATGCCGGAGGCGAGCTGCAGCGTGCCGCAGATGAAGTCGCTTGCAGGAGTAGCCGCAAACAGCATGCCCTTCTGCCGCGCCTTCTCGCCCGGCGACAGCACGCCCGTGATCGGGCCGGAGCCCGACTTGACGATCGAGCCCAAGGATTTTTCGACGATGTTGGCGAGCCCGCCCTTCTTGTTGCCCGGCGTGGTGTTGGCGCTGCGGTCGGCGCCGCCGCGGGCGAGATAGGCGTCGTACCATGCCATCTCGCGGATCAGCGCGCGGCCGACATCCTCGTTGACGGCGCGGCGGGTCAGAAGCTGGATCGCGTCGCGCACCTCGGTCACTTCCGAGAACATCACAGTCGCGCCGGCGCGTACCAGCAGATCGGCCGCGAAGCCGACTGCGGGGTTCGCGGTGACGCCGGAGAACGCATCGCTGCCGCCGCATTGCAGGCCGATCACGAGATCGGCGGCCGGGCAGGTCTCGCGCGTGCGGGCGTTGAGCACCTTCAGGCGCGCCTCGGCCTGGGTCATGATCGCATCGACGATGGCGCCGAAGCCGTCAAAGGCTTCGTCCTGCATCCGTACGATGGCGTCACTGATGCCATCCGGCACCAACCGTTCCGGCGCGAGCTTCTCGCAGCCGAGCCCGACCACGAGGATCTCGCCGCCGAAATTCGGATTGAGCGCGAGATTCTGCAAGGTGCGGATCGGCACCACGGCATCGGGCGCCGTGATCGCGACGCCGCAGCCATAGGCATGCGTCAGCGGCACGACGTCGTCGACATTGGGATATTTCGGCAGCAGCTCGGCGCGGATGCGCTTGACCGCATATTCCATCGTGCCCTTGACGCATTGCACGGAGGAGGAGATGCCGAGGATGTTCTTGGTACCGACCGAGCCGTCGGGATTGCGAAAACCTTCGAACGTAAAACCTTCGAGCGGCGGCAGCGCCGGCGGCACCGCGGTTGCGATCTCGAGCTGATCGAGCGGCGGCGCGTCGGGCATGCGGATGCGTGCCTCGTCGACCCATTCGCCGGCCAGGATCGGCGACAGCGCATGGCCGATCACCTCGCCATAGCGGATGATCGGCGCGCCCTCGGCGATGTCTTCCAGCGCGGTCTTGTGGCCCTGCGGCACGAAGGCGCGCAGCGTCAGGCCGGAGGCGAAGCGGGAGCCGGCGGGCAGGCCGAAATCATTGACGACGATCGCGACATTGTCGCGTTCGTTGAGCTTGATGTAGCGGGGCTGCTCCTTCGCGCCGATCGACTGGTCCATGTGGGCTCTCCTGAGGTTTCGGCGCCAACGGCTTTCTTGCTTTACCTCTCCCGCTTGTGGGGGAGGTCGGCACGCGTAGCGTGACGGGTGGGGGCTCTCTCCACAGTGTAACTCGTGGAGAGAGCCCCCACCCCAACCCTCCCCCGCAAGCGGGAGAGAGGGCGCACTTTCCGTGCGATGAGTCTCAACCCGGGAACGTATAAGCCGTCTTCACCGTGGTGTAGAACTCGCGGGCATAGGCGCCCTGTTCGCGCGCGCCGTAGCTCGAGCCTTTGCGGCCGCCGAACGGCACGTGGTAGTCGACGCCGGCGGTCGGCAGATTGACCATCACCATGCCTGCCTCGCTGTTGCGCTTGTAATGCGAGGCGTATTTCAGGCTTGACGTGCAGATGCCCGAGGCGAGGCCGAACTCGGTGTCGTTGGAGATCGCGAGCGCCTCCTCATAATCCTTGGCGCGGATCACGCAGGCGACCGGGCCAAAAATCTCCTCGCGCGCGATGCGCATGGTGTTGGTGGCTTCGGTGAACAGCGCCGGCTGCAGATAGAAGCCGGGCGTCTGGCGGTTCAACAGCTCGCCGCCCCAATGCAGGCGGGCGCCTTCGTCCTGGCCGATCTTGATATAGCGGAGGTCCTGGTCGAGCTGGCTCTGGTCGACGACCGGGCCGACATGCACACCGCTCTTCAGCGCGTCGTCCACCGAAAGCCCCTTCATCCGCTCGGTCATCGCGGCGACGAAGCGGTCGTGAATTCCCGCGGTGACGATCAGGCGCGAGGACGCCGTACAGCGCTGGCCGGTGGAGAAATAGGCGCCGTTGACGGCGACTTCGACCGCGACCTTGAGATCGGCGTCGTCGAGCACGACCAGCGGGTTCTTGCCGCCCATCTCGAGCTGGAATTTCTTCATCGGGTTGGAGACCACGCAGGCCTGCGCGATCTTGCGGCCGGTCTGGACCGAGCCGGTGAAGGAGATCGCGGCGACGTCGGGATGTTCGAGCAGGGTCTGGCCGACTACCGAGCCCGAGCCGACCACGAGGTTGAAGACCCCTGCCGGAATCCCGGAGCGTGCGATGATCTCGGACAGCGCATGCGCGGAGCCCGGTACCAGCTCGGCCGGCTTGAACACCACACTGTTGCCGTAGCAGAGCGCCGGCGCGATCTTCCAGGCCGGGATCGCGATCGGGAAATTCCACGGCGTGATCATGCCGACGACGCCGACCGGCTCGCGGGTGATCTCGACATCGAGGCCGGGACGCACGGATGCGCCCTTCTCGCCGGTCAGCCGCAGCGCTTCGCCGGCAAAGAAAGCAAAGATCTGGCCGGCGCGCGCCACCTCGCCGATGCCTTCCGGCAGCGTCTTGCCTTCCTCGCGCGCGAGCAGGCTGCCGAGCTCTTCCTTGCGGGCGAGGATTTCGACCGAGATCCTGGTCAGCGCGTCAAAGCGCTCCTGCGGTGTCGAGCGCGACCAGGCCGGGAAGGCGGCCTTTGCCGCGGCGATCGCCTTTTCGGTCTGCGCCTTGTCGGCCTTGGCGTATTCGCCGACGACGTCCTTGGTGTTGGAGGGATTGATGTCCCGCGTGATGCCTGTTCCGTCGACCCATTCGCCGGCGATGAAGTTCTTCTGATGGGCGGTCATGTTTCCAACCTTTCTTTATTAGCGCACGAGGCAGGGACGCTTGTCGTCGAAGGTCCAGCCGGGGATCAGGAACTGCATGGCCAGCGCGTCGTCGCGGGCGCCGAGGCCATGCTGCTTGTATAGCGCGTTCGCAGCTTCAATGGCACCGCGATCGAGCTCGATGCCGAGGCCCGGACGGTCGGGGATCGCGATCTTGCCGCCCTTGATCTGCAACGGCTTCTTGGTCAACGCCTGGCCGTCCTGCCAGATCCAGTGGGTGTCGATTGCGGTCACCTTGCCGGGCGCGGCGGCGCCGACATGGGTGAACATCGCCAGCGAAATGTCGAAATGGTTGTTGGAGTGCGAGCCCCAGGTCAGGCCGTTGTCGCGGCAGGTCTGCGCCACCCGCACCGAGCCCTGCATGGTCCAGAAATGCGGATCGGCGAGCGGAATGTCGACTGCGCCGAGGCGCAGCGCGTGGGAGAGCTGGCGCCAGTCGGTCGCGATCATGTTGGTTGCGGTCGGCAGCCCGGTGGCGCGGCGGAACTCGGCCATGATCTCGCGGCCGGAGAAGCCGGCCTCCGCGCCGCAGGGATCCTCGGCGTAGGCGAGAATGCCGTGCATGTTGCTGCAAAGACGGATCGCCTCGTCGAGCGACCAGGCGCCGTTCGGGTCGAGCGTCACGCGCGCCTGTGGGAAGCGCTTGGCGATCGCGGTGACGGCCTCGATCTCCTGTTCGCCGGCGAGCACGCCGCCCTTGAGCTTGAAATCGGCAAGGCCGTAATGCGCCTGCGTCGCCTCGGCGAGCCGCACGATCGCGTCCGGTGTCATCGCAACCTGATGGCGCAGATTGAACCAGTCCGCCTTGCCGGTCTCGCCTTCAACGTAAGGTAGGCTGGTCTTGCTGCGATCGCCCACAAAGAAGAGATAGCCGAGCGTCTCGACGCTGGCGCGCTGCTGGCCTTCGCCGAGCAGCGCCGCGACCGGGAGATTGAGATGCTGGCCGAGCAGATCGAGGAGTGCGGATTCCACGGCCGTCACCGCATGGATGGTGACGCGCAGATCAAAGGTCTGCTTGCCGCGGCCGCCGGCGTCGCGGTCGGCAAAGGTCTGGCGCATCGACGCCAGGATGTTGTTGCAGGCGCCGATGGTCTGGCCGACGACGAGGTCGCGTGCGTCCTCGAGCGTCTTGCGGATCTTCTCGCCGCCCGGCACCTCGCCGACGCCGGTGTGGCCGGAGTTGTCAGTGAGGATGACGAGGTTGCGGGTGAAGAACGGCGCATGCGCGCCGCTCAGATTGAGGAGCATGCCGTCGCGGCCGGCAACCGGGATCACCTCCATCGCCGTGACGACGGGGGCGCCGGCAAAGCCGGTGCGGATCGTGTCTTGAATCATCTGCTCCTCCCTTGGTCTTCCTTCCGTTCTTGCGCCGCTTCGGCCTATTCTGCTGCTTGCTGTCTCGCAGCCTGCGGCAGCTTGGCCACCAGCGCCGCGACTTCGGCGATCTCCTGTTGGGTCAGGTCGGTCAGCGGCGGCCGCACCGGACCGGAATCGCGGCCGATCACCTTCATGCCGGCCTTGATGATCGATACCGCATAGCCCTTCTTGCGGTTACGTATCGCGATCAGCGGCAGGATGAAATCCTTCAACCCTGCATGGATGGTCTGATGATCGCGCCGGCGCACCGCCGCGTAGAAATTGGTCGCGAACTCGGGCACGAAGTTGAACACCGCCGATGAATAGGTGGTGACACCCATGTCGAGATAGGGCAGGGCAAAGGTTTCCGCCGTGGGGAGCCCGCCGATATAGGTCAGGCGGTCGCCGAGCCGGGTGTAGACGCGGGTCATCAGCTCGATGTCGCCGATGCCGTCCTTGTAGCCGACCAGGTTCGGGCAGCGCTCGCAGAGCCGCGCCAGCGTATCGGGCTGCAGGATCGCGTTGTCGCGGTTGTAGACGATGACGCCGATCTTGACCGACGCGCACACCGCCTCGACATGGGCGGCGAGACCGTCCTGCTCGGCATGTGTGAGATAGGGCGGCAGCAGCAGCAGGCCATCGGCGCCGGCCTTTTCGGCGCCGATCGCGATCTCGCGCGCGATCGCGGTGCCGTAGCCGGTGCCGGCCAGCACGGGAACGCGGCCCTTGGTCTCCTCGACCGCGACCTTCACGACCTGCGGAACCTCAGCCGGCGTCAGCGAGAAGAACTCGCCGGTGCCGCCGGCGGCGAACAGGCCGGCGACGTCATATCCGCACAGCCAGTCCATGTTGGCGCGATAGGTCGCCTCGTCGAACGAATGATCCGCGTTAAACGGGGTCACGGGGAAGGACAGGAGGCCGCCACCGATTCTCGCGGCCATCTCCTGAGGGGTCATCTTGCTCATGGCGCCACTCCTAAAATGCTGTTGGAACGGATGCGCGAGCAGCGCGCGTCCATGGCGAGATTTCTAGGAAATCGTTCGATGCGCGTCCAAGCCAAACGCGGTATCGAGCGATGCACAATCTGCATCAATCGCCGCGCAGGTGCGGGCCGGCGATTTCGGTCGCGATCTCGATCAATGCCGGCAGCAGCTGGTTCTCGTGATCGCGCCGCCATACCATGAACAGCTCGACCGGCACCGGCGTGCGCAACTTCAGCGGCTTCAGCCGGACATCCGCGATCTTCAGGCTGGCGGCCGCTTCCGGCACGATCGCGACGCCGAGCCCGGCGCGCACCATGGCGAGGATCGAATGGATCTGGCTGAGATGCTGGACATAGCGCGGCAGCATGTCGGCGCGCGTGAACATCGACACCAGCAGATCGTGGAAGTAGCGTGCCTCATAGGGCGAATACATCACGAAGGGCTGGTCGTCGAAATCCTTGATGCTGACGGTCTCGGCCGCGGCCAGCGGATGCTTCTTCGGGATCGCGGCAAGCAGCGGCTCGGCCACGACGCGCCGGCTGGCGAATTCCGGCCGCGCGATCGGCGGGCGCAGCAGGCCGGCGTCGATCTGGCCGGTGGTCAGCGCCTCGAACTGATCGCCGGAGACCATTTCCTTCAGGGAAAAATCGACCTCCGGCAGGCGGGAGCGGGCGGCCGCGATCAGGTCGGGCAGGAAGCCATAGGCGGCTGCGGCCGTGAAGCCGATCTTGAGCGAGCCGGTCTTGCCGAGCGCGATGCGGCGGGCGACCTGCGACGCGGACTCCGCAAGCTTGAGGATACGCCGCGCCTCCGGCAAGAAGCTGCGTCCCGCCGGCGTCAACCGCACCGAGCGGCTGGTGCGCTCCAGCAGCGGCGCGTCGATGATGTGCTCGAGCACCTGGATCTGCCGGCTCAGCGGCGGCTGCGTCATGTTGAGCCGCGCGGCGGCGCGGCCGAAGTGCAATTCCTCGGCCACCGTGACGAAACAGCGGAGCTGGTTCAGGTCGAACATCGATGCTAGCCTGGAATGGATCGCTCGAGGATTTGTACGTTCTAGCATCGATGCCTCCCACTGGCCAAGAAGACAAAGACGGCGGCCGAAGCCGCCGTTGACATGTTGTAGCGGCTGCGGCGGCCTCGCTCAGGCCGCCTTCAGCTGCACCCGCTTGATCTCGCCGACGATGAACAGATAGGCGATCGCCGCGACCAGCGCGTTGGCGCCGACGAACACCAGCGCGCCGTTGAACGAGCCGGTGGCGGCGAGGATGTAGCCGATGATGATCGGCGTGGTGATCGAGGACAGGTTCCCGAAGGTGTTGAACAAGCCGCCGGAGACGCCGCCGGCTTCCTTCGGCGAGGTGTCCGAAACCACGGCCCAGCCGAGCGCACCGATGCCCTTGCCGAAGAAGGCCAGCGCCATGAAGCCGACCACCAGTGCCTGGCTGTCGACGTAGTTGCAGGCGATGATCGCCATCGACAGCAGCATGCCGCCGACGATCGGGATCTTGCGCGCCATGGTCAGCGAGCCGGTGCGGCGCAGCAGGTAGTCCGAGATCACGCCGCCGAGCACGCCGCCGATGAAGCCGCACAGCGCCGGCAACGTCGCGACGAAGCCGGCTTGCAGGATCGAGAGCCCGCGCTCCTTGACCAGATAGACCGGGAACCAGGTCAGGAAGAAATAAGTCAGCGTGTTGATGCAATACTGGCCGATATAGACGCCGAGCATCATGCGGTTGGCGAGCAACTGGCGGATGTGGTCCCAGCTGGGGCCGCTGTCGTGCTTTTTACCGTCCTTCGCCGCGTCCATGTCGACCAGCGCGCCGCCCTCTTTGATGTAGTCGAACTCGGCCTCGTTGATCGCGGGATGCTCCTTCGGCTCGTGGATCGTCTTGATCCAGGCGATGCCCATCACGATGCCGAGCCCGCCCATCACGTAGAACACGTGGCGCCAGCCGTATTCGTGCGCGATCCAGCCCATCAGCGGCGCGAAGATCACGGTCGCGAAATACTGCCCGGAGTTGAAGAAGGCCGATGCGGTGCCGCGCTCATTGCCGGGGAACCAGGCCGCGACGATGCGGGCATTGGCCGGGAACGATGGCGCTTCGGCGAAGCCGACCAGAAAGCGCAGTGCGAACAGCAGGCCCACGGCCGCGCCCGCTGAGAGAAACCCGACCAGGCCCTGCAGCGCGGTGAAGATCGACCAGACGATGATGCTGATCGCATAGACCCACTTCGAGCCGAAGCGGTCGAGCAGCCAGCCGCACGGCACCTGGGCGATCACATAGGACCAGCCAAAGGCCGAGAATACGTAACCCATCGCGACGGGGTCGAGATGCAGTTCCTTGGAGAGCGCGGGGCCGGCGATCGAGAGCGTGGCGCGATCGGCATAGTTCACGGTGGTGACGAAAAACAGCATCGTCACGATCAGAAGCCGGACGCGGGATCGCCGCGCGTCCGCAGCGGACACAATCGCGCTCATTAGCGCCTCCTTGAAAAAATTTCCTCGGGGGCAGTCCTAGAGAGATGACGGCAATGGGTCCAAGCCGAAACGGGTATTGATCCATACCGATTTTGAATGGATCGGCCTGGTGCGATGCCACCTTCGCCCCTGTTGCCTCGGCGCATGACCACGCCACGCGACTATGAGGTGTTCGAGGCCGGTGACGTGACCCTGCAGGGCGGCGCCGTGTTTCCGCAGCTGAGGCTGGCCTACAAGACCTACGGCACGCTCAACGCGGCCGAGGACAACGTCATCCTCTATCCGACGTCGTTCGCCGCCCAGCACTACGACATCGAATGGCTGGTGCAGCCGGGCGGGGCGCTCGATCCCGAGCGTTACTTCATCGTCACCGCGAATCTGTTCGGCAATGGCCTGTCGTCCTCGCCCTCGAATTCGAGCGAGGTGCTTGGCGGCGCGCCGTTTCCCGCCTTCACCTATCATGATGCCGTTGCCATTCAGCGGCGGTTGCTACTCGAGCGGTTCGGCGTGACCAAGCTCGCGCTGGTTTATGGCTGGTCCATGGGCGGCATGCAGGCCTATCATTGGGCCGCGCGCTACCCCGACATGGTGGAGCGCGCAGCGGTGGTCTGCGGCAGCGCGCGGTGCTCGCCGTATAACCATGTGTTCCTCGAGGGGGTGAAGGCCGCGCTGACCTCCGATCCGGCCTATCGGGACGGCCGCTTCGTCAGCAAGCCTGCGGCTGGCCTGCGCGCGATGGGGCGCGTCTATGCCGGCTGGGCGATGTCGCATGAATTCTATCGCGAGGAGGTCTGGCGCGAAGCCGGCTTCAACTCGTTGGAGGATTATCTGGCGGGATCGTGGGACGGCGCATTCGCGCGGCGCGATGCGAATGATCTGCTGGCGCAAGTCGCGATCTGGCAGGCCGGCGACATCAGCCGTTGCGATGAATTCGGCGGCGATTTCAACCGGGCGCTGGCCGCGATCAAGGCGCACGTCCTGCTGGTGCCCGGGCGTACCGATCGCTATTTCGACCCGCGCGATAACGAGGATGAGCTCGGCCGCCTGGTCAACGCGCGCTCCGCGGCGCTGCACGCGATCCCCTCGATCCACGGCCACCGTGCCGGCAATCCGGTCAACAACCCCGCAGACCGCGCCTTCATCAACGCCGAGATCTCGGCCCTGCTGCAACGCTGACATGTGAGGCGACCATGAGCACCGCAGAGACAAGTGACGTCGGACCGCGCTTGAAGCCGCTCAGCCCGCTGACCCTGCGAGATCTGTCGGCCAAGTCGAACCTTGCCGGCGCGGTGCGCGCGGCGAGCCATTACGGGATGATCGTTGTGGTCGGTGCGCTGATCTGGCTTGTCTCGTCACGCTGCGGTTTGCCGTGGGCGGTGCCGCTGATTGTCGTGCAAGGTTACTTCGTCGCGTTCCTGTTCATGGTGGTACATGAGACTGCGCACAAGACGGCGTTCCGCAGCCATCGCCTCAATCTGGTTGTCGGCAATCTGTCCGCCTTCATGATCGGATTGCCCTATCAATATTACTGCCTGTTCCACTGGGACCATCATCGCTACACCCAGGATCCGGAGAAGGACCCGGAGCTGATCGTCGGTCCCAGGCCGGCGTCGGACACGCAACTGGCAATCGCCTATTCCGGATTGCTGCAGGTGTTGGTCCGCGTCCGCCTGATGTTGCGGCACGCGCTCACCGGGAAGGTGAGCGTGCCGTGGATTCCGGAGCACAAGCGGGCGTCGATCGTGCGGGAGGCGAGACTCTATCTCGCGGGCTATCTGCTGTTGCTGGTGGCATCGCTTGCGCTGCACAGCGCGATCCTGCTCTGGGTATGGATCGTGCCGCTGCTGGCCGGTCAGCTGATCCTGCGTCCCTATCTCTATGCCGAGCACACCGGATGCGAGCGGACGCGGAGCGCATTCGAGAATACGCGCACCACGATGACCGGCCGGATCATGAAATGGTTCGCCTGGAACATGCCCTATCATGTCGAGCACCATGCCTATCCGACGGTGCCGTTCCATGCGCTGCCTAAGCTGAACGCCATCGTCGATGGCCACATCGTGTATCGCGGCAGCAACTACCGCGCCGTCACGCGCGAGACCTGGGCCTGGTTTCGCCGCCAGCGGCAGCACTCTGCTTGATATTCACGTGTCGTTGTTCGGCCGCAGAACCAGATTGACGAGATTGCGGGCATACGCCGGCGTCAACGGCTTGATGCCGAAGACATAGCGATAGAACAGGCTGCCATAGATCGCGTCATAGATATCGCCGGGCACGCCCGGCGCGCCGATGCTGCCGTCCTTCTGGCCGGCGGTGATGATCTCCAGCATCCTGCTGCGGCGCAGGCCGAGGTAGCGCTCGTAGAACAGCTCCGCTGCGCCGGTCTTGGAGATGCATTCCGAGATCACCGCGAGCTGCACCCGCCCGAACTCGCCCTGCAACGCCTCGACATAGGTCGCGACATGGCGGCGGATGCGGGCTACCGGATTGCCGGTTTCTGGCAGCGGCACGGCGCGCGAGGCCTGGTCGAGGAAGGCATCGATCAGCAACGCCTCGCGCGACGGCCACCATTTGTAGATCGTCATCTTCGAGACGTTGGAGTGCTTGGCGATCGCGTCGATGGTGGTGGCGGCAAGGCCGGTGGTCGCCATCAGCGTATAGGCGCTTTGCAGGATCGCGGCCGTGGTCGTGGCGGAGCGAGGTCGGCCGCGCCGCCCCGTTGTCGCATCCTCGGTTTCCGCCTTGCTGCGCGCCATCGTCGGACTTCGTCTCCAGCGCGTTTGAATCATTGCGCCGTGTGCGGGCATAGCATGAATTGTGCTCCGTTTCAGACCCGCGCGGCTGCTGATAGTGTACAACGCACAGATTGAGCGTAGTGTGCGGCGCGTTGTCCGTGCACTGTCCCGCTCCACTGCCGATCGAACAGGAGTGTCCCGTGAAGGCCGTCTACAGTGATCTGCACCGCAGCCATGATCCGCAATTCTTCCTGGTCCGCGGTGTGGTCCAGCGCACCACCGAGCAGCCCGAGCGCGCCGACCGCCTGCTGGCGGGCCTGAAGGCTGGCAAGCACACGCTGATCGAGCCGACAAAGTTTGGGCAAGGGCCGCGGGCGCGGGTGCACAGTCCGGAATATCTGAGCTTCCTCGCTGAGGCCTGGGATGAATGGTCCGCGCTCGGCAATGCCGGGCCGGAGATGATCGCGAACATGCATCCGGTGCGCAACGCCGGCACCTACCCCACCCATATCGTCGGCAAGCTCGGCTGGCATACGGTCGACACCGGCTGTCCGATCGGACCGGGCACCTGGGCCGGCGCCTGCGCCTCGAGCGACGTCGCGGTCACCGCCGCGCAAATGGTGCTGGATGGCGAAGATGCCGTCTACGCGCTGTGCCGACCGCCCGGCCACCATGCCTATCGCGACCTCGCTGGCGGCTTCTGCTTCCTCAACAACAGCGCGATTGCGGCCGAGCATCTGCGCCAGAAGCACGAGCGCGTCGCGATCCTCGATGTCGACGTGCATCACGGCAACGGCACGCAGGGCATCTTCTACGAGCGGCCGGATGTCTTCACCGTCTCGATCCACGCCGATCCGTCGTTCTTCTATCCTTACGTCTGGGGCTATGCGCATGAGCGCGGTGCCGGAGGTGGTCTCGGCACCAATCTCAACATTCCGCTGGCCAAGGGCACCCGCGACGACGGCTACATGAAGGCGCTGGCGGCGGCGGAGCGGGCGATCCGCTCCTTCGCACCGACGGCGCTGGTGGTCGCGCTCGGCCTCGATGCCTCCGAGAAGGACCCGCTGGCGGGCCTCGCGGTCACCACCGACGGCTTCCGCCGCATCGGCGAGGGGCTGGCGCGGTTCGGCCTGCCGACGGTGCTGGTGCAGGAGGGCGGCTATCTCTCCGATATCCTCGGGGCCAATCTGACGGCGGTGCTGGGCGGGTTCGAGGCCGCGCGCTAGACGCGGTCTTGATAGTTACCTTGCAACGCGGCGTGGCTGATTTTCCGGATTGCAACCAAACCAAGAGCGTGCGGTTAATGTTGGGTGCTGACCTGTGGTCTTGCGCTGAGACTGTTTGCCGATCAGGGCCGCCGACAACACGAGGACGGGCATGAGCGACCTGCTGCGTATCGCTATTGTCGGTTTCGGTGAGATCGCGCGCCGGCAGCATGTGCCAGCGATCGCGAAGATTTCGGGCGCGGCCCTGGTTGCGGTCGCCGATCCGGTCAAATCGCCGGCGGGGCTGCCGCATTTCCGCGACCTGCATGAACTGCTGCGCGACGGGCCGGAGATCGACGCGGTCGCGCTGTGCACGCCGCCCCAGACCCGTCACGCGCAGGCCGCCGCCGCACTCGCTGCGGGCAAGCACGTGCTGCTGGAAAAGCCGCCGGGGGCCACCGTTGCCGAACTCTCGCCGTTGATCGTGGCAGCGCATCAGGCAGGCCGGACATTGTTTGCGACCTGGCATTCGCGTTATGCGCCCGCGGTCGGTCCTGCGCGCAAGCTGCTCGCCGGCCGCACTATCAACAAGGTGACCATCATCTGGAAGGAGGACGTGCGCGTCTGGCATCCCGGCCAGGCCTGGATCTTCGAGGCCGGAGGTTTCGGCGTGTTCGATCCCGGCGTCAACGCGCTCTCGATCCTGACCGACATCCTGCCGCGTCCGGTTCTTGTCAGGAGTGCGATGCTGGATTTCCCCGCCAATCGGGAGGCGCCGATTGCCGCGGAACTCGAGCTCTCCGATGAGAGCGGCTTGCCGATCCGTGCCGAATTCGATTTCCGCCAGACCGGTCCGCAGACCTGGGACATCCTATGCGAGACCGATGCCGGGCCCGTGACGCTGTCCAAGGGTGGCAGACAGCTGCGCGACGGCAGCATGCTGGTCGTCGATGCCGCCGACGAGGAGTATCCCGCGCTGTATCGCCGCTTCGTGACGCTGACGTCGGATGGTAAATCCGACGTCGATCTGGTGCCCTTGCAGCTCGTCGCCGACAGCTTCATGCTGGGGCGGCGGCGCCTCGTCGAGGCGTTCGAGGACTGAAAATGACTTCGGCCGGAATTAGTTGCGCGCCCTTCGGCATGTTGCCCGATGGTACCGTGGTCGAGCGCGTGACGCTGCGCGGCGAGCACGGCTTTGAGGCCGCCATCCTTCCCTTCGGCGCCACGCTGCAGGCGCTAGTAACGCCGGATCGCGACGGACAGTGCGACGACATCGTGCTCGGTCACGACGCGTTCGACGGCTATCTCGGGCAGCGCAAATTCTTTGGCGCGACCGTTGGGCGTTACGCCAACCGGATCGCCGGCGCGCGCTTCATGCTCGATGGCGAAACGGTGCAGCTCGACGCCAACAACGGCCCCAACGCGCTGCATGGCGGGCTGCAGGGTTTTGATCGCAAGCTGTGGCGGATCGCCGAACTCAGCGACGGTCCGGGGCCGACGCTGGTGCTGGAGCGCGAAAGCCCGCATGGCGAGGAGGGCTATCCGGGCAATCTGGCGACGCGGGTGACCTATCGCGTGCGCAGTCCGATGGAGCTCGCGGTGACCTATGAGGCGACCACCGACCGGCCGACCTGCCTCAACCTCACCAATCACAGCTTCTTCAATCTCGACGGTGCGCGCTCAGGCACGCAGATCCTCGATCACCGGCTCACGATCGCTTCCGACCATTTTCTCGCGGTCGATGCCACCGCGATCCCGCTGCCGGGGCCGCCGCGGCCGGTCGACGGCACGCCGTTCGACTTCCGCAAGCCCACAGCGATCGACGCGCGGATCAGGATGAATGACGAGCAGCTGCGGCTCGGGCGCGGCTATGACCACAATTTCTGTCTGGCCGCGGGGACCGGCCTCCGCTTCGCCGCGCGCCTCGAGGCGCCGCACAGTGGCCGCGTGATGGAGCTGTTCACCGATCAGCCGGGACTGCAGTTCTATTCCGGCAATTTCCTCGACGGCTCGACCGCCGGTAAGGGCGACCGGCTGTACCGCCAATCCGATGCGCTGTGTCTCGAGCCGCATGCCTGGCCCGATGCGCCGAACCGGCCCGACTTTCCGTCGGCGCGGCTCGATCCCGGGCAGATCTATCGGCGCAGCGCCATCTATCGATTCTCGACCGTGTGAGTGATGCCATGACTGATCGAGCCGCCGAGCCGCCGATGGAAGAGGTGCCGACATCGATATTGTCGGCCGAGCGCTGTCATCTCGGCGAAGGCCCGACCTACGATGCGTCAACCGACACCGCTTGGTGGTTCGACATCCGCGAGCGTCGCCTGTTCGAGCATCGCTTTGCCAGTGGGCGGACCGTGATCCACAACCTGCCGAACATGGCGAGCGCGTTGGCGCGGATCGACGGCGAGCGGCAGCTTGTCCTCACCGACGACGGGCTCTATGTGCGGCAGATCGCCAATGGCCACATAGAGCTGTTCGCTGCGCTCGAGGCCGACAACCCGGCGACGCGCTCCAACGACGCGCGCGTGCATCCGTCCGGAACATTCTGGCTCGGCACCATGGGGCGCAATGCCGAGCAGGGAGCGGGCGCGATCTACACCTTGCACCGTGGTCGCATCACGCAGCTTTATCCAGACATCACGATCCCGAACGCGATCTGCTTTTCACCCGCGGGCGATGTCGGCTATTTCGCTGATACCGCGACCAATGTGCTGTACCGGGTGCCGCTCGATGCCGCGACCGGATTGCCGGTGGGCCAGCCCGCGGTCCTGATCCAGCATCAAGGCACGGGCGGGCTCGACGGTGCGGTCGTCGATGCCGACGGGCTGATCTGGAATGCGCGCTGGGGCGGCGGCTGCGTCGACATCTATGATCCCCGGGGCAAGCGTCTGCGCTCGCTGCGCGTGCCGGCAAGCCAATCGAGTTGCCCGGCCTTTGTCGGCCGCGACTTCTCGCGTGTGCTTGTGACCTCGGCCTGGCAGGACATGGATGACGCGCAGCGCGCGGCCGATCCCGGGCATGGCAAGACTTTCCTGCTCGACGCCGCCGCGCGCGGCCGAGCCGAGCCTGACCTCAAACTGTCCTGACCGCGCGCTTGTTGGCCGCCTTGTTGACGCGACCTGATTATTTGGACGATAGTACAAATATGGTCCGCAAACCTGCCAAGTTTGGCGTTAAGGCCGACGTCAAGGCCGCAAGCTCACGCAAGCCGAACATGCGCGAGGCGATCCTCGCCGCCGCCGAGGAGCTGTTCTCGACCTACGGCTTCAACGCCGTCTCGGTGCGTGACATCGCGCAGGCCGCCGGCGCCAATCCTGGCAGCGTGACCTATCACTTCAAGACCAAGGACGGCCTGCTGCTGGAAATCTACCGGCGGCATTGCGGTCCGATGAACCGGCGGCGCTCCGAGTTGTTGGCGGCGGCGCGGCGCGTGCGCGATTTGCAGGACCGGCTGGAGGCGATCGTGCGCGCCTATGTGCTGCCGGCCTTCACCTCGGGCAGCGACCTTGCCGGCGGCGGGACGCGGTTCACGCGGCTGCGCGCGATCATGTCCGCCGAAGGAAACGAGGTCGTGCGCAAGATCATCGCGCAGACGTTTGACGACACCAGCCACGCCTTCATCGATGCGATCCATGAAAGCCTGCCGCATATTCCGCGCACCGATCTGGTCTGGCGCGGCCACTTCCTACTCGGCGCGCTCTACTACACGCTGGTGACCCCCGAGCGCGTTTCGCGCCTGTCGCGCGGCAGCGCCGACGGCACCGACGCCGGCCACGCCATCGAGGAACTGGTGCGCGCGACGGTGGCCGCGCTGCAGGCTCCTCCACTCGATCCTGTGACGCCTGCCCCGCGCAAGGCACCGGGCGCAATTCCCGGACGAGCGCTGACCTGATCCCGCGGAGGCGATCGCCATGGAGAAACTTCGGCTGCGGACCGTGCTCGGCAATCACCCGCACATCCAGGCGGTGAGGAACGGTGAGCTGCGCTCGGAGCTGTTCGACCTCGACTTCACCGAGTTCACGCCGACCAACGCCGCGTTCAAGCCGATGGTGCGCGAGCAGGCGTTCGACGTCTGCGAGATGGCCATCGTGACCTATCTGATGGCCCACGCGCACGGCAAGCCGCTGGTGCTGTTGCCGGCAGCGATGGTCGGCCGCTTCCAGCACGGTCACGCGCTCTATCGCGCCGACCGCGGCACGCTCGTGCCTGCCGATCTCGAGGGCAAGCGGGTCGGCATCCGCTCGTTCACGACCACGACGGGAGCATGGATGCGCGGCATCCTGGCCAACGACTACGGCGTCAACCTCGACAGCATCGACTGGGTGACCTTCGAGGACCCGCATATCGCCGAATATGTCGACCGCACCGAGCGTGCGCCGAAGGGCAGCACCATCATCCAGATGCTGAAGGACGGCGAGCTCGACGCCGTGCTGGGCGAGACCTCGAGCGACCCGGCGCTCAAGCCATTGTTCGCCGATCCGGCCGGCGAGGCGGCGCGGTGGTATGCGCGGCATGGTGTCGTACCGGTCAATCATCTGGTGGTGGTGACGGGACAGCTCGCGACGTCGCGGCCCGACGTGGTGCGCAGCCTCTACGAGCTCCTCAAGCGCAGCAAGGCCAGGGCTGGTCCGCCCCACGTGCCGGACCTGGTGCCGTTCGGCGTCGAGGCGAACCGCAGGCCGCTCGAACTGATGATCGACTACTGCGCCCAGCAGGCGTTGATCCCGCGTCGCGTCGCGGTCGACGCGCTGTTTGACGACACAACACGGGACTTGAACTGATGACAATCTCCAGCGATCCGCGACAATGGCAGATCGGCATGCTCGGCTATGGCGAGGTCGGCCGCATCCTCGCCGAGGACCTGCGTAAGCTGGGCGTCAAGGTCGCGGCCTATGACATCAAGCTCGACCGCGGGCAGGGCGCGCCGCTGCGCGCGCACGCGGCGGAGATCGGCGTCGCGCTCGCCCAATCCCACGCCGATCTCGCGGCGCGGGCCGATTTCATCATCTCGGCGGTGACGGCGAGCCAGGCGGTGGCGGTGGCCGAGGCCTGTGCACCCGCGATCCGGAACGGCGCCTGGTTTCTCGATTTCAATTCGGCCTCGCCCGGTGCCAAGCAGCGCGCCGCCGTGCACATCGATGGCGCCGGCGGCCGCTATGTCGAAGGCGCGGTGATGACTTCGCTGCCGCCGTACCGGATCAAGGTGCCGCTGCTGCTCGGCGGCCCGGGCGCGCGGGAGCTGGCGCCGCTTTTGGTCGCGCTCGGCTTCGCGGCCAAGGTCGCGAGTGACGAACTCGGCGTGTCCTCGGCGGTCAAGATGTGCCGCAGCATCATGATCAAGGGCCTGGAGGCGATGGTGATCGAGAGCTTTACCACCGCGCGTGCCTTTGGCGTCGAGGATGCGGTGCTGGCCTCGCTCAAGGAAACCTTCCCTGCCATCGATTGGGAGAAGCAGGGCGCTTATTTCTTCCAGCGGGTGATCGAGCACGGCCGGCGCCGCGCCGAGGAGGTGCGCGAGGTGGCGGGCGGAGACCGTGCGCGAGGCCGGGCTTGCGCCATGGTCCGCGTCTGCTACCGCCGAGCGGCAGGGTTGGATCGCCGATCTTGCCGATGAAGGCGTGTTCGGGCGTAAGGGAACGCCGGACTTCGCCCGCCGCGCGGACTGGCGGATCGAGGCCGATAGAATTCTCGCGCGCATAAAGTCCTGAATCCTCCTGCGGAGAATCCGTCGCGTTCCCTGCGGACGCGCGATGCGCTATTGCTCCTTGAACAGTCTTGATCTGGAGGCACTACCATGAAGAATTCCGGCAAGGTCGTCGCCATCACGGGGGCGGCGCGCGGCATCGGCAAGGCCTGCGCGGCGCGCTTCCTGTCCGATGGCGCCAGGGTCGTCATCTCTGATGTCGACGCTGCTGGGCTCGTCCACACCGCCAACGAACTCGGACATGAGGATCGGTTGCGGGCCGTCGAAGCCGACGTCAGCAAGCGCGCCGATGTCGATCGCATCGTCGCTACGGCGGTCAAGGAGTTCGGCCGGCTCGACGTCATGGTCAACAATGCGGGCGTGGCGCGCAACCGCGATTTCCTCGACATCAGCGAAGCCGAATTCGACGATGTGATGGGGATCAACCTCAAGGGCGCGTTTTTCGGCGTCCAGGCCGCAGCGCGGCAGATGATCGCGCAGGGCGGTGGCGGCGTCGTCGTCAACATGTCCTCGGTGAATGCGCTGCTTGCGATCCCCTCGCTTGCGACCTATGCGATGTCCAAGGGCGCCATGAAGCAGCTCACCTCGGTGGCGGCCGTGGCGCTGGCGCCGCACGGCATTCGGGTCGTGGCGGTCGGACCCGGCACGATCCTGACCGAGATGGTGGCGACGGCGATCTTCTCGTCCGAGGATGCCCGGCGCAGCGTGCTGTCGCGCACCCCGGCCGGCCGTTGCGGCGAACCGAGCGAGGTCGCCTCCGTCGTGGCCTTCCTCGCCAGCGACGATGCCTCCTACATCACCGGCCAGACCATCTACCCCGACGGCGGACGGCTGATCCTGAACTACACGGTGCCGGTCAACGAGAAGAAGTAGGGGGCAGGTTCAAGCACGAGCACAGCGAAACTCCGCGGCCTGCCGTTGCAAGGGCCCATTGCCAAAATATCGAAAACAACCCCATGCAAAGTAGCCCGCGGCTGCCGACGTTCGACACGGCAACTTGACACGTCGGGCAAATCGACGGTATTATTCGATTATTCAGAAAATCGCGCAATAGCCATCCGGTGTCATCACCCGCGCATGCGGGTGATCCAGTATTCGAGAGGCGGTCGTGCTTGAGCCGATGGGCCGCGGCGTACTGGATCGCCCGGTCCAAGTGCGCAATTGCGCACAGGCCGGGCGATGACAGGTGAGGATGAGGACGCCGCTACCGGCCCTTGAACTTGGGCTTGCGCTTTTCCATGAAGGCGCTGCGGCCCTCGCGGAAATCCGCGCTGTCCATGCAGTCGATGCCGATCTGCTTGATCGCGGCCATGTCGCGATCGGCGGGATCCTTCAGCACCTGCGCGATGGTGATCTTGGCGGCCTTGATCGCCAGCGGCGCGTTGCCCGAAATGGTGCGCGCGATCTCCATGGTCGCGTCCCAGAGCTCGGCGTCCGGCAGCACGCGATCGACGAGGCCGATCCGCAGCGCTTCCGTGGAGTCGATCCGCATGCCCGTATACATGATCAGCCGCGCCCAGGACGGGCCGACCAGCGACACCAGATGGCGCAAGCCCTCATAGCCATAGGCGATGCCGAGCTTGGCCGCGGGAATGCCGAACTGGCCGCTGGCGCCGGAGATGCGGATGTCGGTCAGCATCGCGACCTGCATGCCGCCGCCGAGGCAGAAGCCGCGGATGCAGGCAATGGTCGGCTTCGGATAGTCGGCGAGCAGGGCGCGCTGGGCCGCGCTGCGCCGTGAATATTCCTCGGAGGCCTCGGCATTGTGCCTGGTCTTCTCGAACTGGCTGATATCGGCGCCCGACACGAAGGCCTTGTCGCCGGCGCCGACCAGGATCACGACGCGGACATCAGGATCGTCGCGCAAGGCGATCAGCGCCTCGCCGAGCCCTTCCCACATCTCCAGCGACATCGCATTGCGCTTGTCGGGATTGTTGAAGGTGATGACGCCGACGCCATCGACCACGCTTTGCAGGATCTTGCCGTCGGCAAGCGCTTTATCTGACATGTTTGGCATCCGAGGGTCCGGTCTGATTTCGGCCAAGCCTAGCACCCGGGCGGAAGCCGGAGCAGGCGCTTTAGGGCACGGCGCGATTGCATCGGCGTGCGACAACTCTCCCGGTAGTTGTGCGGCCCGCAAAATAAACCGTTGTGAAAGGGTTACGCCATAGAGTGCGCCGCCCGTGCTCCGTGCCGGTTTAACTTTTTCCTAGTTTTTCGACGGTACGACTGTACGCACCTGCGCGCCAAGGCTGCTTGCGTCCCAGCCCGCGGCGCGCTGGGACGCATGCCGCAGCCTTCCCGCTGCCGTCGCGTCGGTAGCGGACGTCCCCACCACCGGACCGGCAGAGAAGCCGGTCAACCCCCGACCTCCGTGCACTCACATCGCCTCGGGCGAGGTCCAGCCGTGTCTGTCGAAAAGTTTCTCAAGCAACACGCTGTCAGGATCTCGGTCAACGGCAGCTACACGCTGCCGAACTCGTACGACGCCCAGGGCAAATTGCGCACCTTCGCCTGCCGCACCACGCGCGTGTCGCCGTTCCGCATGATCGTGGACGTGCCTGTTGTCGGCAAGGTCGGCGACCGGCTGACCTCGTATTTCGAGGAGTTCGGCAAGTTCGAGGGCTGCACCACCGACACGATGAGCGGCAGCTTCCCGCTCGAGCTCGAGATGACGCAGGCTATGCGGGAGAAGTTCGCCGACAAGCTGACCTGGATCGAGAAGAAGCAGAAGAATCCGATGTCCGCAAAGGGCCACCTCCAGACTCGTGCACCGCAGCAAATAGAACTCTAAACCTACTAACTCGTCGATGGGCAAAGCGGCGTTGTTGCAGGCGGGCGCCGAGAGGTGCTGAAGCCGACCGGGAACCTGCCGTGCGAGTCTGGATTCCCGCGATGGTTGGGGTAAGGTTACGTTGCCTGCGCAGAAAAATATGAAAACGACGTTTGGGAGGAAGTGATGCTCGACACCACCCTTAGCGCGCGCGTCCAAGTTTTCCTCGACAAGTTTGATGCCGCGCTTGCGGCGGGCGATCTCGACGCCGCCGTAGGAATGTTCGCTCCGGATTGCTACTGGCGCGACCTCGTTGCCTTCACCTGGAACATCAAGACCATGGAAGGCCGCGATCAGGTCCGCGACATGCTCGCGCATTGCCTAGTGCGCGTGAAGCCGCACAACTGGAAAATCGCCGAAGGTGAAACGCCAACCGAGGCTGGCGGCGTGACCGAGTCTTGGATCTCATTCGAGACCGAGGTCGCGCGCGGATATGGACTCATCCGACTGCAGAACGACCAGATCTGGACGCTCTTGACGACGATGGCCGAACTCAAGGGCCATGAGGAAAAGGCCGGCTTCAGCCGACCGCTCGGCGCCAGGCATGGCGTCAATCCCGGCTCCAAGACTTGGAAGGAGCTGCGCGACGAGGAAGTCGAAGAACTCGGGTTCAAGACCCAGCCCCACGTGCTTGTCATCGGCGGCGGACAGGGCGGCATTGCGCTCGGTGCGCGGCTGCGCCAGCTCGGTGTACCGACGATCATCGTCGAAAAGAACGCACGCGCCGGCGATTCCTGGCGCAACCGCTACAAGTCGCTCTGCCTGCACGACCCCGTCTGGTACGATCACTTGCCCTACATCGATTTCCCCAAGAACTGGCCTGTGTTCTCGCCCAAGGACAAGATCGGCGATTGGCTGGAAATGTACACCAAGGTCATGGAGCTGAACTACTGGACGAACACTATGGCCAAACGCGCCAGTTGGGACGACGCAAGGAAGGAATGGACCATCGTCGTCGAACGCGATGGCAAGGAGATCACTCTGCGGCCCAAGCAGCTTGTTTTCGCGACCGGCATGTCGGCCAAGCCGAACATGCCGAAAATCAAAGGCATGGAAACGTTCAAGGGCGAGCAACACCATTCCTCTCGCCATCCCGGCTCCGGCGGCTACAAAGGCAAGAAGGTGGTGGTGATCGGCTCGAACAATTCGGCCCACGACATCTGCGCTGCGCTGTACGAGGCCGGCATCGACGTAACGATGGTGCAGCGCTCAACGACGCACATTGTGCGCTCGGATTCGCTGATGGCGACCCTCGGTGATCTTTATTCCGAACGTGCCGTCCGCAGCGGAATGACCACGGCCAAGGCCGATCTGATCTTCGCTTCGCTGCCCTACCGGATATTGAATCAGTTTCAGAAGCCGGTCTATGACAAGATCCGCCAGGATGACGCCGCTTTCTACGCCGGGCTGGAAAAGGCCGGCTTCAGGCTCGACTTCGGTGACGACGATTCCGGGCTATTCATGAAGTATCTGCGCCGCGGCTCGGGCTATTACATCGACGTCGGCGCCTCACAGCTTATCATTGACGGCAAAATCAAACTGTTCACTGTACAAGTCGAAGAAATCACGCCCAACGGCGTCAAGCTCGACAACGGCAAGGAATTGCCAGCGGACGTGATCGTGTATGCCACCGGCTACAGCTCGATGAACGGCTTTGTGGCCGATCTCGTGAGTCCCGAGATGGCCGACAAAGTCGGTAAGGTCTGGGGCCTCGGCTCGAATACGACGAAGGACCCCGGCCCGTGGGAAGGCGAGCAGCGTAACATGTGGAAGCCGACGCAGCAGGAAGGCCTATGGTTCCACGGCGGCAATCTGCATCAGTCGCGACATTACTCGCAATTCCTTTCCCTGCAGCTGAAGGCGCGCTACGAGAGCATCCCGACGCAGGTCTACGGCCTGCAGACTGTCCATCACAAGGCCTGAAATTGCCGAGTGCAGGAATTGCGAGCCCTATGTTATTTGCACCTCGCCAACGCAATGTCCGTGTTGTCTCGCTGAGCCGACATCGCTGACTTGATCCGTCATGTCGGAAAGGGGCCACAACCGGACTTGGCACCATTTAGCGGAGTGGACGAAGGTCTCTGCAGGTTGAAAGGCGATCATAGTGTCCGGCGGCCCCGCGACGAGAGGGGTTCCTTTTTGCTCGCCGCCGGTGTTTCCTCTGCACGGCGGAGAACGGGCATGCAGGGATCGCTGGGAGAGAAGATCGGCGAAGGCGTCTTCGCTGATGTCCACGCCTGGGTGCCCGGTCAGGTCGTCAAGTTGTCCAAGCCAGGTATCCCGCAGTGGGTCGTCCAGCACGAGACGCAAATGACCCGCGCGGTCTTCGCCGCCGGCGGCCCAGCGCCGGAGGTGCTCGGCGAAGTCACCCTGGACGGCCGCTTTGGCAT
>NZ_KE384570.1:0-24220 GCF_000426785.1 Bradyrhizobium sp. th-b2
GATGGCCGTGTCGAGCAATTCCTCGTTCGCCCCGGGGATCTTGTGGCCCAGATCATGCGGCCGGCCGGAATCCTGATACCCGACGAAGCCGGCCGGAACAGCTTGCAGGCGGGGTTCGGGCAGATCGAGGCCCAGGTCATGAAGCCCGGCATGGTCGCGGAAGCCACATGCATCTCGAAACCCTGGGTGATCATTCCGCTGGTCGTCACCAGCGTGCAGGATTTCATCGCCGCCGGCCAGTTTCGGGCTACCGAGCTGTTGATCGACCCGCAGAGCCTGCAAAAGCCCGGCTCGATCCTCGTGTTCCTTGAGCCGCTCTACAAGGGCGGCCTTGACGGCGTGACACCGGGCAGCAGTTGCATCGTCAATGCCTACACCAGCAACCATGACGTGATCGCCGATCCGAAAACCGGCGCGTTGAAGGGGTTTGCCCTGCACGTCGTCGACGCGACCGCACTCGTTCATGCATTGCTGCTTCGGATCCAGGCGCTGCTGCTGCCGATCCAGACGCTGGTGTTGAGTGGTCACTGACGGGCGCGAACAGGGAGACGGGAGATGAAACCGGACGGCAAGCGTCGCGTAATAGTGCTAGCGGGCATGATGTTCGTATTGCCGGATTGCGCGCACGCGTTCGATCTCGCCGGCGCCTGGGCCACAAGCGCGGACCAATGCGGCAAGGTGTTCGCCCGCAAGGGCAGGGCGAACCAGGTCACGTTCACGAATTTCTCCGGGATCTATGGCGGCGGGTTCATCGCCGAGGCCGATCGCCTCAGGGGCAAGTTCGAGAACTGCAAGATCAAGTCGCGCAAGGATGATGGCAAGGACCTCAATATCATTGTGAGTTGCGCTTCGGGGATCATGGTGTCCAACGTCCAGTTCTTCCTCAAGGTTGTCGACGACGACACCATCACGCGCGAGTTTCCGGGCGTCGAGGGGATGCAGGTCTCCTATCATCGCTGCAAACTCTAGCGGAATGCAGCCTTTGACCAATCTCTGCGGCCCGATATATTGAGCGTTGTGAAGCAGAATCCGGTCAACGCCGGATTGACCGAGTGACGCTCCGTGGATCCTAGCAGTTTACCGAGGTCGTTGCGCATCGCCCTGGTGGCCGGGCTCGTTTTGATGCTCGGGGGTGCCAGCTTATTGGCCTATCGCTGGTATCTTCGGCCGACAACGCTCACCGTCGCCGTCGGTTCGCTCGATGGCGAAGCGAACAAGCTCATTTCGGCGATCGCCGGCAAGCTCACGGAGTCGAAAGCCACAGTCCGGCTGCGCCTGGTCCAGACCACGGGGCCGCTCGAGTCTGCCGCTGCGTTCGCGTCCGGAAAGGTCGATCTTGCGGTGGTGCGCGGCGATGTCGGCGACCTGTCGCAGGCCCAGGCCGTGATCGTGCTGGCCCACGCCGTCGCACTGATCATTGCTCCGCCCGGTACTTCGATATCTGACGTGACGGAGCTGAAGCGCGCCACTCTCGGCGTGATCGGGTTCGAGGCCAATCAGAAGCTGATCAAGGTGTTGTCGGACGAATACGATCTCGCGCGCGCGGGCGTGACGTTCAAGCCGCTGTTGCCATCGGACGCGCGCCGGGCCCTGGAGGCCAAGGAGGTCCGCGCCATCCTGGTCGTGATGCCTCTGACCGAGAAATATCTGTCCCTGCTGCGAGGCGTTCTCCCGCAAAATTCGCGAACCGGGCCCGTGATGATTGCCATCGAGTCGGCGGGCGCGATCGCCGAAAAGGAGCGGGCCTACGAAAGCTTCGACGTGCCCAAGGGAACATTGCGGGGTTCGCCGCCAATTCCCCCCGACGACCTGACGACGCTGCGGACCTCATTCTACCTGGTGGCGCAGAAGAAGCTTGGCAACGATCTGATTGGCGACTTGACCCAGTCGATCATGACCGCCCGCCACAATTTGCTCGCTGAGTTGCCGGGGCTGGCGCAAATCGCGACGCCCGACACCGATGCAGATGCCTACATCCCCGTGCACCCGGGCGCCGCCGCATTCTACGAAGGGACCCGGGAGAGCTTTCTCGATCAATGGGGAAATGCGATTTTCCTGGCGCCGATGATCGCGGGCGGCCTTGCATCGGTGCTCGCCGCGGCCTGGAAGTTTCTCCGGCCGGTCGAGGCACCGAGCCGCCAGGAGGCGCTCGACATGCTTTACGCGCTGGGGCCGCGGATCCGGGCGGCCGAGCTTATGCCGGAGCTGGAAGCGATCGAGCGCGAAATCGACCAGGTGCTGCGGACGCAGCGTAAGCAGCCGGTCGGGGACGACCAGGCCGAGCGTGCCGTCACCGCGGTGAACGTTGCGGCCCATCGGCTCGAGAACCTGATCCATGATCGCCGTGCCCATCTTGCGTCGCAGCAGCCGGGCCCGGCCGGAAGCTGAGCGACGCTTTCCTTGATCTCGATCAAAGGAGGGACGCGGCCGTGGCCGATGCTGTCGACCGTCGGTGTCGATGGAGGTCGCGATGTTCCGTTGGGGCAAGATTCTGGTTGCGATTGCGCTGGTATCGGCCATTCCCGTCGCTGCGGTGGCGCAAACCGCCGACAAGCCGCCAGCGCAGAGTAGTCAGCCACAGGCAGCCGCGCCGACAGCGCAGCCGGCTGACAAGTTGTTGAAGCCCGAGCAGCTCGAAGCGTTGGTCGCGCCGATTGCGCTCTATCCCGACGAGCTGCTGGCCAACGTGCTGGCGGCGTCGACATACCCACTGGAAGTTGTGCAGGCCGATCGCTGGCTGAAGGAGCGCAAGAATCTAAAAGGCGATGCGTTGAAGACCGAGGTCGAGAAGCAGGCCTGGGACGACAGTGTGAAGGCGCTTGCGAGCACGCCCGACGTTATTTCGATGATGAGCGAAAAGATCGATTGGACCAAAAATCTGGGCGATGCGGTGCTCGCGCAACAACCGGATGTGATGGATGCGATTCAGCGGTTGCGGTCGAAGGCCTATGACAACAAGAAACTGGTGACGACCAAGCAGCAGAAGGTCAGCGTTCAAACACAAGAGAACAAGCAGGTGGTCGTAATCGAGTCGGCGGATCCGAATACGATGTACGTGCCCTATTATGAACCGGCCACAGTCTACGGCACCTGGCCATACGCGGAATATCCACCTGACTACTTCGGGTATCCGTCCTATATCGGCGCGGGCGTCATCGCGACCGGCCTGGCGTTCGGCGCGGGATGGGCAATTGGCCGTTGGGGCAACTACTGGGGCGGCGGGTGCAACTGGGGCAACCGCAACGTCTACGTCAACCACTACAACCGGGTGAACAATATCGGCAACAGCTGGCAGCACAACCCTGCGCACCGGCAAGGCGTCCGCTACAGCAACACCAACGTCCAGCAGCGGTTCGGCGGCAATAATGTGAAGGCCGGCGTCTCGGACCGAATGGATTTCCGCGGCCGGGACGGACAGCAAGTGCTGCGTCCGAACCAGGGAGCCGGAGATCGGGCAGGTGATCGAGCCGGAGATCGGGCGGGTGATCGAGCAGGAGATCGAGCGGCGGATCGTGCGGGTGACCGCGGTGGTGACCGCGGCGGAGATCGTGCCGGCACGCGCGATCGGCCTGGTGGCGGCGATCGCGCAGGTGCCTCAGATCGTGCAAAGGGCGGCGGCGATCGAGCCGGCGCAAAGGGGGGCGGCGATCGCGCAAAGGCTGCCAACCGCGGCAATGCCGGTAACCGCGCAGCTGCGGCCAATCGCGGTGGCGGCGGCAATCGCGGCGGTGCCATGAACGTGTCGTCCGGACGGGCAGCTGCGGCGGCATCGGCGCGCGGTCGATCGAGCATGGCCAGCATGCCGCGCGGTGGCGGCGGCGGAGCAAGCTTCGCCGGTCGTGGCGGCGGTGGATTCCAGGGTGGCGGCGGAGGCGGATTCCGTGGTGGCGGTGGAGGAGGCGGCGGCTTTCGCGGCGGCGGCGGACGGCGTTCCGACATCGCGCTCAAGCACGACATCGAACTGCTTGGATATCTCTCCAACGGCCTCGGTTATTACCGCTTCAGCTATCTCGGCAGCAGCAAATCCTATGTCGGCGTGATGGCGCAGGAAGTCGAGCACGTCATGCCAGCGGCGGTGACGCGCGGTGCCGACGGCTATCTCAGGGTCTATTACGACAAGCTCGGCCTCAAGCTTCGCAGCTACGACGAATGGCGTGCCACTGGTGCGAAGATTCCATCTCGGTCGGAGGCATCACAATGACAGGCTCTTCGTCCTTGCGATTGAATCGCATTGCTTCCGTCGGCATCGCTGCGGCAGCAGCACTCGCTCTGCTGCTGTCTCCGGCTCGCGCCCAGCAGGGCTTCCCCAATCCCGAAGACGCAGCGTCCGCCTTGGCGACCGCCGTCAAGGCCGGCACGAGCCGGGCCATGCTGAAAGTGCTGGGCCGCGATGCTGCCGACATCATTGAGTCGGGCGACGATGTCGCCGACGCCAATGCGCGACAGCGCTTCCTTTCGGCCTACGACGCCAAGCATTCGATCAGGGCCGACGACAATAAGAAGGCCACCCTGATTCTGGGGCCCGACGACTTCCCGTTCCCGATTCCCCTCGTCAACAACCGCGACGGCTGGAGCTTTGACGCGGCTGCGGGACGTCGCGAAATCCTCTACCGCAGGATTGGCAATAACGAGCTTGCTGCGATCCAGACCTGTCTCGCCTATGTCGACGCTCAGAATGAATATGCTGAAAAGGATCGCGGCGAGGGTGTGGGCGCCTATGCCCAGCGCATCGTCAGCAGGCCGGGCAAGACCGACGGATTGTTCTGGCGCGACGACAAGGACCCGAGTCCGCTCGGTGAGCTGGCCGCGCAGGCCGCGGCGGAGGGCTACAAGGTCGGCGAGCAGAGCGCGCCGTATCACGGATACTACTATCGGATCCTGAAAGCGCAGGGCTCCGACGCCCCGGGCGGCGCGCTGAACTATGTCGTGAAGGGCAAGATGATCGGTGGATTTGCACTGGTCGCCTATCCCGCCGAATACGCCAATTCCGGCGTCATGACGTTCCTGGTCAACCACGCAGGCACTGTCTATCAAAAGGATCTCGGCTCACGCACCGATTTCCTCGCCTCGCGCATGATCGTTTTCGATCCGGATCACACCTGGAAGAAGATCGACCTTACAAATCCCTGAGCTCAGAGGGGCCGCAGCGATGCGATGCACGATCCGTCCCGTCATACTGGCGCTTGCGGCGATGATCCTGTCGGTCACGCCATGCTCCGCACAGGCGACTGGCCATGTCCAGGTCAAGTTCGTGAAGGCAGCTCTCGTCGTGGGTGGTGGCGGCGGGAGCGGCACGCTCACCTACCGTGGGCGGCACTATCGGTTCATCGTGTCCGGCTTCAGCCTCGGCTTAAGCGCGGGTGCGTCGGTGACCTGGCTGGAAGGCACCGCCTCTGGCATCAGGGAGGTCAACGATTTCGCCGGCAGCTATACGCTGGTCGGAGGAGGCGGCGCATGGGCTGCCGGCGTGGGCGGCGTGAGCATGCGAAATGAACGCGGTGTTCTGCTTACGCTCAAAGGGCCGAAAGCAGGACTGGAATTTGCCGCAAACCTCGGCGGGCTCACAATCTCGTTGCGGTGAACTCGAGCTGTATTCAGCCTATTCTCTAGGGAGAGGCTCGGAAAAGCGAAAACGCTCCGGCGCGTAGCGCTGCTAACTCGGGCGAGCCACGATTGGCCTGAAAACCGAAAAAGCCCGCCTCTCGGCGGGCATTTTCGTTGTTGAGTGCACCTTGGATCGTGCGCTTCGCTGCTCAAACCTCAGATCATGGAGTTGAGCAGCTCGCAGCCGCCTCCGCCGCCACCTCATCCGCATTCGGATCGGCCGCCGCGGTCGCCCAGGCGAGTTCGACGAGGGTCACGGTCCGCCGGCCGGCGCCGTCGAGCTGGCAGACGATCAGGCCCTGTTCCTCGATATAGGTCAAAAGATGCCGGGCGCGGCGCAGCGAGTGGGTGCCGTAGGCGCGTGCGATCGCGGCATCGCTCGGGCAGGGCCAGCCCTCCTTCGCGGCGCGGGCGATCATCATGAAGACGCCTTGCATGTCCTCGGGCAGCAGCGCGGCGCGCATCGAGACATCCTGCCACGCGTCGTCTTCCGCCATCTCGGTGCCGAGCCCGGCGCGGGCGCGCGTCAACATGCGGCGGAAATCGGTCAGCTCCGGCACGACGGCGCCGAGCCCTTCGATGCGGCAGCGGACCACGAACTCCTGATACAGCACGCCGATGGCGCGGAAGCCGGCGTCGGGTTCGGCGAGGATGGCGCGCAGGATACGGTCCAGCCGCTCCCGCCGCTCGGTCAATTGCTCGGCGCTGAGCGGCGGCTCCGCGGCTTCGGGACTTGGCTCCGGCGCCGGCTGCTTGGCGGCCATCAGCTGGCTGAGCAGGTCCGGCGACGGCGCCCGGCGCGACGGACGCACGGTCTCGGGCGGCGGCGCTGCCAGGATGATGGCGCGCGCGTCCTCAAGTGCTGCTTCCGGCAGCGGCATCAGCCGCGGCGCCGCGTTGCGCGGCTGCGTGTCGGTTGGACCGATGCGCAAGCCGAGCGGGCGGCGCGAGAGCGCGGGTCCAAGTGCCATGAACTGGCCGCGCTCGAGGTCGCGGAAGGCTTCCGCCTGCCGCCGCTCCATGCCGAGCAGGTCGGCGGCGCGCGCCATGTCGATATCGAGGAAGGTGCGGCCCATCAGGAAGTTGGACGCCTCGGCCGCGACATTCTTGGCGAGCTTGGCGAGCCGCTGGGTTGCGATGATCCCGGCAAGGCCGCGCTTGCGGCCGCGGCACATCAGGTTGGTCATCGCGCCGAGCGAGAGCTTGCGCGCCTCGTCGGTCACTTCGCCCGCAACCGCCGGCGCGAACAGCTGCGCCTCGTCCACCACCACCAGCATCGGATACCAGTGGTCGCGGGGGACCTCGAACATTCCGCCGAGGAAAGCCGCCGCCCGCCGCATCTGGTTCTCGGCGTCGAGCCCTTCGAGATTGAGCACGGTGGAGACGCGGTGGATGCGCACGCGCTCGCCGGCGACCTGCAGGCTGCGCTCGGTATGGTCTTCGGCGTCGATGACGAGGTGGCCGAAGCGCTCGGCCAGCGTGACGAAGTCGCCTTCGGGGTCGATGATGGTCTGCTGCACCCAGGGCGCGCTCTGTTCCAGCAGCCGGCGCAGCAGATGGGATTTGCCGGAACCCGAATTGCCCTGCACCAGGAGGCGCGTCGCCAACAGCTCCTCGAGGTCGATGGCCGCCGAAGCGCCGGCCGTCGTCTGTCCCATCTCGATCGCTACGGTCATCTGCCCCGACTCAAATCATCCTTGCGGAGACGCGGCTTAACAAGCCGATCGCGCCCCGTCGAGCGAACCGCGACATCATCCCCAGGGACGGCCGGGAGGTGGACAAGCCGGAAACCGTTCACTGCGAGGGGTGCCGAGTCGCTGCGGCGGCCCGGCGCGCGCAAGATCGATCGTGCGCGGTCGCCCCGGTCTACTCCGCCGGCTTGGCGGCGGCCGGCGCTTTCGCCGGCGCCTTGTCGACCTTCTTCGACCACGAGCGGTAGTAAGCCAGCGCGGTCATCAGCACGATGCCGACAACGCTGACCAGGATCTGCATCCAGATGCTGCCGGAGACCTCGACCAGCAAGACATGCGCGATGACGGCGAGGAAGACGCCGGAGCAGAACACCTCGAGCGACTGCTGGCCGCATTTGAGCATCGGCTGGAACATCGGCCATTCGTATCCAGGCCACTCGCGCGGCAAAAAGCGCGTGACGAAGAAGGCGAGCACGATGAAGTGCAGCACGCGATAGGGCGCGAGGTTGGTCTTGTCGTTCGGGTTGAACGCATCATAGAGCCAGGCCGGCATCGCCTGGCCGAGCTCCGGGAAGCGGCCCGCCAGCGTCATCACCAGCGCGAACAACAGATAGGCGCCGCCGAGCCAAAGGAAAGCGCGCGAGCGGATGAACGAGATCGACTCGCTGGCGCCGCCGAGCGCAAACCATCCGCCGAACACGAACAGGAACTGCCAGCAGAACGGGTTGAAATACCATGTACCGGACGGATAGGCCGGCAGGTTCCAGCCGAAATGCCGTGCGGCGAGATAGAGCAGGAACGAGGCCAGCAGCGTCAGATTGAGCTTGCGCAACATCGCCCACAGCACCAGCGGATAGCAAACCATCAGGGCGATATAGAGCGGCAGCACGTCCATGTTGACGGGCTTGAACGCCAGCAGCAGGCCCTGATAGAGCGTCTCGGCCGGGTTGTGCATGAAGCCCGCGACGTTGAATTCGTTCTCCAGGTTGGGGTCGTGGTAGCGCTGGGAGAGATAGCCGATCTCGGCGATATAGATCACGAACAAGAGGACGTGCGCGACGTAGATCTGCCAGGCCCGCTTGATCAGGCGGGTGGCGCCGATCACGGTGCCGCGCTCGAGCATCATCCGCGCATAGACGAATGATGCGGTGTAGCCAGAGATGAACACGAACAGGTCGGCCGCGTCGCTGAAGCCGAAATTCTTCTGCGTGATCCAGTTCACCGCATTGTTCGGGATATGGTCGAGATAGATCGCCCAGTTGGCGAAGCCACGCAAGAGATCCAGGCGATAGTCGCGGCCGCGCGGCGGCAGGACAGCCTTGACGTCCATCGGTTCGTTCCCTTCCCCAACCTCGCGCATTCCGCAAAGCGCGCGCACACAGCATCATACTAGAGCAGGATCAGCATAGTTGTGTAACGGTTTTAGAAAGATCATGCTCGGATGAGAACCGCCATGCCGGTTCGTTCAGTGCTTAGGATGGGTAGAGCGAAGCGAAACCCATCACTCCGTGCCGGCCTAACGAATGATGGGTTTCGCTGCGCTCTACCCATCCGAGAGAGCTGGGGCCGCACACCCGCACAACTAACGCCGAACGAACCCGTTGTGCAGCGTGGTGAACAGCGCCTTGCCCTTCTTCACCAGATCGTATTTGCGGCCGTAGAGCAGCCAGACCGCGGTGAGGTGGCACATCCCGCCCATCATCAGCGACATCGCGGTGTAGGGGTCGAGGTTCCTGCGATAGGTGCCGGCGCGGCTCGCCTGCTTGAGCAGCTGCACATAGAGCAGCGCGTATTTGTCGACCGCCTTCTTCACCCGCGGCTCGGCGGCAAGCACGCTCGGCCATATCTCCAGGAAGAACACGCGGCCCCAGCCCGGGTTGTCCTTGATGTACTGGAAGTTGGTCAGGAAGATGATGCGGAGCTGTTCGACGGGGTCGCCACCCTTGACCAGCAGCGGTTCGGTCTTCTGATACAGCGCCTCGAAATTGCCCGCGGGCACATCGAGCACCAGCGCGCGCTTGTCCTCGAAATAATCATAGAGGCTGGAGAGCGGCACCTTGGCCGCCGCGGCGATGTCGGTGAGCGAGGTGCCATCGATGCCTCTCTCGCCAAACAGCCTGGTGGCTGCCGAGAGAATCTGCTCGCGCCGGTCGCGGCTGCGTTGTTGCTTGAGCTTGAGTATCGTCCCCGAAGCCACTTCCTTCTCCAAGAGCGCTTTCGAGCGAAGCCTGTCCCGGACTTGATCCGGGATGGATACCGGCTCGCGCAAAGAAACGCGTCAGAACAAGAATCTCCCATCCCCGCAAAACACTAAGACAGCGGAAGTGGATCACCAAGGACAATTGCAACATAAATGGAAGAGGCTGTTGTCAGATGGTTGCGTTGCGCCGTTCATGGTTGCGGAATGCATTGCGGGCGATGATCTGGCGCATGATCTCGGATGTGCCATCCAGAATTCGCACCACCCGTGTTTCCCGCCAGATACGTTCGAGCGGCAGGTCCTTGGAATAACCGGCACCGCCGAACAGCTGCATGGTCATGTCGGCGACGCGCTGCACCATGTCGGCGCCGGTATATTTGGAGAGCGCCGCCGCGGCGGTACGCGCGGCCGCGTCGCCCTGGTCGTAACGCCAGGCCGCCTCATAGGCGACGAGGCGCGCGGCGTGCAGCGAACTCGCCATGTCGGCGATCTGCCACTCGATGCCCTGATGGTCGCGCAGTTTGCGTCCGAATGTTTCCCGCTCGGAAACATGATCGAGCGCATAGTCCAGCAGCTGGCTCGCCGCGCCGACGCAATAGGCGCCCCAATGCGTGCGCCCGGCATCCAGGCACCGCATCGCGATGGCAAATCCTTCACTCTCCTGGCCCAGCAGATTCTCGCGCGGCACGCGGCAGCCCTCGAAGATCACCTCGGCATGATCAGAGCCGCGCCCGGCGGCCATCTCGACCAGGCGGCCGATGCGCAGGCCCGGGGTCTTCGCATCGACGACAAAGGCAGCGATGCCCTTCGCGCCGGCAGACGGGTCGAGCGTGGCGAATACGGTGAAGACGCCGGCGACCGGCGCATTGGTGATGTAGGTCTTGCTTCCGTCGAGCACGTAATGATCGCCGTCCCGCCGCGCCCGGGTCTGGATACGGGCGGCGTCGGATCCGGCGTTCGGCTCGGTTAGGGCGAAGGCGCCGATCACGCGTCCGCTGGCAAGCTCGGGCAACCATCGGTCGCGAACGGCGGGCTGTGCGTAGAACTCGATAGCCTTCGAGCCGATATGAACGTTCACCCCGCTCAGATAGTAGAAGGCGGTGTGGGCCTTCGCGAGCTCCTCGATCGCGATGCAGCTGCCCAGCATCGAGAGGCCGAGGCCGCTGAATTGTTTTGGCGTGTTGGTTCCGAACAATCCCATCCTGCGCAGGCCGGCCATGGCGCTCTCGGGCACCTCGCCGGTCGCCTCGATCGCGGCATCGTGGGGCTGCAACTCGCTGCGCACGAATTCGCGCACCCGTCCCTGCAGCACGCGCAACTCGTCGGGAAGCTGAAAATCCATGGGCTTGCTCAAAAATTCGAATAATCTTCGAAAAATGTGCGCCGTCATCCGGGAGATGTCAATATTTTGCGGGAGTGGCGAAGAAACGCGGCGAGAACCGGGATGTCGTCCACGACATTTTCCGCCGCAACTTCGTCGATTTGTTGCGGGATAAAACCACGAGTTGTGGGCAGGAAAGTTGTCACTGGGGAAAGAAAATGATGCTGCACTCGGTTCAATCAAGCTATTCCGCGCGATGGATCGCCGGCCTTGCCGCTGCCCTTGTCGTCGGGCTTGCGTCGCCGGCAGCGGCTCAAAGGGCCACCGACACCACGCTCGCCCGTGTGCTCGTGCTCGGCACAGGCGGCACCATCGCAGGCCAGGCCAGCGCGCGCGCCGGCAATGCCTATGACTCGGGCAAGGTCAGCTCGGCGAATCTGGTGGCGGCGATTCCGGGCATCGAAAATCTTGCCCAGATCTCGGCCGAGCAGATTTCATCGATCGGCTCGCAGGACATGAACGACAAGGTCTGGTTCGACCTCGTCAAGCGAATCCGCGCCGCGATCGACAACAAGGAGGTCGACGGCGTCGTCGTCACCCATGGCACCGACACGATGGAGGAGACGGCGTTCTTCCTGCAAAACGTGCTGGACACCGACATCCCGGTCGTGCTGGTCGGCTCGATGCGGCCCTCGACCGCGATCGGTGCCGACGGCCCGGCCAATCTCTATGAGGCGATGCGGGTCGCCTCGGCGCCGGAATCCCGCGGCCGCGGCGTGCTCGTGGTGCTCAACGACACCGTCCATGCGGCGCGCTGGGTGCAGAAGACCAACACGACCAGCGTCGAGACGTTCCGCTCGGCCGATGCCGGGCCGGTCGGCTATGTCGACACCGGCTCGCCGCGCTTCCTGCAGCCGGCGGTACCGGTCAAGAGTGCCAAGCTGAAGCTGCCGGATGCGCCGCCGCTGCCGCGGGTCGACATCATCTATTCGCATGCCAACATGGACGCCGCCGAGATCGAGGACGCGGTCAAGCGCGGCGCCAAGGGCATCGTGCTCGCCGGCGTCGGCGACGGCAATTCAACGAAGGGCGCGATCGATGCGCTGGCGGCCGCGGCGAAGCAGGGCGTCGTGGTCGTGCGCTCGAGCCGCGTCGGCTCGGGCTTCGTGAACCGCAACGTCGAGGTCGAGGACGACAAGCTCGGCTTTGCGGTCGCGCTCGATCTCAATCCACAGAAGGCGCGGGTGTTGCTTCAGCTCCTGATCGCCAACGGCATCACGGAGTCCTCGGCGGTTCAACAGGCATTCGCGCGGTAGACCGTTAGTTTTGACCCGCCGCCTGTGGGCCTCGCCTCCGGCGCTGCCTTTGCGGCGCGGCGCGCCGCGAGCAGCCGCGCGCGGGCCTCGGCGAGGCGCGACATCACGGTGGTCACTGGAATGCCGGTGACCTCGGCGATCTCCTTATAGGAGAGATCGATGACTTCGCGCAGCGCGATGACCTCGCCGAGCGGCGCGGGCAGTTCGTCGATGAGTTGCCGGATCGTCGGGGTGCCACGCGGGGCGGAAGTTCCATTCGTGCCGGCAGCATCCGCCGGCGTGCCGCGGCGGCCGGGCTTCTCGCCGAGCTTCTCCTGACAGACAGCTTTGAGGATCGCAAGCAGCCACGGCCGCACGGCCGGTCCACGCAAGCCGTCGAACTGGTGCAGGGCGCGCTGATAGCATTCCTGCACGGCCTGTTCGACGTCCGCCTCACTTCGCACCAGGACCTGGGCGAACGCATAGGCATCGTCGAGACACGGCAGTGCCGCGTCACGAAACTGCTGCGCGGTTTTATTCCCGGCTTCCGCATTTCGCATCATAGGGTTGCATCTCGTGAATAGCTTTACCAGCAATCGGCGGAGTGGTATCAGGCTCCCCGCCGGAGTCGTGGACCGTCGCGCCAAGCGTAGGGACAGGAACGACAAGCGCGCCCGACCTGCGCATATCTGGCAGAACGTGATCGTTCATCGCCTCGTTTCGAACGATCGGGCTTTCGGAGCACGGATCATGTCCGAGACGCAGGTGCCCAACCGGTTCTCGATTTTCCATCACGGACTGGCCAGGGGGCCGGCCTATGAGGCGTGGCGCGAGGGCATTTGCCGCGGCTTCTGCCGGCTCGATGTCGCACCGACCGACGACAACCGCATCGATTGCCACAACGAGTTCACGCTGCTGCATACGGTCGCGATTGCGACGCCACGCGGCGGCTCGGCCCGCTTTGCCCGCACCCGCGCCCTGCTGGACGACGGCTGTGACGACCTCGTCCTGATCTTCGCGACGCGCGGCATGGTGCAGGTCACACAGGGCAGCAAGGCGATCGAGCTGGCGCGCGGCCAGATGTGCCTCACCGAAATGAATATCGTCGGCACCGCCGATCTCACCCAGTCCGGCAGCTTTATGACGACGCGGTTTCCGCGGCGCCTGCTGCTCCAGGCGACGCCGTCGGTCGAGACGCAGCTGGCGCGGGCGCTCGGGCGCGACCCGGCCTTGAGCGCGATGATCGAACGCTATTCTGCGCTCTGCACCGACCTTGCCGGCGATCTCGACGCGCCGGGCCAGCAGGCGGCGGCGCATCATCTGGCGGATCTGGTCGGTCTCGTGCTCGGCAGCAGCGCCGAGCAGAAGGAACTGGCCGCAGGCGACGGAGTGGCGAAGACGCGGCTCGATCTGATGAAGGCCGACGTTCTGAAAAACCTCGACAACGGCAACCTCACGATCGAGGCCGTTGCGCGCGCGAATGCGCTGAGCACGCGGCAGGCGCAGCGCCTGTTCGCCTCCGCCGGGACCACGTTCTCGGAATTCGTGCTCGAGCAGCGTCTGCTGCTGGCGCGCCGGCTGCTGCTGCACGAACAGGGCGCCGGCCGCAAGGTCAGCGACATCGCCTATACGGCCGGCTTCAACGACCTGTCCTATTTCCATCGCTCGTTCCGCAGAAAATTCGGCGTCGCGCCGGCGGAGATGCAGATGGAACTGGGGCGCAGGCATTGAACGCCTCGCGCTGCTGACGTAGAGCGGGGACCGGCTTCATCCCAACGCGTGGCTTCTCCCAATGCCTATCTGGACCTGCGAACAATGCGGCGCGCAATTTCCTGAAACCGCGGCGCCGCCGCCGTCCTGCCCGATCTGCGAGGACGAGCGGCAATATGTGAACTGGAAAGGGCAGGCCTGGCTGACGCGCGAGGAGCTCGCCGGGCGGCATCGGCTGGTCTGGCGCGACGATCTCGGTCTGGTCGGGATCGCGCTCGAGCCGGCATTTGCGATCGGTCAGCGCGCGCTCCTGGTGCCGGACCGCGGCGGCTGCGTGATGTGGGACTGCGTGCCGTTGGCAACAGCGGAGGCGATCGCGCATGTCAGGTCGCTCGGCGGCCTGAAGGCGATCGCGATCTCGCATCCGCATTACTATGGCGCGGTCGCCGACTGGAGCGCGGCGTTCGACAATGCGCAGGTCTATCTGCATGGCGACGACGCGCAATGGGTGACGCGGCCGCATCCGTCGATCGTGCCGTGGCAGGGCGACAGCCATCGCATCTCCGACGACATCCTTTTGCTGCGGGCCGGCGGCCATTTTGCCGGCGCCACCATGCTGCATTGGCGCAAGGGCGCCGACGGGCGCGGTGCGCTGCTGACCGGCGACATCGCGATGGTGGCGATGGATCGCCGTTCGGTCAGCTTCATGTATTCCTACCCGAACTACATCCCGCTCAATGCGTCCGCGGTCCGCCGCGTCGCGCGCGCGGTCGCGCCGCTGGCCTTTGAGCGGGTCTATGGCGCCTGGTGGGGCAAGAACATCGCCTCGGACGCCAAAGCGGCGTTCGATCGCTCGGTCGAGCGCTATCTCGCGGCGATCTCGGGCTGACGGTTCCCCCCGCTTGGCTTGCCAGGCGGCGCGATCACGCTATATCAGGGCTTTCCCGCCACCTGCGATTGTCCGAGTTTCCGCATGACCACGACTGCCGCCGCCGAATCCCAGCCGTTCCAGGCCGAGGTTGCCGAATTGCTGCACCTCATGGTGCATTCGGTCTATTCCGAGACCGATATCTTCCTGCGCGAGCTGATCTCGAACGCATCTGATGCCTGCGACAAGCTGCGTTACGAGGCGATCGCCAATCCCGGCCTGATCACCGACGGCACGCCGCCGGAGATCAGGATCGTCCCGAACAAGGCCGCCGATACGCTCGCCGTGGTCGATACCGGCATCGGCATGGAGCGTCAGGAGCTGATCGATAATCTCGGCACCATCGCGCGCTCCGGCACCAAGTCGTTCCTGTCGAAGCTGACCGAGGCCAAGGACGGCGCCAATCTGATCGGCCAGTTCGGCGTCGGCTTCTATGCCGCGTTCATGGTCGCCGACAAGATCGTCGTCACCAGCCGCCGCGCCGGCTCGGATGAAGTGTGGGTGTGGTCGTCGGAAGGCGGCAGCGGCTTCGAGATCGCGCCGGCCAGCGAGGCGGCCGCCGAGCGTGTCGCGCGCGGCACCGAGATCGTGCTGCATCTGAAAAAGGACGCCGCCAAATATCTCGAGGCTTACGAGATCGAGCGCATCGTCCGCGAATATTCCGACAACATCCAGTTTCCGATCCTTTTGGTGCCGGAGGAGGGCGAGCCGCGCCAGATCAACTCGGCGAGCGCGCTGTGGCAGCGCTCGAAGTCGGAGCTTTCGCCGGAAGACTATGCGCAGGCCTACAAGCAGATCGCAGGCGCCTTCGACGAACCGGCGATGACGCTGCACTACCGCGCCGAAGGCCGGCAGTCCTACGCCGTGCTGCTGTTCGCGCCATCGGCCAAGCCGTTCGACCTGTTCCAGGTCGAGCGCAAGGGCAAGGTCAAGCTCTATGTCCGCCGCGTCTTCATCGCCGACGATGCCGAGCTATTGCCGGCTTATCTCCGCTTCATCCGCGGCGTGATCGACAGCGAGGACCTGCCGCTCAACATCTCGCGCGAGATGTTGCAGAACAATCCGCAGCTCGCGCAAATCCGCAAGGCGGTCACCGGCCGGGTGATCGGCGAGCTGGAAACGCTCGGCGAGAAGGAGCCGGAGACGTTCGCAAAGATCTGGGACGCGTTCGGTCCGGTGATCAAGGAAGGCCTCTACGAGGATTTCGAGCGCCGCGAAAAACTGCTGGCGCTGGCGCGCTTCACCACGACGTCGGGCGAGAACCGCTCGCTGAAGCAAGTTGTCGACGACTTCAAGCCGAACCAGACCGAGATCTATTACCTCGTCGGTGACAGCGTCGAGCGGCTGAAGTCGAACCCGAAGCTGGAATCGGCGCGTGCCCGCGGCATCGAGGTGCTGCTGCTGACCGATCCGGTCGATGCGTTCTGGACCTCGGCGCCGCTCGATTTCGGCGGCAAGCCGCTGAAGTCGCTCAGCCAGGGCGATGTCGATTTCGGCTTGATCCCGCTTTCCGACGACAAGGACGACAACAAGGACGAGCCGGCCGCCGATGCCGCGACCACGATCGCAGTGATCAAGGATGCGCTCGGCGAGCGCGTCTCCGATGTGCGCGCCTCGCAGCGGCTGACCGCGAGCGCGTCGTGCCTGGTCGCCGGCGGTGACGCGCGCGATCGCGCGCTGGAGCGGCTGCTCGCCCAGCAGAACCGCGGCGCGATCACCAAACCGATCCTCGAGATCAATCTGCGTCACCCGCTGGTCGCAGCGCTCGCGACCGACACCGCGCAGGCCAAGGACCTGTCGCTGTTGCTGTTCGAGCAAGCGCAGATCCTCGACGGCGAGATGCCCGACGATCCGGCCGCTTTCGCGAGCCGCATGAACCAGCTCGTGCTGCGCGGCGTGGCGAAGTAGGGAAGATTCGTAGCTCTCTATCGCCGTCATCCTGAGGAGCGCGAAGCGCGTCTCGAAGGATGCACGGCCGAGCTGTTGCAGCGGGGCCGTCGTGCTTCGAGACGCCGCTTCGCGGCTCCTCAAGCATGACGGGACCAGGAGCATGGCCGCAGGCACGAGTTGACCCCGGATATCGCTTCCCTCAACCGGGCTACGCCTTCGTGAACAACGCAAATAGCGCCGCGCCGTATTCCGGCGCTTGACAGGTCGCGGCCGCGATGATGTTATGTTATAACATTACATAAATCCAGTGACCCATGTCCCGCCGCCGCCCATCCCTCCAACAACTGTTTGATCTCGATGCCAAAACTCCCCGTCACCATCTTGTCCGGCTTCCTCGGGGCTGGAAAGACCACTTTGCTGAACCAAGTCCTGAACAACCGCCACGGCCTGAAGGTTGCGGTGATTGTGAACGACATGAGCGAGGTGAACATCGATGCCGACTTGGTTCGCGATGGCGGTGCGAACCTGTCCCGGACTGACGAGAAACTGGTCGAGATGAGCAATGGCTGCATCTGCTGCACCCTGCGCGACGATCTCCTGAAGGAGGTGCGCGCGCTGGCCGAGAGCGGCCGCTTCGACTATCTGCTGATCGAATCGACCGGCATTTCCGAGCCGCTTCCGGTCGCCGCGACCTTCGAGTTTCGCGATGCAGATGGCCAAAGCCTCTCCGACGTCGCGCGGCTCGACACCATGGTCACGGTGGTCGACGCCGCCAATCTCCTGAAGGACTATGCCTCGACCGATTTCCTGACCCAGCGCGGCGAGGCGCTCGACGGCGACAAGCGCACGCTGGTCGATTTGCTGGTCGAGCAGATCGAGTTCGCCGACGTCGTCGTGCTGAACAAGGTCGATGCCGCGACACCGGCCGAGCGCGAGGCCGCGGCGACCATCGTGCGCGCGCTCAATCCCGACGCCGAACTCGTCGAGGCGAGTTTTGCCAAAGTCCCGTTCGACCGCGTGCTCGACACCGGCCGCTTCGCCTATGAGCGCGCGCAGCAGCATCCGCTCTGGCACAAGGAGCTCTACGGCTTTGCCGAGCATGTGCCGGAGACCGAGGAATACGGCATCACGAGCTTCGTTTATCGCGCGCGGCGCCCGTTCGATCCGGCGCGCTTCCACGGCTTCCTGTGCGAGAGTTGGGGCGGTGTGATCCGCGCCAAGGGCCATTTCTGGATCGCGACGCGCCCGGATTGGTGCGGCGAGATGAGCCAGGCCGGCGCGATCGTCCGCACCGAAGGCCTCGGCTCGTGGTGGGCGGCGATCCCGCGCGAGCGGTGGCCGGATCATCCGGATTGGCAGCTGATGATGCAGCGGAGCTGGAATGACCTCTATGGCGATCGCCGCCAGGAGCTGGTGTTCATCGGTGCGGGGATGAACGAGGACGATATTCGCCGCCGGCTCGATGCCTGCCTCGTCACGGGCCGGCCCGGCATGGACCCGCAGGCCTGGAAAAAACTGCGCGATCCGTTTCCGCCGTGGAGAAGGGCAGGCGAGGCGGCGTGAGTATCGGGCCACGCTGCTCTATCTCCGTCATCCTGAGGTGCCGCGAAGCAGCGTCTCGAAGGATCGACGGCCACGAGCAGGGCCGTGCATCCTTCGAGGCTCGCCCGGCGGCGCAAATGCGCCGCAAGGCTCGCACCTCCAGCGACAATGGCGAAGCCATTGCGCGGGGATGACGGGACTTGGCTCCTGCGGGCTACGCTTTCAAAACCCCGCCCCAACCTGCCGCGTATCTGCTAGAGAGATTCGTAGCAGGCAAACAACGGCGCGGCGTTGCGATGGCGGGCGGCAGCGAGATCTTTTACGGCAGCATTCCGGTGTTTCGCGGCTTCGCGCGCCTGATGGATCCGGCGCTGTATGCGCGGCTGCCCGATGACTGGACGGTCGGCGTCGCCGATATCGTTGAGTCGACCAAGGCGATCGCGGCGCAGCGCTACAAGGCGGTCAACATGGCCGGCGCCGCGGTGGTCGCCTCCGTCACCAATGCGCTCGATGGCCGCGAATTCCCCTTCGTGTTCGGCGGCGACGGCGCGAGCTTCGCGATCTCCCCCGCCGATCTCGACAAGGCGCGCGAGGCGCTGGCCGCGACCGCCCGCTGGGTCCAGGACGACCTCGATCTGGTGCTGCGGGTGGCGCTGGTGCCGATGGCGGCGATCCGCGCCGCGGGCGCCGATGTCCGCGTCGCGCGCTTCGGGCCGTCGGCCAATCTGTCCTATGCGATGTTCTCCGGCGGTGGCTTGGCCTACGCCGATGCCGCGATGAAGCGCGACGAGTTCGCGGTCGATCCGGCGCCGCCGGGCACGCAGCCCGATCTGTCCGGCCTATCCTGCCGCTTCGAGGTGATGCCCTCAGTGCGCGGCGTCATCCTCTCGGTGCTGGTGCTGCCGGCGAAGGACGCCGATCCCGCCGCCTTCCGCAGGGTGATCGAGGACATCGTCGTGCGGGTGGAGAAGAGCCCGGAGGCCGGACGGCCGGTGCCTGCAAGCGGCCCGCCGCTGCGCTGGCCGACGCAGGGGATTGAATACGAGGCGCGCGCGCGGCGCGGCGGCTCGCTCGCGCTACGCCGTGCCACGGTACTCGCGTTCACGCTGTGGGCCTACACGCTGATGCGGTTCAATATCCCGGTCGGCAAGTTCGTGCCGAAAAACTATGTGCGGCAGGTGGTCGAGAATTCCGACTTCCGCAAGTTTGACGACGGCCTGCGCATGATCCTGGATTGCACGCTGGAGCTCGCCGCCGAGCTCGAACAGCGCCTGGTCGCCGCGGCCGCGCAGGGCGTCGTGCGCTACGGCCTGCACGAACAGGATGCCGCGATGATGACCTGCTTCACGCCGTCGGTGATGCGCGCCGACCACGTCCACTTCATCGACGGCGCCCGCGGCGGCTATGCCTCGGCGGCGACCGTGCTGAAGACGCGTGCGGTGTAGATTCGGTCTGACCGCGAATCCGGTGCACCTCTCCCGCTTGCGGGGGAGGTCGGCGCGCGGAGCGCGACGGGTGGGGGCTCTCTCCACAATATGACTCGTGGAGAGAGCCCCCACCCCGACCCTCCCCCGCAAGCGGGAGAGGGGCGCAATCCCTTTGCGGTTGCTGTTCAGCTAGACTCTACCGTCCGACCCGGGTCCAGGTCTCGCCGCCGCACAGCGCGCCGACGCAGCCTTCGACGCGTAGCGTGCTCTCGCCGGTCACCGTGATGCTGCTCGCATAGGTGCCGCCGTCGTCGGCGTTGTAGATCTGGCCCGACCATTTGCCCGCGGCGACCGGATGCATGCCGGCGAACAGCGGCAGTCCGATGATCGGCCGGTTGGCCAGCGACGGATTGGGATTCTTGTTGTCGACCTGCGGCTTGCCGGTCATCGGATCGATCGGGTCGCGCAGGCTCACCACCACGCCGCAGATGCCGCCGCCGCATTTGCTGACCTTGACGCGGGCATCGCCCGCCTGCGTCTGCCAGACGCCGGCCGGCTCAGGCGCGCTTTGCGCATGCGCGACAGGCACGGCAAGCGCCGTCGCGACGATTGCGATCACGAGTCCGAATCGGCAAGCCATGATTGATCCCCCAGAAGGCCGGCCTGCATAACAAGTCGAAAGATTTCTGCAATGTCATATTTGCGCGATCAGGCGCGCGTCGTCTGGAAAATTTTCTTGCTCTTTTCCGGGAAGGTCATGCTCAGGCAACGCTCCGCGGCGTCGCGGTTTATCCCCAGCGGGTCAGCTTGATCGAGACGATGGTGGCGAGGCCGAACGCCACCATGGCACCGCCGACCAGCGCGAACAACGTCCAGGCCGGAGCGCTCACGGTAGCGAGCCACCAGCCGCCAATACCGACCAGCAGCAGGCGGATGGTGCCGGCCAGCACGGGGCCGCCGACCTTGGCCGCGCCTTGCGAGGAGAAGTAGAGGCAGACGCCGACGCCGAAGAAGCCGAAGGCCGGGCCGGCCAGCGCGAAATAGGACGAGGCGGCCGCGGTCACGCCGGGATCGCGGGTGAACAGCGCGATCCACAGCGTCGGCTTGACCGCGACCACAAGCCCGACCAGCCCGACGACGAGACCGGCGACGGTGCCGGCGGTCCACGCCACCTTGCGCGCCCGCGTCACCAGGCCCGCGCCGATCGCCATGCCGACCATCGGCACCGAGGCGACGCCGACCGCGAACGCGATCGGGATCAGCAAGAATTCCAGCCGCGAGCCCATGCCGTATCCGGCCAGCGTCTCGGTGCCGAAGCCCGCCAGGATTTTGGTGAAGATTAGGATCGTCAGCACGCTCTGCAGCGGCGACAGGCAGGAGATCGCGCCGACCTTGAGGATGTCGAGGAACATCGCGCGCTGGAAGCTGAACGCGGCGAAGTCGAGTTTGAGGTGGCTGCGGCCGCTGGCGAGATACCAGGCAAGGAAGATCGCACCACACGTGAAGGCCGTGAGCTGGCCCGCGGCGACGCCGCGCATGCCGAGACTGGGCATGCCGAACAGGCCGAGACCGAGCACGCCGCCGACCGCGATCTGGATCAGCGAGACGGTGATCAGCGTCATCGAGGGAATCCGCATGTCGCCGGTGCCGCGCACCACGGACGCCAGCGTGTTGACCAGCCAGATCGAGATCGCGCCGGAGAACAGCACCTGCGAGTAATGCATCGATTGCTCGAGCACGCCGCCGCGTCCGCCGAGCAGCGCGTAGAAGTTTTGGCCGAAGCCGAGCATCATCACGGTGAAGAACAATCCGGCGCAGGCGCCGATGATCGCCGCATGCAGCGCCAGATCGGCGGCGCGGTCGCGGTCGCCGGCGCCGAGCGCGCGGCTGATCGCCGACGAGACGCCGCCGCCCATCGCGCCCGCCGACATCATCTGCGTCAGCATCGCGAACGGAAACACCAGCGCGATGCCCGCCAGCGGCTCGGTGCCGAGCCGGCCGATATAGGAGGTCTCGGCAACCGCGACCAGGGTCGAGCCGAACATCGCGATGGTGTTGGGGATCGCAAGTTTCAGCAGCGTCGGCAGGATCGGCGCCGTCAGCAGATGATCGACCGGCACCGCAGGCGCGACCGCGGCGGGCCTGACGTCGTCGATCGAGGCGTCAATGGTCATGCGCTGATAACCTTCACCTCTCCCGCTTGCGGGGGGAGGTCGGATTGCATCGGAGATGCAATCTGGGTGGGGGCTCCCTCCTCGATGCGACTCGCGGTGATACCCCCACCCCAACCCTCCCCCGCAAGCGGGAGAGGGGGCGCAGTGTGCTCGCGGCCACAGTTCGAGGTCACTTGTGAAAACCCGTCGGCAATAAATGATGCTCGACATTTTACGGGCGGTGAGAAGCACTCGCCACCACCGCGCGCGCAGGGGTCACCACGGCAGGCCGCATAGGTCGATCTTGCCCTGGCGCGGCGCGCGGACGATGTCGTTGACGAACGGCGCCATCGCCTCGAAGCGGATCTGCCCCGACGGCTGTTCGCAAGTGACCTCGCCGGTGAAGGGATGCCAGCCGCGCGCCTGATAGAATGCGAAATTGTGCGGCTCGCAGAATAAGATTGCAAATTTCACCGCATCATTGGCACGAATGGTGTGCACGGCGGCGTCAAGCGCGAGCGACGCATAGCCGCGGCGCCGGCAGTCCTCGCGGGTCGAGACCCCGCCGATGCCGCCGACATGCACCTTGTGGCCGTTCCAGGTGATGGTCCGGAAGTAGATACCGACATGGCAGGCCAGCCCGCTGTCGTCGGGCGCATCGAGCAGCACGCGCAAATCCGCGTGAGCCCATTTGATGTTGGCCCATGGCTGTTTCTCGACGACATCTGGGCTCCAGACCGACCGCAGCAGAGGCTCGACGCGCCGCCATGACGCATCCCCGTTGAGAATGTCGATTTCGATACTCATCGCGGTGGGTCCTGGGCCTTGGGTGCTCGGCTGTGCCGATCTGTCATACACGATCCGAAAATGCGGTGTTTCTCCGCGATGGAACCTTCTATAAGGGGGACCCGTTAAGTGTAGTCTCCCACCCTCTGTTGGACATTACCCCATGACCTTCACGCTACCCGATCTGCCCTACGCCCACGACGCCCTTGCGCCCTACATGTCCAAGGAAACGCTGGAGTTTCACCACGACAAGCATCACCAAGCCTACGTCACCAACGGCAACAATGCGATCAAGGGGACCGAATTCGAAGGCAAGTCCCTCGAGGAGATCGTGAAGGGCTCGTTCGGCAAGAACGCGGCCGTCTTCAACAATGCCGGCCAGCACTACAACCACATCCACTTCTGGAAGTGGATGAAGCCGAATGGCGGCGGCAGCAAGCTGCCCGGCCGTCTGGAGAAGAAGATCAACGAGGATCTCGGCGGCTTCGAGAAGTTCAAGACCGACTTCGCCGCCGCCGGCGTCGGCCAGTTCGGCTCCGGCTGGGCCTGGCTGCAGGTCAAGGGCGGCAAGCTCGAGATCGCCAAGACCCCGAACGGCGAGAACCCGCTGGTCCACGGCGCGGTGCCGATCCTCGGCGTCGACGTCTGGGAGCACTCCTACTACATCGACTACCGCAACCGCCGTCCGGACTATCTGAAGGCGTTCGTCGACAGCCTCGTCAACTGGGACTACGTCGACGAGCTGTTCGGGAAGGCCGGCTAATCGCCGCGCTGTCATTCCGGCGCGATGCGGAGCATCGAACCCTCAAGGGCGCAATTGCGCCCCGAGAATCTCGAGATTCCGGGTCCGGTCCTGCGGACCGCCCTCAGGTGCGCAATTGCGCACCGGGGAATGACGATGTGAGAGTTTTGAACAAGGGCGGTAGCTTCGGCTGCCGCCCTTTTCGATTTGCGGTCCTTGCGACAATCGTGGCCTTGCGGCAAAAAGCGCGCATGGGGCAACTCGGAAGCTATCTCTTGGTCTTCTTCGGCGGCGGTCTCGGCGCGACGCTGCGCCAGCTGATCAACGTCACCTGCGCGCGCTGCATCGGCACCGCGTTTCCCTACGGCACCTTCATCATCAACATCACGGGCTCGACCGTGATGGGCCTGATCGCCGGCTATCTCGCCTTCAAGGGCGAGGCCTCGCAGCCCTGGCGGCTGTTCCTGATGACCGGCATCCTCGGCGGCTACACCACCTTCTCGGCCTTCTCGCTCGACACCGCCGTGCTCTACGAACGCGGCGAGCTCGGCCTTGCGGCGCTGTATGTCGCGGGCTCGGTCGTGTTGTCGATCGCGGGTCTGTTCGCCGGCCTCGCGATCATCAGGCATTTGAGCTGAGGCGCGCATATCTCCGTCATTCCGGGGCGCGTACAGTGTGAGTCAGAAATGACGGTGAGGTGAGCACGCTTCTCAGGCTCCCTCCCCCGCATCCGCCTTCGCCAAGAGGCTTCGGCGGACAAGAGGGGGGGGGGAACCCTGCCGCCGGTGGCTCCCTCACGCGCGCGTGCCACTGAGTTGCCCGACGGCGCAAGCCCCAGGAGCAAAAATATTTCGGTTTATCGGAATGGAAACTTAGTGTATGGTTCGCCCGTCTCACCCGATCGAGGGGCGCTTCGCGGTCGTCACGAACG
>NZ_KE384570.1:24495-117970 GCF_000426785.1 Bradyrhizobium sp. th-b2
CGGGGCCCATGGGTGCGATCGGCACCCGGCTTTCCCTGCGCCCTCTGATCGAGGAGGGCGGAACGAAGAGCAAAGCTCGGGCGGATCATGTCGCGAGAACGCGGATGTCTGACTCACAAGTGGCGCAACAAACTCAGTGTCGTCCCGGCGCAGGCCGGGACCCATAACCACTGAAGGCGATTGTTGCGCGACGCTGGGGCCACAGCTTTCCTCACCAACCCAATCCTGGGGTTATGGGTCCCGGCCTTCGCCGGGACGACATGGGGAAGGGGTCATCCCTCGATCCAGCGGAAACCGTTCATCCCGGGAACCCGCCAACCCGCTCGGCCGGCGGCATTTCCCGCCTCCAAATTTCCCTTTGGTAACCTCGCCTTAACCATGATTAGCGTTTGGTTAGGGTCGGAATGCCGCGCGAAAAGCCCTCGTTTTGACATGTTGGCAGGGGAAGCAGGGCCCGGCTTTTGGACGGGCCCCCCATGCGACAGATGTAAGAGGCTCTCGCGCAGTTTTGCCGCGCCTGATACGCGGCCGTGGAACCGGTGCCGACTGGCGGCCCGCCTGATAGGGACACTTGCGTTGAGAGGATATTGCCGATGAATCCCGCCGACGTGGCTCAGTCGACGCTGCCACTGGCATCGAGCGATGTGTCGCTGATCGCATTGTTCTGGCAGGCCCATTGGGTCGTCAAATGCGTGATGTTGGGACTTCTGTCCTGCTCGGTCTGGGTCTGGGCGATCGCGATCGACAAGATCCTGCTCTATGCCCGCACCAAGCGGGCGATGGACAAGTTCGAGCAGGCCTTCTGGTCCGGCCAGTCGATCGAGGAGCTGTACCGGGCGCTCTCCGCCAAGCCGACCCAGTCGATGGCGGCCTGTTTCGTGGCGGCGATGCGGGAGTGGAAGCGCTCCTTCGAGAGCCAGTCGCGGTCCTTTGCGGGCCTGCAGGCCCGGATCGACAAGGTTATGAACGTCTCGATCGCCCGGGAGGTGGAGCGGCTGGAACGGCGGCTTTTGGTGCTCGCCACGGTGGGCTCGGCCGGCCCCTTTGTCGGCCTGTTCGGCACCGTCTGGGGCATCATGTCGAGCTTCCAGTCGATCGCGGCGTCGAAAAACACCTCGCTGGCGGTGGTGGCGCCGGGCATCGCGGAGGCGCTATTTGCCACCGCAATCGGCCTGATTGCCGCAATTCCGGCGACTATTTTCTACAATAAGTTCACTTCGGAGGTGAACCGGCAGGCCCAGCGCCTGGAGGGGTTTGCCGACGAGTTCTCCGCCATCCTGTCGCGTCAGATCGACGAGCGGGGCTGAGACATATGATAGTCACTTTGGCGAGTGTGCGATCATGGCGATGAGCATGGCAGGGTCCGGCGGTGGCGGCGGGCGTCGCCGCGGCGGGCGCAAGCCGGTCATGGCCGAGATCAACGTCACGCCGATGGTCGACGTGATGCTGGTGCTCTTGATCATCTTCATGGTGGCGGCGCCGCTGATGACGTCGAACATCGACATCGACCTGCCGGTCGCGAGCGGCGGCAAGTCGATGTCGTCCAACGCGCCGCCCTTGACGCTGTCGGTCAAGCGCACGGGCGGCGGCTGCAACTCGAACATCGAGCTCTATCTGGGTGACGCGTCGATCGCGGCGGCCGATCTTCTGCCCAAGATCAAGGCCATCGGCGAGGCCCGGTCGGAGGCCGAACGAGTGGTCTATCTGCGTGGCGACAAGGACGTCTGTTACACGGATATGATGAAATTGCTCGGGGAGATCCGGACCGCGGGGTTCAAGGCGAATATCGTCATCATCCCTGAAGGTGGCTAGGAGCATGATCCGGAAAAGTGGAAACCGGTTTTCCGGCCAGATCATTCTCCAACATGATGAGTCCATGTGCGGCAAGCGGCACGAGGAAGCCTGAATTGAAGGTCAAGGTCGACAAGACTCTGGCGGCATCGATTGTCCTGCACGTCCTCGTGATCGGGTGGGGCCTCGTGTCGTTTTCGACCAGGGCGTACGTGATGCCGGAAGAAGAGTCCGTCGCTGTTGACGTCATCTCGGCCGATCAGCTGTCCCACGTCATGACCGGCCAGAAGGACGGCAAGAAGGAAAATCCCAAGCCGCTGGTCGACAAGGTCGCCGAAGCCAAGCCGGTCGACGACATGGTTGGCAAGGTCGAAGATAAGAAGCCGCCGGTGGTGACGGAAACCGCGCCGCAGCCGACGCCGAAGGTGGAGAAGCCGGAAGACAAGAAGCCGGATCCGCCGAAGAAGGTCGAGAACAAGCCGAAGGAGGAGCCGAAGCCGGTCGAGAAGAAGCCCGATCCGGTGAAGCCCGACCCGATCGCGGAAGCGATCAAGAAGGAAGAGAAGAAGCCGCAGAAGCCGGTTGAGCAGGCCGCCAAGCCGCCGCCGGAGCAGAAGCCGAAGGATCGCGTGTTCGACCAGAGCAAGATCGCAGCGCTGCTCGACAAGCGCGACCCGACGCGCGCCGCGGCGACCGGCGATACGCTCAACGCCAACGCTGCGCTCGGCACGGCGAAGGGCAAGGCCGCCGACAACTCCGCGACCTGGGGCGCGATGTTCAGGCAGCAGGTCGAACGCTGCTGGAAGAACAAGCCCTACGGCAGCATTGAGGAGCAGCGGACCCAGGTGGTGATCGATGTCGATCTGAAGCGCGACGGCACGCTCGCGCGCATGCCGGTCGCGGAAGGCTCGCCGAGCACGCCCTACATGCGCGTCTATCAGGAGAGCGCCCTGCGCGCGATTATCGCATGTCAGCCCTATAATCTGCCCGCGGGCTGGTTCGACGAATGGAAGGCATTCGCACCGGTGTTCAAAGAGAATAGTACGTGAGATCAGCTGCGACGCTTGGCCAATAGCAGACAAAGTCTACCGACAATGACCGACAACAATGATTTGCGTGAAATGATGTTTCGCCTCAACCGCCGACAGATGATTTCCGGAATGGCCGCCTTTGGCGCGCTTGCGGGTGCACCCTTCCGTCAAGCCATCGGGCAGGAAGGTGGCCGCAAGCAGATTCCCGTCCCGGGGGGCGAGTTCGCGCCGGTGCCGATCGCGATTCCGAATTTTTCGGCCGGCACGCCCGGCGATACCGAAGTCGGCGTTGGTGTTGCCCAAGTCATTACCAACAACCTGAAGCGCAGCGGATTGTTCGCGCCGATCGACCAGGCGGCCTTTCTCGAGAAGCAGGTCAACATCGACGCGCCCCCGAACCTGAATAACTGGACGAGCATCAAGGCACAGGCGCTGGTGGTCGGCCGCATGACCCGCCAGGGCAACGGCCGCGTGAAAGCCGAATTCCGGCTCTGGGACGTCGGCACCGGCCAGCAGCTCGCCGGCCAGTCATACGACACCTCGGCGGAATACTGGCGCCGCATCGCCCACATCATCTCCGACCAGATCTATGAGCGGATGACCGGCGAGAAGGGCTATTTCGATACCCGCGTCGTGTTCGTCGACGAGAGCGGCTCGGCTGACCGCCGCGTCAAGCGGCTGGCGCTGATGGACCAGGACGGCGCCAATGTGCGCTATCTGACCCGCGGCACGGATCTCGTGCTGACGCCGCGCTTCTCGCCGTCGACCCAGGAAATCACCTATATGGAGTTCGGGCAGGGCGACCCGCGAGTCTATCTGCTCAACATCGAGACCGGCCAGCGCGAGATCGTCGGCAACTTCCCGGGCATGTCGTTCTCGCCGCGCTTTTCGCCCGACGGCCAGCGCGTCATCATGAGCCTGCAGCAGGGCGGCAACTCCAACCTGTTCGTGATGGATCTGCGCTCGAAGTCGATGACGCGGCTGACCGACACGCCGGCGATCGACACTTCTCCGTCTTATGCGCCAGATGGCACGCGGCTCTGCTTCGAATCCGATCGCGGCGGCAAGCCACAGATCTATGTGATGCCGGCGACCGGCGGCGCGGCTCAGCGCATCTCGTTCGGCGACGGCACCTATTCGACGCCGGTGTGGTCGCCGCGCGGCGACTACATCGCCTTCACCAAGCAGGGCGGCGGGCAGTTCGCGATCGGCATCATGAAGCCGGACGGCTCGGGCGAGCGCATCCTGACCTCGGGCTTCCACAATGAAGGCCCGACCTTTGCGCCGAACGGGCGCGTCGTGATGTTCTTCCGCGATCCCGGCGGCAACAGCGGGCCGTCGCTGTACACGATCGACGTCTCCGGCCGCAACGAGCTGCGGGTGCCGACGCCCGGATTTGCCTCCGATCCCGCCTGGTCGCCGCTGTTGTCGTGAGCCGGCGCAGACCTGCTCCGCGGAACCCCGGGGCTGGTCGGCGGTTCTCACCTAGCGCACTGAATCCTATGCCGAATTTCGATCGTCAATGGGGCACGGCAAGGACTTGCTAACGATATTCCCTCAGAAAGACTTCACCTGCGATCAGTAAGAGTGCGAGCTGAAAAGGACGCGCGCTCTCACAATGCAGTTTGCAAGTCAGACGGGAGAACCGGACCGATCGATGTCGCCGACGATCTCCGCGGCGCTGGTCGATTCCCTGTTCATGAACCCCGCGCCCATGATCTTCGGCGCCTTCGGCCCCGCCATTGCGGGCGCCGTGATTGCGTTTGTCACCGGCAATCTCTTGTCCTGGCTGTGCGTGCCGCTGTTCATCGTGGTCGGTCTGGCGCGCGCGTGGCAGATGTACCGCTACCAGCAGCGCAATTCCCGGCTCACCGTTGAAGAGTCCGAGGCGTGGGAGAAGCGCTACCGGATCGGCAGCCTTGCCTACGGCATTGCGCTCGGCCTGTGGGGCTCCGCCGTGCTGCTCACGACCAAGGATGCCGCCGCCCACATGCTGTGCGTGACCACGGTGGTCGCCTACACCTCGGCGGGGGTCGGACGGACCTTCGGCCGGCCGCAGATCTTCCACCTGCATCTGCTGATGTCGATCGGTCCCCTTATCGCGGCGCTGATGTATGTCGGCGGTCCCTATCACATCGCGCTTGCGCTGCTCAGCCTGGTGTTCTTCAGCGCCATCCGCCACCTCACGACCAGCCTGCAGCGGATCTACGTCAACGCCTGGATCGCCAAGGAGCGCGAGGCCGCGCTGGCGGGCCAGTTCGATACCGCGCTGAACAACATGCCGCACGGCCTGTGCATGTTCAGCGCCGACGGCCGCCTTGCGGTGATGAACCACCGCTTCATCGAGATGATGCAGCTGTCGGACGACTTCGTGCAGCGCGGCGCCAGCGCGACCGACATCTGCAATGCCTGCGTCCTGTCCGGCTCGATCTCGGCCGCGGCCGCGCAGCAGATCCTGTACGAGATCGAGAGTTCGCAGCGCGGCGACATCGTCACCAGCGACCCCGATCCCGCCAAGAACCGCTCGCTGGACTGGACCTTCCAGCCGATGGCCGGCGGCGGCACCGTCGTGCTGGTCGAGGACATCACCGAGCGCAAGGACGCCGAGGCCCGGATCAGCCACCTCGCGCGCTACGACGAGCTGACCGCGCTGCCCAACCGCGTCAATTTCCGCGACGAGATCGGCCGGCTGCTCGCCATGCAGCACGGCGAGCACCGCTCCGCATTGCTGTTCGTCGACCTCGACCAGTTCAAGCAGGTCAACGATACGCTCGGCCATCCCTGCGGCGACCAGCTGCTCTGCGCGGTTGCCGAACGGCTGCGCGAGATGCTGCGGCCGGAGGATTTCGTGGCGCGGTTCGGCGGCGACGAGTTCGTCGTGTTCCAGCAGAACATCCACTCGCACGAGGACGCCGCCGCATTGGCGCGGCGCATCGTTGACCGCCTCAGCGAGCGCTACAAGATCGACAACCATCTGGTCGAGATCGGCGCCAGCGTAGGCATCGCGATGACCGCGCCCGGCGTCGGCGCCGATACGCTGCTGAAGAACGCCGACATGGCGCTCTACCGCGCCAAGGCCGACGGCCGCGGCACCTTCTGCTTCTTCCGCGACGAGATGGCGCAAACCGTCGAGGCCCGCCGCATCCTCGAACTCGATCTGCGCAAGGCGCTGGCCAACGAGGAATTCGAGCTGTTCTACCAGCCGCTGATCAACCTCAAATCCGGCAAGGTCTCGACCTGCGAGGCGCTGCTGCGCTGGAACCATCCGGCGCGCGGCACGGTCTCTCCGGTCGACATCATTCCGGTCGCCGAGGACATGGGCCTGATCGTCGATCTCGGCCGCTGGATCCTGCGCAAGGCCTGCATGGAGTGCATGAAGTGGCCCGAGGCGGTCAGCGTCGCGGTCAATTTCTCGCCGCAGCAGTTCCATCAGCGCGACGTGCTGAGCGAGGTGCGCTACGCGCTCGAGGTCTCCGGCCTGCCGGCGCACCGTCTCGAGATCGAGATCACCGAATCTTCGCTGCTGCACAACACCGAGCTGACCCACGACGTGCTGTCGCAGCTGCGCTCGCTCGGCGTGCGGATCTCGCTGGATGATTTCGGCACCGGCTACTCGTCGCTCAGCTACCTGCACAATTTCCCGCTGCAGAAGGTCAAGATCGACCGCTCCTTCCTCGAAGGCATCGACAGCGATCGCCCGCTGACCTTGCTGCGCGGCGTGGCGCGGCTGTCGGCGGATCTCGGCATGTCGGTCGTGGTCGAGGGCATCGAGACAAATGAGCAGCTCGAACTGATAAGCGCCGACGGCGCGGTGACCGAAGCACAGGGCTACCTGTTCAGCCGGCCGGTTCCCGCGGTGCGCATCCGCCAGCTGCTCAACGCTTCGCACGGCCGCCGCCCCGACGAGCAGTTGCACGTGGTTCCGTCGCGCTCGATCGCTTGATCCGGCGCCAAGGCCTTCAATCGATAGTTGTGAGAACCTTCGACTGCACGATTCGAAGTGCACCCCTGCGGTCAGAGGTTAACTGTATTGCCGCGATTGCTTTGACGAAAATTAAGAAGCTGTTAATCTTTTGGCTCGCGTTGAAGTTGTTGGGTTGTTCAGGGGAGTACTAAATGAGGTCCGCGGCCGAAGCCATCAAGCCCGCGACAGGAAGGCTTGCGGACCCTCTGGATCAAGTCGACTACCGTCTCGCTCAGACCCCCGAACAGAAAGACGAGATCTACCGGCTTCGCTACCGCGCCTATCTGCGCGAAGGCGCGATCCGGCCGTCGGCGGACGAGCGCGTCGTCGATCAGTTCGATGAGGCCCCGAACGCTTGGGTGTTCGGCGTCTATCTTCACGGCGAACTCTGCAGCTCGATTCGCATCACCGTGGTGACGCCGGAGTGGCGCACCTCGCCGACGCTCGATGTGTTCGGCGATATATTGCAGCCGAAGCTCGATCAGGGTCTGGTCTTCATCGATTCAACGCGCTTCGTTGCCGATCCCGAGAAGGCGCGGAACAATCCGGAACTGCCCTATGTCACAGTGCGTCTCGGCTCGACCGCCGGCGTGCATTTCAATGCCGATTACGGCCTGGCGCCGGTCCGGCCCGAGCACATGGCGTTCTACCGGCGGGTGTTCCTGCACGAAACCTGGTCGGAGGCGCGGCTCTATCCCGGGCTCGTGAAGCCGGTCGGCTTGATGGCCTCGCATCTGCCGTCGGTGCGGGAGCGTGTGCTCGCCCGCTATCCGTTCCTGCGCTCCAGTGCGTTCGAGCGGCGGATGCTGTTCGACCGGGAAGGCCAGTTGCAGCCCGACGGTATCGTTCGGCCGTTCGAGCGCGCCTCGATCGTGCCGAATCCCTGAGCACACTGGCGATCTGATCGATCTGGCGTCCATCGACTGTTGCGCGCAGGCCAAATTGTCCTGCAAAAGCGGCCGGTTCCCGCGAACCTTGCCTTCCCTTCACCATCGCGCCACATTTGCCACCCATTAACCATCGGGGGCGCTTTTCGGCATTGCGCGGCATTTGATGGGGTCCAGCAAGGTCTCGTCAAGGTTGACGGAACGTTCGCTTAACCATCGCCCTGTAGACCCAATGGACCAGTACGAAGAGCGTGAGCGTGGAGGCTCCGGAATGAAATATCAGATGCGTATCCTCCAGGGTATGAAGCTGGCCGCGGTTCTGGCGGTGGCGCTGTCGATGGGTGCCTGCGCTAACAAGAACCCGCTGGACGCCAATGGCGCAATTGGGGGCGCCGCGACCCCGGGCAGCCAGCAGGATTTCGTGGTCAATGTCGGCGACCGCGTGTTTTTCGAGAGCGATCAGACCGATCTGAGTCCGCAGGCGACCGCGACCCTCGACAAGCAGGCGCAGTGGCTGCAGACCTATAACCGCTATTCCTTCACCATCGAAGGTCACGCCGACGAGCGCGGCACGCGCGAATACAACATCGCGCTCGGTGCCCGCCGGGCCCAGTCGGTCCGCTCCTATCTCGCTTCGCGCGGCATCGATCCGAGCCGCATGCGCACCATCTCCTATGGCAAGGAGCGCCCGGTCGCGGTCTGCAACGACATCTCCTGCTGGTCGCAGAACCGCCGCGCCGTCACCGTGCTGAACGCCAGCTCCTGACGCGAGCCTGAATGAATTCTTCCAAGCCGGCGCCTTCGGGCGCCGGTTTTGTTTTGGCCGCAGGAAACACCGAGGCGCCGTCATCTTGATGAACGAAGCTGCGCGCAATTGGCCGCTTGCTTGTTCCGGCGTCCGTACTAAACCGGTGTCCGCGGCGCTGTCCCGGATTTGAAGTGCCAGTCACAATTCTGGCGTACTCCGTCCCTCAATGTCGCTCGCTTTTCACGTCGATCTCGTCGTCAGGGCAAAATGTCATCCAGGCTTCATTTCCTTTCCACCGCTGCGGCGATCGCGGCGCTGTTCGCCGTTTCCTCTCCAGTGTTTGCCCAATCCGACGATTCCGATGCTGAAATGCGGATCGAGCGGCTCGAGAATCAGCTGCGGCAGCTGACCGGGCAGAACGAGGAGTTGCAGTACCGCAACCGCCAGCTCGAGGAGCGGCTGCGCCAGCTCGGCGGCCAGCCGCCCGGCCCGGGCGGACAGCCTCCGGCGGCCCAGCCCGGCGTCGCGGCGGTGCCACCGGCGCAGCAGCCGCAGGCCTATCCGCAAGCCCAGCCCGGCTACGCCCAGCCGCAGCAGGGATACGGCCAGCCGCAGCCAGGCTATGGCCGGCAGCCGCAGGGCGGCTACGACCAACAGCAGATCGCCGCGCCCGCGCCGATCGTGCAGGAGGCTGCGCCGTCGGCTGCGCCCGGCCGCCGCGGTCGCGGTGACGCCTTTGATCCGAGCCAGAACCCGAACGCCCCGGGCGCCCCGCGCGCGCTTGGTGGCGGTCAGATGCCGATGCAAGGCGAAGCGGCGGTCGGTGCTCCCGGCGGCCGCGGGGCGGGCGAGCCGCTCGATCTCGGCAACACCAGCCCGCCGCGGGCGCCCGGCGCGAGCGCGGCCCTGACCACATTGCCGCCGTCGGCCACGTCGAAGGACGAGTTCGACCTCGGCATCGGCTACATGCAGCGCAAGGACTATGCGCTCGCCGAAGAGACGATGAAGAACTTCGCCAACAAGTATCCGAGCGATCCCTTGGTGGCGGACTCGCAATACTGGCTCGGCGAAAGCTATTTCCAGCGCCAGCAATATCGCGACGCAGCCGAAACCTTCCTCGGCGTGACCACCAAGTTCGACAAGTCCGCGAAGGCGCCCGATGCCCTGCTGCGGCTCGGCCAATCGCTGGCGGCGCTGAAAGAGAAGGAAGCCGCCTGCGCCGCGTTCGGCGAGATCACGCGAAAGTACCCGCGCGCATCCGGCGGGGTCAAAGCCGCGGTTGACCGCGAGCAGAAGCGCGTGAAGTGCTAAACCAGATGCGGGAGGCCACGTCCGGCCTCCTCGTGACATGCTGGTTTTGCGATGCCCGACGATCAATCCGCCATCCCGGCAAGGGACGCCAAGCGCCTGTTCGCAGGCCTTTCGTCCGCGCCGGCGATCGTGCTCGCGGTATCAGGCGGTCCCGATTCAGTCGCGCTGATGTGGCTGGCCGCGCGCTGGCGCCGTGCGCTCGCGCGGGGACCGCGGCTGGTGGCGGTCACTGTCGATCACGGCCTGCGTCCTGAAGCGGCGCGCGAAGCGCGCGACGTCAAGCGGCTGGCGCACAGCCTCGACCTGCCGCATCACACGCTGCGCTGGAGCGGGCCCAAACCCGGGACCGGCCTGCCGGCGGCCGCGCGCGAGGCCCGCTACCGCCTGCTCGCTCAAGCCGCGCGCAAGCATGGCGCCACCCACATCCTGACCGCGCATACCCGTGACGATCAGGCCGAGACGCTGTTGATGCGGCTGCTGCGTGGCAGCGGCATCGCGGGCCTCTCGGCGATGGCGCGCGAGACCGCTCGCGACGGCGTTTGGCTGACGCGGCCACTGCTCGAAATCTCCAAGGCAGACCTGATCGCAACGCTGAAGAAGGCGCGCATCGGCTTTGCCGACGATCCGACCAACCGCGATCCCGCGTTCACGCGTCCGCGGCTGCGCGCGCTGATGCCGATGCTGGCGGAGGAGGGCGGCGATGCGCGGAACCTGGCGCGGCTTGCCGCGCGGATCGCGCGCGCCAACACCGCCCTGGAGGTGCTGGTCGACGGCGCCGAGCACAATCTTGCATTGAAAAGCGAGGATAACCCGCGCAACGGCTTCGAGGCGGCGCTGTTCGCGGCGATGCCTGAGGAAATCCGGCTTCGCCTCCTCAAGCGCGCGATCGACCGCACCGGACATGAGGGCCCGGCCGAACTCGGCAAGGTCGAAACCCTGCTCGCCGCCGTCGATGAGGCCCTCGGGAAGCGCGAACCGAAGCTGAAACAGACGCTTGCCGGAGCCGTTATCAGGGTCGGCGGCGGTCGTATCAGGATCGGGCCGGCGCCGCCGCGCCGGGCGCGTTCCCGCTGAGCCGGGTTCGATTGTTTCAATCGCTGTCATAATCCGGCAAAGAGGCTTAACCACCCCCGGAAAACACGGGATTTAGCGCCATTTTTTGACCGGGAATCGCGCTAGGATGCGGTAAATAGTCATGCGTGGTTCCCTTGGCATCGACCCCAGCGGCACCTAGATTGTATGCCATCGACGGGATGGATTCCCTGGGGATTCCAACAGAGCCTGCCCAAGGATAGAGAGAGGCCGCGATCCGCGCGACCACGAAGGAAGACCATGAACGCCAATCTGCGGAATTTCGCCCTCTGGGTCATCATTGTCCTGCTGTTGCTGGCGTTGTTCACGCTTTTCCAGAATCCTGGCCAGCGCTCGTCGTCCTCGGACATCTCGTTCTCGCAACTTCTGACTGAAGTCGATCAGGGCCATGTCCGCGATGTCGTGATCCAAGGGCCCGACATTCACGGCACCTTCAACAATGGCACGAGCTTCCAGACCTACGCGCCGAGCGATCCGACGCTCGTGAAGCGCCTCTATGACGCCAAGGTGCAGATCACCGCGAAGGCGCCCGGCGACAACGTGCCGTGGTTCGTCTCGCTGCTCGTCTCATGGTTGCCGTTCATCGCGCTGATCGGCGTCTGGATCTTCCTGTCGCGGCAGATGCAGGGCGGCGCCGGCAAGGCGATGGGCTTCGGCAAGTCGCGCGCCAAGATGTTGACCGAGGCGCATGGCCGCGTCACCTTCGAGGACGTCGCGGGTGTCGACGAGGCCAAGCAGGATCTGCAGGAGATCGTCGAATTCCTCCGCGACCCCGGCAAATTCCAGCGGCTCGGCGGACGCATTCCGCGCGGCGTGCTCTTGGTCGGCCCTCCCGGCACCGGCAAGACGTTGATCGCGCGCGCGGTCGCGGGCGAAGCCAATGTGCCGTTCTTCACCATCTCCGGTTCTGACTTCGTCGAAATGTTCGTCGGCGTCGGCGCGAGCCGTGTCCGCGACATGTTCGAGCAGGCCAAGAAGAACGCGCCCTGCATCATCTTCATCGACGAAATCGACGCGGTCGGCCGTCATCGCGGCGCCGGTCTCGGCGGCGGCAACGACGAGCGCGAGCAGACGCTGAACCAGTTGCTGGTCGAGATGGACGGCTTCGAGGCCAACGAGGGCGTGATCCTGATCGCGGCGACCAACCGTCCCGACGTGCTCGATCCCGCGCTGCTGCGTCCCGGCCGCTTCGACCGCCAGGTCGTGGTGCCGAATCCGGACGTCGTCGGCCGCGAGCAGATCCTCAAGGTTCACGTCCGCAAGGTGCCGCTGGCGCCGGATATCAACCTCAAGACCATCGCGCGCGGCACCCCGGGCTTCTCGGGCGCCGACCTGATGAACCTCGTCAACGAGGCCGCGCTGACCGCTGCCCGCCGCAACAAGCGGATGGTGACGCAGGCCGAGTTCGAAGAGGCCAAGGACAAGGTGATGATGGGCGCCGAGCGCAAGTCGCTCGTCATGACCGAGGAAGAGAAGTTGCTGACGGCCTATCACGAGGGCGGCCATGCCATCGTCGGCCTCAACGTCGTCGCGACCGATCCGATCCACAAGGCGACCATCATTCCGCGCGGCCGTGCGCTCGGCATGGTGATGCAGCTGCCGGAGCGCGACAAGCTGTCGATGTCGCTGGAGCAGATGACCTCGCGCCTCGCCATCATGATGGGTGGCCGTGTCGCGGAAGAGCTGATCTTCGGCCGCGAGAAGGTGACCTCGGGTGCCGCCTCCGACATCGAGCAGGCGACCCGCCTTGCCCGCATGATGGTGACGCGCTGGGGCCTGTCGGAAGAACTCGGCACCGTGTCCTACGGCGAGAACCAGGACGAGGTGTTCCTGGGCATGTCGGTCTCGCGCACGCAGAATGCGTCCGAGGCGACCGTCCAGAAGATCGACTCCGAGATCAGGCGTCTGGTCGAGGAAGGCTATAACGAGGCGACCAAGATCCTCACCGAGAAGCGGCAAGATCTCGAGGCGCTCGCCAAGGGCCTGCTCGAGTTCGAGACGCTGACCGGCGACGAGATCATCGACCTGCTGAAGGGCAAGAAGCCCAACCGCGAGTCGGTGCTGGAGCCCTCGACGCCGCGCGCCTCCGCCGTGCCGCCGGCCGGCAAGCCGCGCCCGCGTCCCGATCCGGACACTGGCATGGAGCCGCAGCCGCAGGCATAAGCCTCGCCTGCCATGGCCGGCAGTTCCGGCAAACCGATTGTGCAAAAGCTCGGCCTCAAGCCGGGCTTTTGTATTTTTGTCGACGGGTTGTCCGTCCCCTACAGCGACATCGTCGGCGAACTGCCGGCGGATCTGCGGATCGCGAAGACCGCGCGGGCGCCGCTTGATGCCGTGCATCTGTTCGCCGCCGAGGCCAAGGGGCTCGCCGCCAAGCTACGGCGCTACCGCGAGGCGATCGCACCTCGCGGCATGATCTGGGTGTCGTGGCCGAAGAAGACGTCTGGCGTCGTGACAGACCTCAACGATACGGTCGTACGCGAGGCCGGGCTCGCGTCCGGCCTGGTCGACGTCAAGGTCTGCGCCGTCGATGTGGTTTGGTCGGGACTGAAATTCGTGATCCCTCTCAAGGAGCGCGGCAGGCGCTGAGATCGTCGCGGCGAATATGCTTGGCCTCCGTCTGGGGGCCGTGGCATCCTCGCGCCAAGCCGTTCAACGGCACGGCCGTGTCCTCCAAGGCGCGCGGCAAGAAAAAGGGGAGGGGAGGCCGATGCGCAAGGCATTCGGCGCGCTTGGCGCCATTTCATTCCTGCTGCTGCCCACCGTTTCATTCGCCGCCGAGATGCGCGGCGTCACATCGACCGAAATCAGGATTGGCCAGACCATGCCCTATAGCGGGCCGGTGTCGGCGTTCGGTGCGCTCGGCAAGGGCGAAGCCGGCTATTTCAGGATGCTGAACGAGCGCGGCGGCATCATTGGCCGCAAGATCAACTTCATCTCGCTCGACGATTCCTACGCGCCGCCGAAGACGGTGGAGCAGACCCGCCGCCTCGTCGAGAGCGACGAGGTCGCGCTGATCTTCTCCTCGATCGGCACCGCGCACAACACCGCGATCGCAAAGTACCTGCAGAGCAAGAACATCCCGCAGCTGTTCCTGGCTTCCGGCGCCTCGAAATTCGGCGACATCGCGCAATTCCCGCAGGCGACGATGGGCGTGCAGGCGCCGTTCCGCTACGAGGCGCGGCTCTACGCGCGCTATGCGCTGGCGAAGAATCCGAACGCGAAATTTGCGGTGATCTCGCAGAACGACGATTACGGCGGCGACTATCTCGCCGGCCTGAAGGACGTACTCGGCGAGAAATATGATTCCGTCGTCACCGTTGCGAAATACGAGATCACTGAGCCAACCATCGACTCGCAGATCGTTCAGCTGAAGGCAACCAACGCCGACGTCTTCGTGATCGCGGCGACGCCGAAATTCGCGGCGCAGTCGATCCGCAAGGCCTATGAGATCGGCTGGCGGCCGATGACCTTCCTCTCCAACACCGCGGTGTGGATTTCGACCGTGATGCAGCCGGCCGGCGTCGAAGCCGGCATCGGCATCATCTCGACGGCTTATGTGAAGGACCCGGACGATCCGGCCTGGAAGGACGATCCCGGCATGAAGGGCTGGCGCGAATTCATGACCAGATATTTGCCCGATGGCGATCAGCACGACACCAACTATGTCAACGCCTACAACAGCGCGATGGTGTTGGAAGCGGTGTTGAAGGCCTGCGGCGACGATCTCTCGACCGAGAACATCCTGCGGCAGGCGTTTGCGATCAAGGACCTGGAATTGCCGATGCTGCTGCCGGGCATCAAGGTCAACACGTCGCCGTCCGACCACGTGCCGGTCGACCAGATGCAGCTGATGCGCTTCAACGGCAAGACCTGGGATCGCTTCGGCGAGCTTCAGACGGGGAATTGAGGCTCAAGTCGATCGCGCTTGAGTCCATGCTCCGCATTCTCCCCGTCATCCTGAGGTGCGAGCCACTTCGGCGAGCCTCGAAGGATGCACGGCCCGGCTGGTGGCCGTCGACCCTTCGAGACGCGCTTCGCGCTCCTCAGGGTGACGGAACTGCGCTTCAGGAGAACGCGACAGCGCAGCCTACTTCGTGCTCTCTGCTGCCGGCAGCGCGCCGGACTTCATCTCGTCCGATCGCACATGGATGACGGCGATGTCGTCCTTGTAGAGCCGCTTCCAGCCCTTGAGGTGGTCCAGCGCGTTTCCGGCGGGGGAGTCCGAGCTCAGCAGCGTGGTGTCGATCCGGTATTTGTCGAGCAGGCCGAGCAGCTGGCCGACGTCGCGGGCATCCAGCGCGTCGTAATAGTCGAGCACGAATTGCTCGCCATAGAGCTCGGCGCGGCCGTCGATGAACACCTTCATGTCGCGGCTCACCATGTAGCCGCCGAACGGCGCGGTGCTGAAGACGCGCTGCGCCTTGTGCTGCTGCAGAACATCGACCGCGGCCACGGGCGAGAACTGCGGCAGGAACTTGAACTGATGCTGCGCGACGAACATCGTCGTCGTCACCCACGCGCCGATCACCATCGCGATCGCGGCCAGGATCGTGACGAGCGGGATTGCGCGGGTTTCCTCGAAGCGGGTGGCGGCAGCGCCTGCCGTTCCCCATTGTTCGGCGATCGGCTTGGCGAGCACCAATGGGGCGATGAACGCGAACACCTCGATGTTGCGGACATGGCTCAGCGCCATCCAGATCAGGCCGAGCAGCAGCAGGATCCGCGGCACCGACAGGGTCAGCCTGCGATAGCAGATCAGGCCGATCAGGCCGAGCAGCGTGGCTTCGAAGAAGCTGGGCTTGCTGAAATCCGCAGGCTTCCACTCCCCGATCAGGGTCAGCAGCTTGCCGAGGCTGAGGATCTTCGTCGCACCCAGCAGGCTATTCCAGCCGTAGGGTGTCACGCAGCTCGCGGCCAGCGCGGCGAGGCCGAACAGTCCCCATCGCACGATGAGCTGACGGCGGCGGCTGGGCTCCACGTTCCAGATGGCCTCCAGCCCGATCGGTCCGATCAGCGCCAGGCCGAGAACGAAGCCGCCATGCAGATTGGCCCACAGCGTCATCAGCGGCAGTAGCCACCATGACGGTGAGGTGCGGCGGTCGGCGGCCGCCATCAGGCCGCCGATGAACGCCAGCAGCACCGGCAGCGCCAGCACGTGGGGCCGCGCGAAGAAGTGGATCGTCGACAGCAGCAGCGCCAGTGCCGTGATCAGGACGGCACGCGCCGGATCGAAATACGGGCTCAGGAGATTGAGAAAGATTGCAACCGTCGCGCCGATCGCAATCGACGTCAGGATCACCGGCCCGGCCCAATCTCCGCCGTACACCAGCGCAAACACCACCTGCGCCAGCCACGAACTCGAGATCCAGGCTTCGCCATAGCGGGTGAACGAGAACACGTCAGTGGTCGGCATCGCGCCGTGTTCGAGGATCCACTGCCCGATCCTGATCTGCCACATCGTATCGGAATCGCGCAGCAGGATTTCGCCGGCCGAGAGATAAAACAGATAGGCGCCCACGGCGGCGCACAGCGGCACCAGCCCTCGCGCCGCATTGCGGCTGATCACGCTGCTGGTGATGGAGAGTGACATGCGCTTTCTGGTTTCGGCCTGATGCATCGAGAGACAACGCCACGCATGGCGCTTAAGCGCACTCGACCACGGCTACCGATAAATTCGGGTAAATGCGGCCGCGACATCGTGGACCAGCGTGAGATCAGACGTCTCGATTTCGAGCGATCATGTTAGCGCGCGATTTACCATCTCGATCATGCTCCGACTTGATCGCAAGCTGCCAACCGCGGGCAGCGGATCACCCCATCCCGTGGCCGACGCTGGCCTGCCGGCCGTAGCGCCGCCGGCTCAATCAGAGGTGGCAACGGCGGTTGTAAAAAATCCCGACAATTCCAGCTTGTCAACCAGTCTGAATAGTTGTTCACTTCTTCAGACGATTGCGGGATCGATCGTTCAAAACATTGAAGACGCGTGTGTTCTGCCGGTGGGCGCCAGGGCGCACGGTGGGGGACGGAACGCCATGGTCTACCGGCGAACTCATCAGGTCGTGAAACGGCTGGCCGCCCGGCGCAGCGCTATCCTGTCGGCGGCGCGGGACGCGGCGGCGGCGGGCGGCATGGCGGCGGTCCAGATCGCACCCGTTGCGGTGCGAGCCAATGTCGCGGCCGGGACGGTCTATCGCTATTTCCCGTCGAAGGCCGAGCTGATCTCGGAATTGATCACGGAAGTCTCGCGCGACGAATTGTCCGCGATCCGGCGCGCCGCTGATGCCGCGCCCGGACCATCGTCGGCGCTGGCGACCGCGGTGACGACGATTGCGGTCCACGTGCTGTCGCAGCGCAAGCTCGCCTGGGGCATCCTGGCCGAGCCTGTCGATGTCGACGTCACCGCCTCGCGCCTCGCCAGCCGCCGCGATATTTCCGGCGAGCTTGCCATGCGCATCGACGCCGCCGTGCGTGCCGGGCATCTGCCGGCGCAGGATACGGCGCTGGCCGCCACGGCCTTGCTTGGCGCGCTGCACGAAGCGCTGCTCGGCCCGCTGGCGCCGGCCAATCTCGACGATCCGATCAAGCTGCGCGATGCGGTGCAGACCGTGACGCTGCTCGCGCTGCGCGCGGTCGGCGTCATGGATGCGCGCGCCCGTGGCCTCGTGGTGCAGGCGACGACCCCGGCCAAGGCGCTGGTCGGCGCCTAGCGCTTCGGTTCTGATCGAACCGAAGCTCTGGATTGCTGTTTTGACGCGTTTTCTTTACGCGAACCGGCGTCCACTTCGCTCGAAAACGCTCTGGCGCCGGAAGCACAGCGAACACTTCTGTCGCATTGGCGTTGTAGCTTTGGGCTTGGTTCAACCACCTCAGGGAGCAACGCATGACGACGACCCACGGCTCGGCCAAATGGCAGGGCGGCATCAAGGACGGCAAGGGCGCGATCTCGACCAAGAGCGGCGCGCTCTCGGATTACCCCTATGGCTTCGCCAGCCGCTTCGAGGGCAAGCCCGGTTCGAACCCCGAGGAACTGATCGGCGCGGCGCACGCCGCCTGCTTCACGATGGCGCTGTCGCTGATCCTGGGCGAAGCCAAGCTCACGGCCGAGCACATGGAGACCAGGGCCGATGTGACGCTGGAGAAGGTCGGCGACGGTTTTGCCATCACCGCGGTGCACCTGACGCTGTCGGCGAAGATTCCGGGTGCCGACAACGCGGCGTTCCAGGAACTGGCCGGCAAGGCGAAGGCCGGATGTCCGGTGTCGAAACTGCTCAACACCAAGATCACGCTCGACGCGTCGTTGCAGGGCTGAGCGTCGCGCGCCTCAAGCACGGCGGAGAACGTTAGAGCTGCGCGTCGCCGTTCGGGCCGACCGAGGCGATGCGCAGCATGTTGGTGGTGCCGGGCGCACGCAGCGGCACGCCGGCGACGATGATGACGCGCTGGCCGGCCTTGGCAAAGCCGTCGCGGAACGCAATCGAGCCGGCGCGATCGACCATGTCGTCGAGATCGTGGGCGTCCTCGGCGACCACGCAATGCACGCCCCACACCACCGCGAGCTTTCGGCCGGTGACGAGGTTCGGCGTGATGGCGACCACCGGGACCTTCGGGCGCTCGCGCGCGACGCGGATCGCGGTCGAACCCGAAGAGGTCCAGCAGATGATCGCCGACAGATCGAGCGTCTCGGCGATCTGGCGCGCGGCGTCGGCAATGGCGTCGCCCACCGTCGGCTCCGGATCGACGCGCTGCGCGTTGAGCACGCTGCGATAGGTCGGGTCGCGCTCTACTTCCTCGCCGATGCGGTTCATGGTCGAGACCGCCTCGACCGGGAATTTGCCGGCGGCCGATTCCGCCGACAGCATGATGGCGTCGGCGCCCTCGTAGACGGCGGTGGCGACGTCGGAGACTTCGGCGCGCGTCGGCACCGGCGCCTGAATCATCGATTCCAGCATTTGGGTCGCGACCACCACGGGCCGGCCGGCGCGCCGCGCCATCCGGATCATCTGCTTCTGCAGGCTCGGCACCCGCTCCAGCGGCAGTTCGACACCGAGATCGCCGCGCGCCACCATCAGCGCGTCCGCCGCATCGATGATGTCGGCGAGGCGGTCGATCGCCTGCGGCTTCTCGATCTTGGCCATCACGGCGGCACGGCCGCGGATCATCTTCTTGGCCTCGATCACGTCCTCGGCACGCTGCACGAAGGACAGCGCGACCCAGTCGATCCCCTCCGGCAGCGCGGCCTCCAGATCGGCGCGGTCCTTTGCGGTCATCGCGGAGACGGGCAGATCAGTGTCGGGCAGGCTGACGCCCTTGCGGTCCGACATCTTGCCGCCGATCACGACGCGCGTCACCGCGCGGTCGGGCGAGGTTTCCTCGGCGATCAGCCGCACCTTGCCGTCGTCGAGCAGCAGGGCATGTCCGGGCCGGAGCGCGGCGAGGATTTCCGGATGCGGGAGCTGGACGCGGCCGTTGTCGCCGGGCGTCTTGTCGGAATCCAGGACGAAGCTCTGACCGTTCTTCAGCTGGGTCGATCCTTCCGCGAACGCGCCGACCCGCAGCTTCGGCCCCTGCAGGTCGACCAAAATGCCGATCGGCCGGCCGTAGCTCGATTCGACATTGCGGATGGTCTTGACCAGCTCCCGCATCTTGTCATGCGGGGTATGGCTCATGTTGATGCGGAAGACGTCGGCGCCCGCCTCGAACAGCTTGCGGATCATCGCGCTGTCTGAAGAGGCCGGGCCGAGCGTTGCGAGGATCTTGATTCGACGCAGTCGTCTCATTGTTTGCTTCCGGGTGGTGCGGCTGGCGGCAGACCAGACGCGCCCGGAGGCGCTGCGCCCGGCGGCGGGTTCGGCAGGCCCGGCATCGCTCCGGGGCTTCCTGGACCCACGCCGCCCGGCATTCCCGGTACTTTCTGCGGCTGTTGTTCGTTGGCTTCGGTCAATTGGACGGTCCATGCACGCTGCTCGCCGGTGTCGACCTCGAAGAAGCCGGTGCGGTCAAAGCCGCGCGCTAGGCAATTCTCGGTACCCTTGATGGTGAATTCCTTGTCGCGCGAGCACATGAAGGCCTGGCCGGACCATTCGCCGCCGCGATCATAGTCGAGAGCGTAGATGTAGTAGTAGCGCGCCACAAGATTGCCGCGCAGCAAGGTCTCGCAGGTCCGCGACGACACGTTCCACCAGCCTTCGGTGGTCCAGCCTTCGGCGTCCTTGTAGCCGAGCGCGATCCCGACCCGGCTCGAGGTGTTGTTGCAGAGCCGGAAATCGGCGGCCGCCGGGCTCGTCCACAGGCAGGTCGCGACAAGCGCCAGCACCGGCAGGATGCCGGCCAGGATCAGGCGGATGGTGCGGGGAGCTGAGGCGGGAGAATCTATTGGGCTCATGCGGCGAAGCTATATCAAATCATTATCGATTTCGCGTGCCCGGCAGGCGCTGTCAACGGGCGGGCGCCCATTTGCCATGCTGCGGGACCATGGCAAATCCGGCCGGACAGGTCCGTTTTGCGCGCCGATATGGCAAAATCTGTGACAATTCCCACTTGATATCAATATGGTGAGCGCGCGACACACCGGGATCACGAAGATGAGCATTGACGACAAAACCAGAACAGAACTCGAGGCCGCGGTCTTCCGGCGCCTCGTCGATCATCTGCGCAACCGGACCGACGTCCAGAATATCGACCTGATGAACCTGGCCGGCTTCTGCCGCAACTGCCTGTCCAACTGGATGAAGGAAGAAGCCGACGCCAAGGGCCTTGCCGTGAGCAAGGACGAGAGCCGCGAAGCGGTCTACGGCATGCCCTATGAGGAATGGAAGGCGAAGCATCAGGGCAGCGCGACGCCGGAGCAACTCGCGGCGATGAAGAAGGCCCAAAGCGGGCATTAAATCTCAGCCTGTGTGACGTCAGTTCCTTGGCCGCCTGCATCTCCTGTGGGCGCGCTGTGGATGAGCGCGATGTTTCCTTGACGGAACGTGCGCCAAAATCGAGGGTCGCCCGCAGCAAGCGGTGCGCGTGGCGCGTATTCGCGCGACATTTCATTGCCATTTCAGGAGTACGCGATGGCCACCACGTCTGCCGCCGTTCAGGATGAGCCCGCAACGCGATTTGCCAAGGACCAGCTCAAGTCCATCATCGAGCGCATCGAGCGGCTGGAAGAAGAAAAGAAGACGATCTCGGACGACATCCGTGACGTCTATGCCGAGGCCAAGGGCAACGGCTTCGACGTCAAGGCGCTGCGCACCATCGTGCGCCTGCGCAAGCAGGACGCCAACGAGCGCCAGGAGCAGGAGACCATCCTGGAGACCTACATGCAGGCGCTCGGGATGCTCTGAGGCGGCCGGCGTTCTCGGCCGGCAAGCGCGCCGGGCGGCCTTTCGGGCGCCCGAGGCGCTTCAGCGAACAAGGCTTGGGCGAAATCCCGTGAACTGCTAGAGTGCCCGGCGAGGTAACCGGGCAGATCGTTCAAATGGACGTGCCAGGACCAGAGCGCCGGCTCGCTGCGGTGCTCGCCGCCGATATGGTCGGCTTTAGTCGGCTCATGGAGGCTGACGAGACGGGCACCCTTGCGCGCCTCAAGACCCATCGGATCGAACTGATCGATCCGGCCATCACCAAGAATCGCGGCCGCATCATCAAGACCACCGGCGACGGCCTGCTGGTCGAGTTCCACAGCGTCGTCGATGCGGTGCTGTGCGCGGCCGAGGTGCAGCGCCGGATGGCCAAACGCAACACCGACGTCGCGCCGGCGCGGTGGATGCAGTTTCGCATCGGCATCAATCTCGGTGATGTGATCGTTGACGGCGCCGACATCTTCGGCGACGGCGTCAATGTCGCGTCGCGCCTCGAGGTGCTGGCCGAGCCCGGCGGCATCTGCATTTCCGGCGCGGTCCGCGATCAGGTCGGTGATCGTCTGGAAGATCTGAGCTTCGAGGATCTCGGCGATCAGACCGTCAAGAACATCGCGCGCCCGATCCGGGTCTTCCGCGTCCATCTCGGAGCGGATGCCAGGGCCGTTGCCGAGCACCCGAAGGGGGCGGCGGCCGCGCCCGTCGTCGCCAGGAAGCCGTCGATTGCGGTGCTGCCGCTGGTCAACATGAGCGGCGATCCGGAGCAGGAATTCTTCGCCGACGGGCTCACCGAGGACATCATCACCGAGCTGTCGCGCTTCCACGATTTGCTGGTGATCTCGCGCAACTCGACCTTTGTGTACAAGGGCAAGGCCGTGAAGGTGCAGGACGTCGCGAAGGAATTCGCCGTCGACTATGTGCTGGAGGGCAGCGTGCGCAAGGCGGGCGGCCGGATCCGCGTCACGGTGCAGCTGATCGATGCCGAGGCGGACCGGCACGTCTGGGCCGAGCGCTACGACCGCGAGCTGGCCGATATCTTCGCCATCCAGGACGAGATGACGCGCGCGATCGTGTCGACGCTGCCGGGGCGCGTCGAGGCCGCCGCGCATGACCGCGTCAAGCGCAAGCCGACCGACAACATGGCGGCCTATGAGTGCGTGCTGGCCGCCAAGGTGCTGCATCATCGCTCGGCGCGCGACGACAATGCGGAGGCGCAGCGCCTGCTCGAGCGGGCCATTGTGCTGGACCCCAACTATGCGCACGCGCACGCCTGGCGTGCCTGCGTGCTCGGGCAGACCTGGGTCTACAACTGGTGCGAGGATCGCGACGCGACCTTCGCGCAGGTGGCCGCCGAGCTCGAGATCGCTCTCAAGCTCGACGACAATGACAGCGACGTGCACCGCATCCTCGCCGCGCTGAACCTCAACCGCGACGATCATGACAAGGCAGCATTCCATCAGGAGCGCGCGCTCGCGCTCAACCCGAACTATGACCTCGTCGTGGTGCAGCAGGGCGAGCTGCTGACCTGGCTCGGGCGGCCGGAGGAGGGCCTTGACTGGATCAAGCGGGCGATGCGCCTCAATCCGTTCCATCCGGAGCGCTTCTGGAGCCATCTCGGCCGCGCCTGCTATTGCGCCGAGAAATACGCCGAAGCGGCCGAGGCGTTCTCGCGGATCACACGGCCCGACCACACCCATCACGCCTTCCTCGCGGCGACGCTGGCGCAGATGGGTAACCCGGTGGCGGCCTCGGCGCACGCCGCCGAGGTGATGAAGCGCGAGCCGGCCTTCTCGGTCGCCGCCCATCTGACGACCCAGCACTACAAGCGCGAACCCGACCGGGCGCGCTACGAGGCCGGCCTGCTCAAGGCGGGACTGCCGGCCTGACCGGCTTGATGAAGGGATATTGTGGGTAGAGCCTAGGCTAGCGCAGCGAGGCGGTGCGCAGCACGAACGACTGGGTCGTCAGCAGACTTGTCGCCGAGCCCGAGAAGCGGTCGCAGGTCATGCCCATCATCGGATCTTCCGAGAAGGTCATGGCGACGGCGGCCTGCGGCTTCACGAAGTGCGCCCGCATCAGGCTCATATCGGTGTCGCCCAGCACCGTGGTCAGCATGCCGGTGCTCGCGCTCGGCGCCAGCATCACCACGCGCATCCAGACGTCGTTGCCTTTGGCAGCCGAGATCCGCGCCGACGTGGTGATCACGCCCTGGCCGGGCGCGCCCTTCGCAACGACGGTGTTGATTTCGGTAGCCGGCGCAGCCGCATTGCGGGCCGGCCGTACATTGCGCGGGATCGGCGCTGTCGCCGCGACGATGTTGGCGCGATCGACCGGCGAGCTGGCTGGAACGTAGGCCAGTGCCTTGTTGAAGTTCTCGGTCGCGCTGGCGGTGGTCTGCGGATCGGCGGCGCCGACGGCTTCACGGGCTTTCAGCGCAGCGATCTGCGCCGCCGATGCCTGCTTCGGTGCCGCTGAATCGTCACCCCAGAAGCCGCGGGCATTGATGATATCGGCAGGCGATTGCGGCGCGGTGCTCTCGGCCGTCTGAACCACTTGCACTGCGGGCTTGGCCTTCGGCATCGGGACGAGCTGCGCGTCGGCGGCGGCAAGCTGGATCGCGGCAGCGAACTGCTGCGGCTTGGCGCGCGGCATCGGAACGGGATCGGCGGCTTTGGCGGGCGCTGCGGCTGCGACCACGGTGTTGGCGGCGGGCTTGTCGTTCACGACAGCCAAGCCTTCGTCTTCGTCGTCGCCCGACTTGCCGGCGCCGAACAGTTTCGCGAACAGGTTCGGCTTGCTGATAACAGCTGCATTGTCACCATCGCCGCGGCGCTCGATGTCGGCCCTGGCGAGCTCATAGCCCTTCAGCGGCGTGCCGTCGGTCGGGACATGGACGGTGCGGCCGTCGGGGAACACCCGGACCAGCTGCTCGCGGGTCATCCGCGGCCAGTGGCGAATGCTACCGGTGTCGAGATGCACAAACGGCGAGCCCGAGGTCGGATAGAAGCCGACGCCGCCGCGCTGCAGGCGGAGGCCGGCGAAGCGAATCTGCTCCAGCGGTACGCCCGGGATGAAGAAGTCCATCGCATGGCCCAGCATGTGCTGGCTGTGGCGGGCAACGCCCGAGGAGCGGCGGCGGAGCATGGCGTTGGTGGCGGGGGCGCGATAGGCGGAGATGATCTGGATCGGCTGCTTGCCGCCGACGTCGCTATAGACTTCCCAGAGGATGTCGAACAGATGACGGTCCATCACCGTCTCATCCTGGGAGCGCCAGTCGCGCAGGAAGTGATTGAGCTGTTTCAGCGCGGCTTCGTCGTAGCGGCCGTCGCGCTTGAAGGTGACGGCGAGATCTTCGCCGGAATGGGTGTGGTGGAAGGAGAGGGTGCGGGTCTGGTTCAGCGCCGTCGCGTCGTGCACCGATCCCGCGCCCGCCAATAGCAATAGCGCGCTCAGGCCGACTTGGTACCCGGCCTTAGGTAGCGACAGCAGATTGCAGCGGCGTGCGAAGACAGCCAGCACTAATGAGCCCACCCAAGTCGACGAGCGTTCGGTCGGCACCTTTCGCAGACCCCCCGCGAAAGACGGTGAACGCTTTCTTAAAGCGGGACGGTTAACCGAGGTTTACCGACCCGCCCCCAAGTTAGGCTTAACTAACTGGGCGACTGTGGCAAAAGATAGCCCAGTTCCTCGGCAGAGACGGGTAATGGTTAACATAAACGATCCCGCTTTTTGAGCGAGATCGTTGATTTTACTTCAAAATTTATCTCAATCTGGCCGGAGAAACAGCTTAGCGGGTGATCACCCGGCGCTGCTGCTGGGCCTGGCCGCGGCGGACCGGTTGCGGCTCCGGCTGTCCGAATCCTCCGAACAGGCGCTCGAAGAAGTTCGGTCCGGAGGAATTAAAGCCGCTGTTGTCGCCGGCGACGTTGACGCCCGGGGGCAGGCTGCTGCTCGGCGGACGCGAATAGCTCGGCTGGGCGTGCGCCACCACCGTCTCGAGATCCTTGCCGCGGCTGTTCTTGAGCAGCGACAGCATGGCGGCGTCGCGGCCGTAGACGTCGCGGCGGATTTGCAGCTTGCCGGCGTCGTCCACGAACGCGGTCTGGTAGGTGATGTTGACCGGGATCGGCGTCGCGAATTTCAGGTCGATCTCGCTCGAGCCGTACATGCTGCGGATCTTCTCCGGCGTGTAATGGTCGTTCGGCATCGCGATGTTGAGCAGCACCGAAGCGTACTGATCCGGGTTCTGCACGCGCATGCAGCCGTGGCTGAAGGCGCGCTCGTCCCTCGCGAACAGGTTCTTGTCCGGCGTGTCGTGCTGATAGACCAAGAACTTGTTCGGGAAGTTGAAGCGGATGCGGCCGAGCGCGTTGGCTTCACCCGGCGGCTGCGAGATGTGGATCGAGCCGTCGCGGTTGCGCTCGAGCTTCAGGCCCATGCGCTGCAGCACGGTCGGATCCTGCTGCAGGGCCGGCAGATACTCGTTGTAGATGATCGACGGCGGCACGTTCCAGGTCGGGTTGACCGTGATGTACTTCATCGTCTCGGTCAAAAGCGGCGTGGCGTGCTGGCCGGGCTTGCCGGTCACCACGCGCGTGGTCCAGACCTGCCCGCCGTTCTGCATCACCTTCAGCGTGTAGTCGGGGATGTTGAGGATCACATAGGCGTTGCCGACATTGGCGGCGCCAAGCTGGCGCGGCAGCCAGCGCCAGCGCTCCATGTTGACGATCACGGTATCGATCTGGCGGTCGCGCTTCGGATTGTTCAGCGCCTTGACCGTGCGCTCGTCGAGCACGCCTGATGGCTTGAGGTCGACGCTGTTCTGGAATTTCTCCACGGCACGCGCGACCGTCGCGTCATACTTGGTGCTGTCGGCATTCTCGGTGACGCCGAGCTTGCTGCGCAGGTCCGGCACGCGCGGATCGTCCATCTCGACCGCGGCCTGCTTCTTGCGCGCCGGCACGTATTTCAGCGCGGGGCCGTCGGCGATCGTGATGACCGGACCGTCGCCCTGGCCGCGCAGCTCGGCGAGCTTCTGCTTCAGCTCCTTGTAGAGCTTCTGCGGCGGGTTGTAGCTGTCGAGCGCGGCGGAGGCGTCCTTGGCGGAGGTCACATGCGCAAACACTTCCGCCGCATCGATCGGGTGCTCCGGATAAAGGATGTCAGCCGACACTTGCGACCAGTGCATGCGGCCGCTCTGGGCTTGGCGTGCATAGTCCAGCATGCTGGCCGCGAGCTTCAGCTCGGCGTCGGCCAGCGCATCTGATGTCGTGGCCGCGGCGAAATCCGGCACCGGATAGTCTGAAACATCGAGACCGTCGGCGGCGGCGTCCTTGACGCGGGCGATCACGCCCTTGCCGGCGTCGGTCAGCTTGCCGGCCTTGGTGAAGACAGGCGCGTAGTCGCGGGCCGAATAGAATTTCTCGGCCGCCGCGCGCTCGTTCTTGCGATCGAAGGTGCGCAGCGACTTGCTGGCGAGCTGTTCGCGCAGCTTGTCGGCAACCGGCTGATCTTCGGCGGCAACGTTGCTCGCAGCCTTCGCGGGTTCGGCAGCCGGAGCTGCGGCCGTCGCCGGCGCGGGGCTTGCCGAAGGCGCGGTTGCGGTTGCAGGGGCGGGGGCTGCCGCAGGTGGCGCGACCGCGGGATCTGTCTTCGCAGTATCCGTCTTGGGCGCTTCGGCGGGCGTCGTCGCCGGCGTCGTTGCGACATCGGCGGGCTTCGGCTCGGCGGCCTTGGCCGTGCTGGGCTCTGCCGGTTTGGCGTCAACCGGCTTGGCATCGGTAGGCTTGGCCTCGGTGGCCTGCACTCCGGCCGGCTTCACATCTGCCGGCTTGGCTGCGTCGGGCAGCGCGGCGGTGGTGTCGGCCTTGAAATCGCTTGCGGTGGGCGGCGGCACATTGGCCGGTTCGGGGCGCGGGATCGCGGCGTCGATCGCGAGTTCCGAGGCGCTGGAGCGAGGCGTGTCCTGCGCGAAGGCTGAGGTCGCGGACACCGTGAGGAAGGTCGCCGCGACGGCCATCAATACGCGGTCAAATCCTCGACGGTGGTTCGAACAGTCACGCATTATCGCACCCCCTGGGTGGAACTGCCCCTCGCTCTCTGGAACAGTTCAAGTCAGTATTTGGTTTCATAGCTTGCGCGAAAGCGCCGGCTCTTCGATCGACTCGCACGCCTGCAACGCAATTGACGCAGACGATACATTCGCCCCTCTTATGCAGCCAGCGCCATGCGGGGCAACTCACGACAAACTGACCTCGAAGCAGCTGATTTCGCTCGGGCCGTGCGTTTTTGCCACGCGGCACAGCCTTTGTCTGTCACCGCCGGGACACGGTTCAAAAGGTTCCCTGGTATGGTCTTGCCGGCGCCTGCGCCTAGCTGGCGTCGCTTGTGCGCGTGCCGGCCGCAGCTTCGTCGAGCTTGCGGTAGAGGGTCGAGCGGCCGATCTTGAGCCGGCGCGCGACCTCCGACATCTGTCCGCGATAATGCGAAATCGCGAAGCGGATGATCTCGTTCTCGAGATCTTCCAGGGGGCGCACCTCGCCCGCAGCATTGAGCATCGGGAGGCCGCCCGCGGTCGGGAGGGGGAGTGCAACCGGTATCTCGTTACCGGAAATCATGGCGGGCGCCGTGGACGGCGACACCACCAGCGGCTCGCCCTGCAAGGATTTGCCCTCCGGTACCGGATGCGCCGACCCTTGCGGGAAATCGGCGAGCCCGAGCTGGTCGGCATCGCTCATCACCACGGCGCGATACACCGTGTTCTCGAGCTGGCGGATGTTGCCCGGCCAATCGAGCTGGGCGAGATGCGCCATCGCCTCGCCGCTGATGCCGGTGATGTTGCGGTTTTCCTCGGCGCAGAACCGCGCCAGGAAATGCCGCAGCAGATGCGGGATGTCTTCGCGCCGCTGCCGCAGCGCCGGAATGGTCAGCGGCAGCACGTGGAGCCGATAGAACAGGTCCTCGCGGAACTGGCCGCCCTTCACGAGATCGAGCAGCTTGCGGTTGGTCGCCGAGATGATGCGGACATCGACCTTGACCGGCTTGCGGCCGCCGACCGCCTCGACGGTGCCTTCCTGCAGCGCGCGGAGCAGCTTGACCTGCGTGGCCAGCGGCAATTCGCCGACCTCGTCGAGGAACAGCGTGCCGCCATGGGCTTCGACGAACTTGCCCTGGTGGCGCTCGGTGGCGCCGGTGAAGGCGCCCTTCTCATGGCCGAACAGGATCGATTCGACGAGATTGTCCGGGATCGCACCGCAGTTCACCGCGACGAACGGCCTGGCCTTGCGCTCGCTGCTGCCGTGGATGGCGCGCGCGAACAGTTCCTTGCCGACGCCGGACTCGCCCTCGATCAGCACCGGAATCGTCGAGGAGGCGGCCTTCTGCGCGGTGCGCAGCACCCCGGCCATGGCCTCGCTGCGGGTGATGATATCGGAAAAGGTCAGCCGGCCCTCGCGGCTGTGGCGGATGCGCTGCAATTCGCCCTTCAGGGCGGAGGCGTTGAGCGCGTTGCGCAGGCACACCTGCAGCCGCTCGAAGCCGACCGGCTTGACGACGAAATCCTGTGCACCGGCGCGCATCGCCGACACCACATTGTCGATCCCGCCATGCGCGGTCTGCACGATGACCGGGACGTTCAAACCAGCTTCACGAATTTTTGCGAGGACTCCGAGACCGTCGAGACCCGGCATCACGAGGTCGAGCACGACGGCGTCGATCGCCTGCGTCTCGGATGCGGTCAGTGCCGCTATCGCCGCGTCGCCACTGTCCACGACGAGGGGCTCATAGCCGCACTTCTGCACCATGTTTTCTACCAAACGACGCTGTACTGCGTCATCATCGGCGATCAAAATGGTGGCAGCCATGGTTTTCCCCGCACGCTACGTTTATTTGTCTCGAATCGGGGCACTGTCGCCGATGCCGATTAACGCACTCTTAAACGTTGCAAACCCGCTTTCATTCCGCCGCCGCCGACATCTTTCCGACTGAACTAAGGTTTCGAACAAGATGACCTCGCGCTCCAAATCTGCTCCGAACAAGTCTGCTCTCAGCAAGGCAGCCCTCCGCAAGGAATCCGCGTTGCGCAAGACGGTCGCGCAACGCAAGCCGGCCGCAACCGGACCGGCGGCGAAAAAGCCGGCCGGCAAGACCGGAAAGCTTCCGGAATGGAATCTGGCAGATCTCTACTCCGGTATCGACGCGCCAGAAGTCGCCCGCGACCTGCAGAAAATGGATGCAGATTGCGTCGCGTTTGAGACCGATTACAAGGGCAAGCTTGCCGAAAATACCGCCAAAGAAGGCGGCGGGAGGTGGCTCGCCGAGGCGGTCAGGCGCTACGAGGCGATCGACGATCTGGCTGGCCGTCTTGGCTCCTATGCCGGCCTCGTCCATGCCGGCGACAGCGTCGATCCCGCGATTTCGAAATTCTATGGCGATGTGTCCGAGCGGCTGACGGCGGCGTCGGTGCATCTCTTGTTCTTCGCGCTCGAGCTCAATCGCGTTGACGATGACGTGATCGAGCGCGCGATGGCCGAACCCGCGCTCGGTCATTACCGGCCGTGGATCGAGGATCTGCGCAAGGACAAGCCGTACCAGCTCGAGGATCGCGTCGAGCAGCTGTTCCACGAAAAGGCGCAGAGCGGCTACGCCGCCTGGAACCGGCTGTTCGACCAGACCATCTCCGGCCTGCGCTTCAAGGTCTCGGGCAAGGAGCTCGCGATCGAGCCGACGCTGAACCTGTTGCAGGACAAGGCAGGGGACAAGCGCAAGTCCGCCGCGCAGGCGCTCGCCAAGACCTTCAAGGACAATGAGCGCACCTTCGCGCTGATCACCAACACGCTCGCCAAGGACAAGGAAATCTCCGACCGCTGGCGCGGCTTCCAGGATGTTGCGGACTCCCGCCATCTCAACAACCGCGTCGAGCGCGAGGTGGTCGATGCGCTGGTCGCCTCGGTGCGCGCGGCCTATCCGAAACTGTCGCACCGCTATTACGCGTTGAAGGCCGGCTGGTTCAAAAAGAAGAAGCTGCCGCATTGGGACCGCAACGCGCCGCTGCCGTTTGCCGCGACCGGCACCATCGCCTGGCCCGAGGCGCGCAACATGGTGCTGTCGGCCTATAACGGCTTCTCGCCCCGGATGGCCGAGATCGCGGAGCGCTTCTTCGCCGATCGCTGGATCGATGCGCCGGTCCGTCCCGGCAAGGCGCCCGGCGCGTTCTCGCATCCGACCACGCCGTCGGCGCATCCCTATGTGCTGATGAATTATCAGGGCAAGCCGCGCGACGTGATGACGCTGGCGCATGAGCTCGGCCATGGCGTCCATCAGGTGCTGGCGGCGAAGAACGGCGCGCTGATGGCGCCGACGCCGCTGACGCTGGCGGAAACCGCGAGCGTGTTCGGCGAGATGCTGACCTTCAGGCGGCTGTTGTCCCAGACCAAAAACGCAAAGCAGCGCCAGGCGCTGCTCGCGGGCAAGGTCGAGGACATGATCAACACCGTGGTGCGGCAGATCGCGTTCTATTCATTCGAGCGCGCGGTGCATACCGAGCGCAAGAACGGCGAGCTGACCGCCGAGCGGATCGGCCAGATCTGGCTCAGTGTGCAGGGCGCGAGCCTCGGGCCGGCGATCGAGATCAAGCCGGGCTACGAGACGTTCTGGATGTACATCCCGCATTTCATCCACTCGCCGTTCTACGTCTACGCCTACGCGTTCGGCGATTGCCTGGTGAATTCGCTCTACGCGGTCTACGAGCACGCGTCCGACGGTTTCGCCGAGCGCTATCTCGACATGCTCGCGGCCGGCGGCACCAAGCACTACTCGGAGCTGCTGAGGCCGTTCGGGCTCGACGCCAAGGACCCCAAATTCTGGGACGGCGGCCTGTCCGTCATCGCCGGCATGATCGACGAGCTGGAGGCGATGGGCTGAGGCCAAACGGCCTTCCGCCGCGCGGTTGGCCGTGCTGGTTTTCGGGCAGGGTCATTCGGCGTTTTTGCGCCTGACGGCATGATCCTTCCATGACGCCCGCGTTTGGGAGATCAATCCTGCCCCCGCGGCGGCCGCTGGCCGTCGCTTGACCGTCCGGGTCGGGGACGATTTGCGCTTCAAATCACCCGATCGGGACCGCGCCGTTGCCCTGCCAACCCGTTTGCGGTAATGGCTCGCAGAACGCGAATTTCTGACTGGGGACAGCGATGGCAGACCATAGCGAAGTGGCCTACACGACGGCCGACGGCAACGACTACGTGGCGCATGAGCAGACCTATGAGGGGTTTCTCATCCTGGTCAAATACGGCAGCATCACCGTCGCCATCATTCTCGCCCTGATGGCGTATTTCCTGGTCTGAACCCTGATCGGCTACCGGCATCGCCGTCCCGCGGCGATGCCAGAATTCCTGATCGAACCCGGATGTAAAAACCGGGTATCCAATCTGGCGAAAATAACGCTAGTTTGAAGACGCGTGCGCGGCTCGCGCCGCCGGAGGGCCCATGAAGATTGCCGTTGCCAAGGAAATTGATCCGTCCGAGCCGCGGGTTGCGGTCTCGCCTGACACCATCAAGAAGTTCAAGGCGATCGGCGCCGAGGTCGCGGTCGAGCCGGGCGCGGGCATCAAGTCCGGCTTGCCCGATTCGGAGTTCACCGCGGTTGGCGCCACCGTTAGCGCCGACGCGCTCAAGGACGCCGACATCATCATCAAGGTGAAGCGGCCCGAGGCCTCCGAACTGTCGAAATACAGGCGCGGTGCGCTGGTCATCGCGATCATGGATCCCTACGGCAATGATGCCGCGCTGAAGGCGATGGCCGATGCCGGCATTGCCGCCTTCGCGATGGAATTGATGCCGCGCATCACCCGCGCCCAGGTGATGGACGTCTTGTCCTCGCAGGCCAACCTGGCGGGCTACCGGGCGGTGATCGAGGGCGCCGAAGCCTTCGGCCGTGCCTTCCCGATGATGATGACCGCCGCCGGCACCATTCCGGCCGCGAAAGTGTTCGTGATGGGTGTCGGCGTTGCCGGCCTGCAGGCGATCGCGACCGCGCGGCGGCTCGGTGCCGTCGTCACCGCGACCGACGTGCGCCCCGCCACCAAGGAGCAGGTCGAATCGCTTGGCGCCAAATTCCTCGCCGTCGAGGACGAGGAGTTCAAGAACGCGCAGACCGCCGGCGGCTACGCCAAGGAAATGTCCAAGGAATATCAGGCCAAGCAGGCCGCGCTGACCGCCGAGCACATCAAGAAGCAGGACATCGTCATCACCACCGCGCTGATCCCGGGCCGTCCGGCGCCGAAGCTGGTCACGGGCGAGATGGTGAAATCGATGAAGCCCGGCTCGGTGCTGGTCGATCTCGCGGTCGAGCGCGGCGGCAATGTCGAGGGCGCCAGGCCCGGCGAGGTCGTCGAGACGGATGGCATCAAGATCGTCGGCTACACCAACGTCGCCGGCCGCGTCGCCGCTTCGGCCTCGAGCCTGTATGCGCGCAATCTGTTCTCGTTCATCGAGACGATGGTCGACAAGGCCAACAAGGCGCTCGCGGTCAACTGGGACGACGAGCTGGTGAAGGCCACCGCGCTGACCAAAGACGGCGCCGTCATCCATCCCAACTTCCAGCCGAAGTAAGGAGAGAAGCCATGGAGCATCTCGCGCAGGCCGTCGATCCGTTCGTGTTCCGGCTGTCGATTTTCGTTCTCGCCGTGTTCGTCGGCTATTTCGTGGTGTGGTCGGTGACCCCTGCGCTGCATACGCCGCTGATGAGCGTGACCAATGCGATCTCGTCGGTGATCGTGGTCGGTGCGCTGCTCGCGGTCGGCGTCGGCATGGTCTCGAGCGGCTCGGGCTGGGCCCGCGGCTTCGGCTTCGTGGCGCTGATCTTCGCCTGCGTGAACATCTTCGGCGGCTTCCTTGTCACCCAGCGCATGCTGGCGATGTACAAGAAGAAAGCAAAGTGAGCGGCGTGCACCTCGGGGTGACGAAGACAAAGGGGGACCTGAGATGAACGCCAATCTGGCTGCTGCTCTGTATCTCGTGGCGGGGGTGCTGTTCATCCTGTCGCTGCGCGGCCTGTCGAGCCCGGCGTCGTCGCGCCAGGGCAACATGTTCGGCATGATCGGCATGGCGATCGCCGTCGCCACCACGCTGGCCAGCCATCCGCCGGCCGACGGCGTGGCCTGGCTGCTGGTCATCGTCGCGATCGCGATCGGCGGCGGCATCGGCGCGGTGATCGCGCGCCGCGTGCCGATGACCTCGATGCCCGAGCTCGTCGCCGCGTTCCACTCGCTGGTCGGCATGGCCGCGGTGCTGGTCGCCGCCGGCGCGTTCTATGCGCCTGAAGCCTTCGACATCGGCACGCCCGGCAACATCCATCCGCAGAGCCTGGTCGAGATGTCGCTCGGCGTCGCGATCGGCGCGCTGACCTTCACCGGCTCGGTGATCGCGTTCCTCAAGCTCTCGGCCCGGATGAGCGGCGCGCCGATCATCCTGCCGTTCCGCCACGTCATCAACATCGTGCTGGCGCTGGCGCTGGTGTTCTTCATCGTCGGCCTCGTGCTGTCGGGCAGCGCGCTCGACTTCTGGCTGATCACCATCATCGCGCTGGCGCTCGGCGTGCTGATGATCATCCCGATCGGCGGCGCCGACATGCCGGTCGTGATCTCGATGCTGAACTCGTACTCCGGCTGGGCCGCGGCCGGCATCGGCTTCACGCTCGGCAACTCGGCGCTGATCATCACCGGCGCGCTGGTCGGCTCCTCCGGTGCGATCCTGTCCTACATCATGTGCCACGCGATGAACCGCTCGTTCATCTCGGTGATCCTCGGCGGCTTCGGCGGCGAGACCGCGGCGGCCGGCGGTGGCGGAGGAGAGCAGAAGCCCGCCAAGCTCGGCTCGGCTGACGATGCCGCCTTCATCATGAAGAACGCCTCCAAGGTCATCATCGTGCCCGGCTACGGCATGGCGGTGGCGCAGGCCCAGCACGCGCTGCGCGAGATGGGCGACATCCTGAAGAAGGAGGGCGTTGAGGTGAAATACGCTATTCACCCGGTGGCGGGGCGCATGCCCGGCCACATGAACGTGCTGCTGGCCGAGGCCAACGTGCCCTATGACGAGGTGTTCGAGCTCGAGGACATCAACTCGGAGTTCGCCCAGGCCGACATCGCCTTCGTGATCGGCGCCAACGACGTCACCAACCCGGCGGCGGAAGAGGACAAGACCTCGCCGATCTACGGCATGCCGGTGCTGCAGGTCTGGAAGGCCGGCACCGTGATGTTCATCAAGCGCTCGCTGGCGTCAGGCTATGCCGGCATCGACAACCCGCTGTTCTACCGCGACAACACCATGATGCTGCTCGGCGACGCCAAGAAGGTCACCGAGAACATCGTCAAGGCGATGTAGGGCGGCCCGCGATGGTCCTGAACCGGGAGTGGCATCGAACCCATCGTATGCCGCCCCGGGCCACGCGCGAGCAGCGCATCAAGTGGCATGTCGTGCATGCGGCGGCGTGTTCATGCCGGCCGGTGCCCGACAGCATCAAGGTGGACGTCGAGAAGCTGCGCAAGCGCCGTGGCAAGACATAGAAGCGGCCACCGGTGATGGCGCTCGCACTCGCAATCCTGAAATGGCTCGTGATCGCCGCGGTCGTCGTCTATCTCGGCGGGCTCGTGGTGCTGTTCGTCAAGCAGCGCGAATTGCTGTTTCCGATCCCGCCGGTCGGGCGCACTGCGCCGGCAGCCGCAGGGTTTCTCGAGGCGGAAGAGCATGTCCTGATCACGGCCGACGGCGAGAAGCTCATCGTCTGGCACGTGCCGGCGAAGCTGGGCCGGCCCGTGGTGCTGTTCTTTCACGGCAATGGCGATTTCCTTGCCGGCCGCGTGGCGCGCTTCAAGGCCATCACGGCCGACGGCACCGGGCTGGTGGCGCTGTCGTTTCGCGGCTACGCCGGGTCGAGCGGGTCACCGAGCGAGCAGGGGCTGCTGCAGGACGCCGAAGCGGCTTACGCGTTCACCACCGCGCGCTACCGCGCCGATCAGATCGTGGCCTGGGGATTCTCGCTCGGCACCGGCGTCGCGGTCGCGCTCGCCGCCGAACATCCGATCGGCAGACTGATCCTGGAGGCGCCCTACACGTCGACCGCCGACGTCGCCGGCGCGCACTTCTGGTATGTGCCGGTCAGCCTGTTGATGCGCGATCAATTTCACTCCGACCGGCGAATCACCGGCGTCACCGCGCCGCTCCTGATCATGCACGGCACCAGCGACCCAGTGATCCCGATCCGCTTCGGCGAGCGCCTGTTCGGTCTCGCCCGTGAGCCCAAGCAGTTCGTGCGTTTACCCGGGGGCGGGCACGACAATCTCGACGATTTCGGTGCGATGGAGACGGCGAGGCGGTTTATCGACGCGGCAAAAGGCTGACGACGGCGATCGTCTGTCGCATAATCGGGCCGGTCGAATTGAGGGGGCTGACGACATGAGCGCACACGCACCGATGCCACGGTCGTCCTGGCTGTATCCCGTTCTGGCGATGCTGTTGTTCGTCGCCGTCACGGCGTCGGGCTACGCCTTCGCGCCGTCCGCGGCTGGCTGGCTGTTCGCGGCCGTGCTGCTCGTGATCCTGTTCGGCACCGTGTTTGCGGCCGTCCACCACGCCGAGATGATTGCCGAGCGGATCGGCGAGCCGTTCGGCACGCTGCTGCTGACGCTTGCGGTGACGATCATCGAGGTGGCGCTGATCTCGACCATCATGCTGGGCGACACGCCGGCGCCGACGCTGGCGCGCGACACCGTGTTCGCGGTCGTGATGATCGTCTGCAACGGCCTGGTCGGGCTTTGCATCTTCATCGGCGGCTTGCGCTACCGCGAGCAGGATTTCCAGATTACCGGCGCCAACCTTTACCTCAGCGTGCTGTTCGTGCTCGCCACCATCACGCTGGATATGCCGAACTTCACGCTCACTGCGCCGGGACCGGTCTATTCCACGGCCCAGCTCGCCGTCATCAGCGTGGTGACCCTGCTGCTCTATGCGGTGTTCCTCTACACCCAGACCATTCGCCACCGCGACTATTTCGTCAGCGGCGCCAATGAGGCGGCGGCGCATGGCGAGGTGATGTCGGACCGCATGACGGCGATCAGCGTTGCCCTGCTGCTCGCTTCCCTGCTGGCGGTGGTGCTGCTGGCGAAGAAATTCTCGCTGGTGGTCGATGTCGTCACCGTCAAGATCGGGGCGCCGCCGGCCTTTGCCGGCCTGGTCGTGGCGGCGCTGATCCTGTTGCCGGAAAGCGTTGCCGCGGTGGCGGCGGCGCGCAAGAACGACCTGCAGAAGAGCATCAACCTCGCGCTCGGCTCGTCGATCGCCACCATCGGGCTCACCGTTCCCGCCGTGGCCGTTGCCGCCTATGCGCTCGACAAGCAGTTGGTGCTCGGGCTCAGCAACCAGCATATGCTGATCCTGCTGCTCACCTTCATGGTCAGCATGCTCACCTTCGGAACCGGCCGCACCAACATCCTGTTCGGGCTCGTTCACATGGTGGTGTTCGCCGTGTTCGTGTTCATGGTTTTCGTACCGTAGTGGAGAGAATGACGATGCTCAGCGCCAAATCGGATGTGCAGGTGGATACGGCGGAGGTCCGCGTGACCGAGTGGCGGCTCGCGCCGGGCAGCGCCACCGGCCACCACACCCATGAGATGGACTACGTCATCGTTCCGATTACGGCGGGCGAGATGACGATCGTGGCGCCGAACGGCGAGCGCTCCAAGGCGCAACTCGCCGCCGGCAAGTCCTATTTCCGCAAGGCCGGGGTCCAGCACGACGTGCTCAACGAGACGGCCAGCGAGATCGTGTTCCTCGAGGTCGAACTCAAGCCCTGACGCGGCGCCTTAACCCTGCGCGCGCCGAATGGCAGGCCCGAGCCTGCGGGGCTGTGGAAATTCATAACCCGTTAACGGCTGCACGATGATCTAGCAGGCGGATGCGGCCTGCGCAGGGGGCGCCTCCGGCTGAAACCAAGATGACACCAAAGGTGACGGCGGAACGGGGGTTTGCCACCGATCCGTCGCAGTTGATCCCTGAATGTGCCTCAAAGTTCCAGCATGAAATACCGGGGCGGGGAGTGGCAGGTCATGCTGAGTTACCTGAAGAAATTCGTGATGGACATCTTACCCTCGGTGGCAGCGACCATCATCGGGGCGTACATCGTTAATCACTACATCGTGGCCAGGCCGGAAGCGCCGGCGGCCGCAGCCGTGACCGCCGCCGTGGATCCCAAAGCCGATCCGAAGGCCGCCGCTAAGCCCGCCGAAAAGTCCACCGTGGTCAGCAGCCTTCCCGAAGCCGGCGTGAAGGCCAAGGGCATGTCCGAGCGCACGCTGATCGAGCGCTCCGCGTCCGAGAAGGCCACCGTCACCGAGAAGCCGGCCGACCCCAAATCTGCTGACCCCAAGGCTGCTGACGTAAAGCCTGATGCGCCGGCCGATACGGCCAGCATTCCCGCCGATACGCGCCATCATCCGGCGGCGCCGAAGGCGGTCGCGAAGGCTGCGCCCGCTGCCGCGCCGCAGCCTTCCGCTCCTGCGACGTCAGCCGCGCCGACCGAGGCCGCGGTCACGCCTGAGGAAAACCGCGACGCCAACGATCTTGCCCGCGCCGCCATCGAGCGGTTGCGCAAGGAGCGTCCGCAGGACGCTGCGCGCTCCCAGGATGCGGCGCGCCCCGATCTCGCCCGCCTGCCTGACCAGCAGCGTCCGGCCGCAGCGTCGGCGATCCGGCCGTTGCCGCCGCCGATCATGGTGTCGAACCCGTCCGGCGAGAATGGCGATCAATCCTCGCAGCCGCGTCCGCCCTACGCCGCCAGCGCCCAGGATTCCAACCGAGATTCGAACCGGCTGACGCCGCCGGCCGATATTCCGGTTCCGGTGCTGCAGGCCCCGCTCGACCTGCGTGCCGACGCCGCCATGCCGGCGTCCAAGAACGAGCGGACCAGTGAGCGCACCTCGGTGACCGACGACGTGTTCTCCGGCATGAAGTCGATGTTCCACGCCGTCTTGCCGAAGTAAGCCGAACTCGTCGAAGTAAGCCGAACAATTATCCGCCGGTGCGCGCCAGCCCGCTGCGGGCGGTCTCGTCCCTTGGCCGCAGCGCCAGCGCGCGATTATAGGACACCGCCGCCTTGGCCTTGTCGCCAAGACGCTCATAGGCCTGGCCGCGCGCGCTCCACGCCGCAACATTGTTGGGATCGGCCTGCACGGCCTCGTCGAGATCGGCGACGGCCTGCTTGGTCTTGTCGAGCGCGAGATAGCTGGTGGCGCGGCTGACCAGAGGCTCGGCCTTCTGCGGCGACAGCCCGCTGGCCGCCGTGAAATCGTCGATCGCCTGCTGATGTTGCCCGCGGCCCTGATAGATCAGGCCACGGCCGTACAGAGCCTGGATGTTGTAGGGATCGGTCGTCAGCGCTTGCTCAAATTCCGCCTGCGCCTCGTCGAGCTTGCCGGAATGCGCCAGCACCTGGCCGCGCGTGGCGTGATCCTTGGCGCTGTTGATGTCCTGCGGCGTGATCGTGTCGGCAGCCGGCTTGTCGGCGGTGGCAGCCGGTTTCGGCTTGTCGTTCGAGCCCCATGATCCGAGATCGAAGGAGCAGCCTCCGAGCGGCAGGCCGAGAGCCACTGCAACGATGATGAGTTGCGATGCGCGACGGCGGTGCGCAGTCCCTGGATGTACTGGTCCTGGGGGAAGGGGGCGGAGCGCCGAAGCAGCCATTATGCAAAATGCTCCTGCCGGTAATTTTGCATTGGTACCCCGGAACGAGGCTCGCTTCAAAACGACAACGCGGGCCCGGGGCCCGCGCTGTTAGACTTCCATATCTGCAAAACGGTTCAGCGAGGGCCGCGACCAGCGCCCGGACCACCAGGACGGCCACCGCGATCGCCACCCGGACCAGCGCCAAACACCGGCTTCGGCTTCATCGGCAGCAGGCCTTCGCGCTGCAGCTTCTTGCGCGCCAGCTTGCGTGCACGGCGCACGGCTTCGGCCTTTTCGCGAGCCTTCTTCTCAGAGGGCTTTTCGTAGTGACCGCGGAGCTTCATCTCGCGGAAAATGCCCTCGCGCTGCATCTTCTTCTTCAGCGCCTTGAGAGCTTGGTCGACATTGTTATCGCGGACGAGAACCTGCACGCGGCATCCTCTTTTGAATTGATCGGTTCGGAATTCTGGCGAGGTGAAGGGGCGGCAAAAGGCCTGCCTCTTAACCCTAGGCGCGCGCATGTATCAGACAAACGCGCAGATGTCCACCGGTCGAGTGACTTTCGGGCCTAGTAAAGCCACGAAATGGGGCGAAAATGCCTTTGTGCGGCCCTGATTTGGGTGATTTGGCGCCGGGATGGGGGCCGTTCCCGGAGTTTTGAGAACTTCGGACATTGGAAATAGGGGAGATGCCACATGGCGATGAAGAAATACGCGGCCGAGGCCATCGGTACGTTCTGGCTCACATTTGCCGGCTGCGGCAGCGCGGTGATCGCGGCCGGCTTTCCGCAGGTCGGCATCGGCCTGGTCGGCGTGTCACTGGCGTTCGGGCTCAGCGTGGTGACCATGGCCTATGCGATCGGCCATATCTCGGGCTGTCACCTCAACCCGGCCGTCACGGTCGGGCTGGCTGCGGGCGGGCGTTTTCCGGGCGGCCAGGTGCTGCCCTACATCGTCGCGCAGGTCGTGGGTGCCATCATCGCGGCCTGGCTGCTCTATGTGATCGCCAGCGGCGCGCCCGGCTTCGACGTCAGCAAGGGCTTCGCCTCCAATGGCTATGACGCGCATTCACCCGGCCAGTACAGCATGGTGGTCTGCTTCATCACCGAAGTGGTGATGACCATGATGTTCCTGTTCATCATCATGGGATCGACCCATGGCAAGGCGCCTGCCGGCTTCGCGCCGCTCGCGATCGGCCTTGCGCTGGTGATGATCCATCTGGTCAGCATTCCCGTCACCAACACCTCGGTGAACCCGGCGCGCAGCACCGGGCCGGCACTTTTCGTCGGCGGCTGGGCGGTGGCGCAGCTCTGGATGTTCTGGGTCGCACCGCTGATCGGCGGTGCCTTGGGCGGCGTGATCTATCGCTGGCTCAGCGACGAGCCGACCGGTGTCGTCGCCGGCGTGAAGACCTGACCGGCAAAACGGGATCGTGGCTGCCACGATCCCGTTTCCATCGGTCTGTCGCGAATGCCGCTGCGAAGCGTGGCGGATCAAGGCTTGCGGGGCGGCGTCACTTCGGTGACGTGCCCCATCTTGCGGCCGGGGCGCGGCGTGCCCTTGCCATAGAGATGCACGGTAGCGCCGGGGACGGTGAGCCACTGCTCGTAGCTCAGGATATCGTCGCCGATCAGGTTGGTCATGGTGGCCTCGCCATGGCGCACCGGCTTGCCGAGCGGCCAGCCGGCGATCGCGCGGATGTGCTGCTCGAACTGTGAGATCGAGGCGCCGTCGAGCGTCCAGTGGCCGGAATTGTGCACGCGTGGCGCGATCTCGTTGACTAGCACCGTCGCCGCGCCATTGCCGGGCACGACAAACATCTCCACTGCAAGCACGCCGACATAGTCGAGCGCCGTGGCGATCTTTTCGGCGATCGCCCGCGCCTGCGCAGCTAGCTCCTCGGGGATTGCAGCGGGCGCGCGGGAAATCTTCAGGATGTGGTCGCGATGCTCGTTCTCGGTGACGTCGAAGCACTCGACCTCGCCGGACGCGGAGCGGGCCGCGATCACCGAGATCTCGCGCTCGAACGGCACGAAGGCCTCGAGGATCGCCGACTTGGTGCCGAGGTCCTGCCAGACCTGTTCGAGGTCGTCGCTGGCGCGGATGATCGCCTGGCCCTTGCCGTCATAGCCGAAGCGGCGGGTCTTGATGACAGCCGGCAGGCCGATCCGTTCGATCGCCGTGCGCAGCGAGGCGACCGAGGAGACGTCGGCATAATCAGCAGTGCCGATGCCGAGCCTGCTGACGAAATCCTTCTCGATCAGCCGGTCCTGCGTGGTCTCGAGGATCTTCTGCGCCGGCAGCACCGGGCGTCGCGCGGCGAGCACCATGGCAGTCGCGGCCGGGACGTTCTCGAACTCATAAGTGACGACGTCGACGTCGTTGGCGAACAGTTCGAGAGCCTCGACGTCGGCATATTCCGCGCAGGTCGCGTTCTGCACCACGTCGAACGCGGGCGAGTCCGGGTCCGGCGAAAACACCTGGCAGCGGAGCCCGAGGCGCGCTGCGGCCATCGCCAGCATCCGGCCCAATTGTCCGCCGCCGAGGATTCCAATGGTGTCGCCCGGCTTCAGCTTCACTGTATCAGAAGCCGTCACGCCGTGCCCTCCGGATGGTCCTTGACCGCGTCGGTCTGCTGCTGTCGCCAGGCCGCAAGCCGGCCGGCCAGGGCAGCATCGTTGAGCGCGAGCACGCTGGCCGCGAGCAAGGCGGCATTGATCGCGCCGGCCTTGCCGATCGCGAGAGTTCCGACCGGGATCCCGGCCGGCATCTGCACGATCGAATAGAGCGAATCGACGCCGGACAGCGCCTTCGACTCAACGGGAACCCCGAACACCGGCAGCTCCGTCAGCGCGGCCGCCATGCCCGGCAGATGGGCTGCGCCGCCGGCGCCGGCGATGATCACCTTGTGGCCGGCAGCCTTGGCGCCCTTGGCGAAGGCATAGAGCCTATCGGGGGTGCGGTGGGCCGAAACAATGCGCGTTTCGCAGGCAATACCGAGCGCAGCCAGCGTGTCGGCGGCGTGGCGCATGGTCTCCCAGTCGGACTGACTTCCCATGATGATGGCGATCGGAGCGGTCATCTCTTCAATTCTGTGCAGGAATCCAAAAGCATAGGCCGATTATAGGGGCGGCCCGGGCGTCATCCAAGGCGTGGCAAGGGAGTTAGAATGGACTATCCTGTCTTGGTGAATCCCGGCAAGCCTTCATAAGCAGGCCTCAACAAGGATGCGCATGAAGAAGAAGACGACGGCGGCCGCCTCGGGGGCATCGAAACGACGCAAAGGCACGACGGCCGCGCGCAAATCCGGGCCGGGCAAGGCTGGACGTAAGCAGGCTGGAAGCAAAAAGGCTGGAACCAAACGGGCTGGAACCGAAGCGTCCACGCGCGGGGCGGTGGCATCCGGCGACAAATCGACGATCCGCCGGCTGCGGGCACAGCTGGCGCGGGCCCAGGCCCGGATCGAGGAGCTGCAGGCGTCGTCCGAGACCGACTTCCTGCTCGACATCCTGAACCGGCGCGGCTTCGAGCGCGAGCTCGCCCGTTCGCTCTCCTTCATCAAGCGCTATCACGCCTCCGGCGCGCTGATCGTGCTCGACGTCGACCGTCTCAAGCCGATCAATGACAGCTTCGGGCATGCGGCGGGCGACAAGGTGCTGAAGGCGATCGTTGCCGCGATATCGGATCAGGTGCGCGCGTCCGACGTGGTCGGCCGCCTTGGCGGCGACGAGTTTGCCGTGCTGCTGTGGAATCTCAGCGAGACCGATGCGAGGGCCAAAGCCGCGGCGCTGGAGGAGGCGATCGACCGCCTGACCTTCATGTTCCGTGGCAGCCACGTTTCGGCAGGCGCCTCCGCAGGCGTCGCGATCCTCACCGCACATTCGGATGTCGAGCGCGTCCTCGATGAGGCGGACCGGGCGATGTATGTGCGCAAGGCGCAGCGGCGCCACGAATCCTAGACTTCGCTCGAAAACGCCAGGGATTAGAGCGCGCTCAGATCCTTCGGCACGTTGCCGTAGGCGCGCAACAGCTTGGCGTCGCCGAATTCGCCGATCGCAGGATCGCCGGTGCGGCTGAATGCGACCGCGCCGATGCTGCCGGGCATTCGCGACATCGTCTCCGCACGGCGTAGCGCGATCGCCGAGCTCTGGCACTCTTCAGCATTGCCGGCGACCGGCGTGCCGTCGTCGTCCTGCATGAAGGGCAACGCCACGTAGTAGGTGACATCGGTCATCGCTGGTGCTCCGGATGTTAAGCGGCGTCGCTCGCCGCCTGGCTCTGCGCCGGAACGCAGCCGGCGGTGACCGCGGCCTGCAACTCCTCGAGCTCGGCTTCCAGATATTCATTGGCCATGATCAGCGCCTTGATGGTGCTGCGCAGGTTGCCGTCGCACATCGCGATAGCCTGATCGCAGGCCTTCTCGTAGTGGCTGTGCTCGGGCTGGGAACGCGGTGCGGACATGGCGAAACTCCCTCTCATGGCTGGCGGCTGAACCAATATGTTCCTATTTTGTTCTGACAGAGTCAAGCGTGCTTCCGCCTTCGCGAGTGATCGCCCGCAACGGCCCGGACAGCCGCTTTCCTAATCGCTTCTTAACGATGTAGACTTCATATGCACGATAGCGTGCACACCGCCCGCACAGTTCGGAAGCACGGCGTATGGACGACTTAGAGCAACGCTGCGAGTCCTGCGATCTCACGAGGCGCTGGATCGGCGCCGAGATGCTGAACAGCGACTACGAGGCGATGGCCCTGCAGTGCCCGGGGTGCAAGTCGATCCTGCGGCTCGTGGTGCCACGGCCGAAGCGACCGCGAAGCGGTCTATCCTGATCTAGCCTCATTCCCCGCCGGTGCCACGAATGTGAAGCCGGCACGCGAACTGTGGATGACGGGGAAAACTGCCGTCTGATTTTGAATCGGGGCCGCCGAACCGCGCGCTGCGCGCATCAGGCGATGATGTCGGGCGTGATCTGGTCTTCGATGAAGGCGATGCGATCGCGCAATTGCAGCTTCCGCTTCTTCAAGCGTTGCAGCATCAGGAGATCCGGCGCCGGCGACTGATGCAGCGCGTCGATCGCGGCATCGAGGTCGCGGTGCTCTTGTTGCAGACGCGCGAGCTCGGCGTGGAGTTCGCGCTCATCCTGATCGTTCATGGTTGTGTATTAACTGATAAGCACGATGAGATTGTTGCGGCCGAAGCAGCCGCTTGCTGGAATATCCTCCTTGGGCGCGCGCCGCGCAAGCCGGTCCGGTTCCATAGTCACGATTGGTTACAGATAAACCGAAACACGTGCGTGTGGCATTTCGCTTTCCCCGTCGACAGCGCCGTCCACTTGTGTAAACTCGGGAGTCCGGATCGAACCTGAGGTTTAACGCACCGAGGAGAGTTCGCAATGGCAATACAGGCCCATCTCGTTGAGCTGGAGCGTAAGCACAAAATACTCGAAAACGAACTGCACGAAGCGCTCGTGCACCCCTCAGTCGACGACCTGCATATTTGCGAGCTGAAGCGCCGCAAGTTGATGGTCAAGGATCAAATCGAGCGGTTGAAGAGTTCCGCGGACGATACGGTCCACTAGTTCCCCCACCAACATCAACCAAGCTTATCTGCCGCCGGATGGACGCTTGAGTGCGACCATCCCCCGGCAGGCTATGCTGCATGCGCTCAGAGCTCGGCCAGGTCGCCAACATGGTCGGCGACCGCGAGCGATGACGTCAGTCCGGGCGATTCAATCCCGAACAGGTTGATCAGGCCAGCGACGCCGTGGTCGGCCGGCCCCTGGATCAGGAAATCCTGGGTCGCCACCGCGGGCGGGACGATCTTGGGCCGGATTCCGGAATAGCTCGGCATCAGCGCGCCATCCGGCAGCGTCGGCCAGTATTTCCGGATCGCCGGATAAAACCGCTCGGCCCGCGCCGGATCGACGGCGTAGTCGATGTGATCGATCCATTCGACGTCAGGGCCGAACCTTGCCTGTCCGGCCATGTCGAGCGTCAGGTGCACGCCGAGCCCGCCGGGCTCCGGCACCGGATAGATCAGCCGCGAGAATGGCGCCCGGGCGCTGCAGCTGAAGTAATTGCCCTTCGCCAAATAAGCCGTTGGAATCAATTCGATCGGCATGCCCTCGACACCGCGGGCGACCGCCGTGGCGCCGAGGCCGGCGGCATTGACCAGGAGGTCGCAGGCGAGCGTCATCGGCGCCGCGCCGCCGGTCTCGATCTCGAACCCGTTGGCGGTGGCCCGGGCGTGCAGCAGCGGCGTGTGGAACGCGAATGCCGCGCCGGCGGCCTCGGCGTCGCCGCGCAGCGCCAGCATATAGGCATGGCTGTCGATGATCCCGGTCGAGGGCGACAACAGCGCGGCGTCGCAATTCAGCGCCGGCTCCAGCGCACGCGCGGCCTCGCCTGACAACAGCTGCATGTCGTCGACGCCGTTGGCCTCGGCATGCGAGCGGATCGACTGCAGCTTCTCGGTCTCCGCAGCTGTGGTGGCGACGATCAGCTTGCCGCAATTCTTGTGCGGGACGCCGTGCTCGGCGCAGTAGCGATAAAGCGCCCGCTTGCCGCTGACGCACATCCGCGCCATCAGGCTGCCGGCGCGGTAGTAGATGCCGGCGTGGATCACCTCGCTGTTTCGCGACGAGGTCACGGTGCCGATCGCCTCGGCCTCGTCGATCACAATCACTTCGCGGCCGGCCTGTGCCAGCCGGCGCGCCACGGCGAGGCCGATCACCCCCGCTCCGACGATCACGCAATCAACCCTGTCCATCTCGTCCTTCAGGTCCGAATATTTCCGCGCATTGCGGGCTTGCCGCCCCGCGCCAGCATCGTTCAGCCGATCCGGCGCGTTTGAGCAAGTGCTTGGGCCATCTCGAATAGTTGGGGAGCCATGCCTTGTTAGTGGAGCATTAATCATGTCAGGGCAATTGCCGTATATTAAGTCGCATTTTCCGGTTGCATCCCTACGCGTTTACCCGATCCAAACTGCCGGAGCCGAACACTCGCACCGGAAATCCGCGGGTGATCGATGGCTGGCAGGAAGTGGCAGGCGGGCGGGAAGAATTCGATTCCGGCAAGGGCCGTGCTTTGCCTGATCGCCGCCGTCACCCCGTGCGGTGTCGCCTCGGCCGGCACCGGCGCGTTCGCGCCCTCGACCTATCTCGGTGACCTCGACCCCGGCGTGGTCTGGGAGCTTTTGATCGGCAGCGTGGTGGTCGCGTCCTTCTTCGGTGCGGTCGGGCTCTGGATCCTCTCGGCCCTGCGCAAGGCCAAGCGCGCGCAACTGCGGCGCAACGCCTTTGTCTCGTCGGCGCTCAACCATTTGAACCAGGGCGTCGTAATGACGGATGCGCATGGGCGCATCGTCTTCTGCAACGACCGCTATCTCGATATCTATGGCCTGTCGCGCGCCGATATCAGGCGCAACATGACCGGGACCGAGCTGCTGGAGCTGCGCCGCAGCCGCGGCGTGCTCGACATCAGCGCCGGGGATTTCTTTGCCAGGGCGGCGACGCCCGAGGGGCTGGTCACCGAACTGCCCGGCGGGAGGTCGGTGCTGGTGAGATATTTTCCGCTGCCCAACGGCGGCTCGGTCGCGACCCATCTCGATTGCACCGACCAGCGCAAGCTGTCGCGCAAGCTCGCCTCGACCACCCAATTCCTGGAATCGGTGCTCGACAACGTTCCGGTCTGCGTCGCGGCCAAGAACATCGAGGACGGCCGCTACATCTTCGCCAACCGCGCATTCGAGCGCTTCTCGCGTTTCTCGCGCGAGCACATCGTGGGCAAGCGCGCCGACGAGATCTTCCGTCCCGAAACCGCCGTCAGCATCGAGGTCGCCGACCGGGCGGCGCTGAACGCGCCGGAAGGCTATCACCGCAGCGAATTCTTCGTCGAACGCGGTTCGGAGAAGCGCATCCTGGCCTCGAACCGGGTGATCGCCCGCAACGAGGCCGGCGAACCGGAATTCCTGATCGCGCTGTTCGAGGACGTCACCGACCGCCGCTCGCTGTCGCGCGAGCTCGAGAACAACAAGAAATTCCTTGAGCTCGTGGTCGACAACATCCCGGTCTCGCTGATCGTCCAGCGCGTCAGCGACGGTCGCTACCTGCTTGCCAACCGCAGCGCCGAGACGATCCTCAATCGCCGCCGCGAGGATGCCGCCGGCCTCACCGCGTCCGACATCTTCAACGCGCGCGAAGCCAAGCTGATCGTCGCCCGCGACGAGGCCGCGATCCGGAAGCGCAGCATGATCGCCGAGGAGCACCCGATCTCGACCAAGGACGGCCTGCGGCTGTTCCTGACCCGCCGCATGACCGTGCTCGACGATGTCGGTGAGCCGCAATATCTGATCAAGACCCATGAGGACGTCACCGACCGGCGCCAGACCGAGTCGCGCATGGCGCACATGGCCTATCACGACGGCCTGACCGATCTGCCGAACCGCGCCGCCTTCCTGCAGGCGCTGACCCAGATGATCGAGGCCTGCGCCGGCACCGACGAGGAGTTCGCCGTGCTCTGCGTCGACCTCGACGGGCTGAAGGAGATCAACGACGTCTACGGCCATGCGATGGGCGACAAGGTGCTGATCGAGGTCGCCCAACGCCTGCAAAGCGCGGCGCGCGGCGGCGTGGTCGCACGCCTGTCCGGCGACGAATTCGGCCTCATCATCGACGGCAAGCAGCCTGCCGCCGGCATTGCGCTGGCCGAGCAGGCCGCCGAGGCGCTCGCGGAGGATTTTGCGATCGACGGCAAGTCGGTGCGCACCGGCCTCACCACCGGCATCGCGGTGTTTCCGCACAACGGATCCGACGCAGCCTCGCTGCTGGCCAATTCCGGCGCTGCGCTGTTCCGCGCCAAGGCGAAATCGCGCGGCACGATCTCGATCTTCGAGCCGGAGATGGATCAGCAGATTCGCGATCGCCGGGTGCTGCACCAGGAGCTGTCGGTCGCGATCAAGAACGGCGAATTGTCGCTCTACTACCAGCCGCAGGCGGCGGCGGGCGCGAGCGTTGCAAGCAGCGAGATCATCGGCTTCGAGGCGCTGGCGCGCTGGCACCATCCGGTGCGCGGCTTCGTGCCGCCCAGCGACTTCATTCCGCTCGCGGAAGAAAGCGGCCTGATCGTCGAGATGGGCGAATGGATCCTGCGCGAAGCCTGCCGGGAAGCGGCCTCCTGGGCGGCTCCGCTGCAGGTCGCAGTCAACCTGTCGCCGGCGCAATTCATCCATGGCGACCTCGTCGGCCTCGTCCATTCGATCCTGCTCGAGACCGGGCTGACGCCCGACCGGCTCGAGCTCGAAATCACGGAAGGCGTGCTGATCGAGGATTTCGACCGCGGCCTGTCGCTGCTGCGGCGGCTGAAGGCGCTCGGCGTCCGCATCTCGATGGACGATTTCGGCAGCGGCTACTCCTCGCTGAGCTATTTGCAGGCGTTTCCGTTCGACAAGATCAAGATCGACCGCGCCTTCGTCATCAATCTCGGCCGCAATCCGCAATCGGCCGCGATCGTGCGCGCGGTCATCGATCTCGGCCACGGCCTTGAGATGTCGATCGTCGCCGAAGGCGTCGAGACCGAGGCGCAACTCGTGTTCCTCGCCGAAGAAGGCTGCGACGCGGTGCAGGGCTATCTGATCGGCAGGCCGGCCCCGATCGGTCAATTTGCCGCGCTGGTCGGCGGCGACCATCTTGCGGAATCCGTGCGCAAGGCCGGGTAGGCGGGCCTGAACCGCCGGTCCGGACCGGTCGGCGCTGCTTGCCATCCGTTGTCCGTGCGGCTACCGTCGAACCACCGCATCATTTCAGCCGAGAAAGGAGGGCTGCGTCGTGGCGAGATTCACCGATCCCCACCTCAAGCGTGGCCCCGTCAACGCCCTGCAAATGCGTTTGCAGGGCTGACCGGAAACTCGCGTAAAATCTCTGGTCTGCCCTTCGTGGCCGTGCGGCGTCGAACGTTTGAACGTTTGCGCCTGCACCTGAATCCCTCGCCGCGCTTCGACACGCACATCCGATGATGGCTGGATGCCTCCGGATGTCGTGATTGCCGGCAAGACCAGAGAATTGACCGTGACCCTCATCAATGTACGCAATCTCGGCGTGACGCTGAACGCGCCGCTGTTTTCCGAACTGAATTTTGTCGTCAATGCCGGTGACCGGATCGGGCTGGTGGCCGCCAACGGCCGCGGTAAATCCACGCTGCTGCGCTGCATCGCTGACACGATGGAGCCCAACGAGGGCGATATCACCCGCGCACGTGGACTGACCGTCGGCTATGTCGAACAGGATGCGCCGCCAAGGCTCTTGGATACGCCGTTCCATGCCGCAGTGCTTGGGGCGCTGCCCGCCGAGCAACGCGCCGGTGAGGGCTGGCGGGTCGACGTCGCCTTGCAGTCGCTCGACGTGCCCGAGGAGCTGTGGGCGAGGCCGCTGAAGCACCTGAGCGGCGGCTGGCTGCGGCTTGCGCTGCTCGCCCGCGTGCTGGTGACCGATCCGGATGTGCTGCTGCTCGACGAGCCGACCAACCATCTCGACCTCGCCAAGATCGGCAGGCTTGAGGCCTGGCTGAATGCGCTGCCACGCGAGATGCCGGTGGTGATCGCAAGCCACGACCGCGCCTTTCTCGATGCGACCACCAACCGGACGCTGTTCCTGCGCCCGGAGCGGTCGCAGCTGTTCTCATTGCCCTACACGCCGGCCCGCGCTGCGCTCGACGAATTCGATGCCTCGGACGAGCGGCGCTTTCAGCGCGACATGAAGACCGTGCGGCAGCTGCGGCAGCAGGCCGCGAAGCTGAACAACCTCGGCATCAATTCCGGCAGCGACCTTTTGCTGTCCAAGACCAAGCAATTAAAGCAGCGCGCCGAGAGACTGGAGGAGACCGCAAAGCCGGCGCATCTGGAACGCTCGGCCGGAACGATCCGGCTCGCCAACCGCGACACCCATGCCAAGGTGCTGATCAGGCTGAGTAACGCCGCGATCGCCACGCCCGGCGGCAGGCCGCTGTTCCGGACCGGGCAGCAGTTCATCTGCAAAGGCGATCGCATCGCGCTGCTCGGACCGAACGGCGCGGGCAAGACCCGGTTCGTCGCGGCGCTGCGGCTGGCGATCGAGAGTCCCGAGGCTGCAGTCGCCGAGATTCGCGCCACGGAGTCGCTCGTGCTCGGCTATTGCGATCAGATGCTGGGCGATCTCGTTGATAGTGACACGCCGATGCGCATGCTGACCCGGCGCTTCGAGGTCGGCGACCAGCGTGCGCGCGGGCTGCTCGCCGGCGCCGGGCTCTCGATCGAGATGCAAAGCCGTCCGATCGGGCGGCTGTCGGGCGGGCAGAAGGCGCGCCTCGGCATGCTGGTGCTGCGGCTCACGCAGCCCAACTTCTATCTGCTCGACGAGCCGACCAACCACCTCGACATCGAGGGCCAGGAGACGCTGGAGGACGAACTGATGGAACAGCAGGCCAGCTGCCTGTTGGTGTCGCACGACCGCCAGTTCGTGCGGACGGTCGCCAACCGGTTCTGGGTGATCGAAGGCAAGAAGCTGATCGAGGTCGATGGCCCCGAACACTTCTTTGCCTCGGTCGGCGCAAGCTGACGCCTTTTTTGTGCGAGCACATATTCCGTTCGCATGGAAATGCGATAGGCGTTGCGCATGGCGGACTATGACGTCGCGATCATCGGCGGTGGCCTAAACGGCACGAGCATTGCGCGTGACGCGGCCGGCCGCGGCTTGCGCGTGATCCTGCTGGAGCTGGGCGATCTCGGCTCCGGCGCGTCGCAAGCGTCGCCGCGCCTGGTCCACGGCGATCTGGCGGGGCTGGAGCGGCGCGAGTTCTTCCGCGTCCGTCGCGCGCTCAGGGAACGCGACGTGTTGCTGCGCATTGCGCCGCATCTGGTGCGGCCGGCGCGCTTCGCAATCCCGGCGCATGCCGAGGAGCGGCCGCCATGGCAATTGCGGTCGTTGCTGCTGCTCTACGAGCGTCTCGCCTCGCGCAGCGGCCTGCCGCGCTCGGCGACGCTCGACGTCACCCATCATCCGGTTGGCAATGCGTTGAAGCGGCCGTTCGGAACCGCGTTCGAATATTCCGATTGCATCGTCGACGATTCCCGGCTCGTGGTGCTTACCGCCGTCGATGCCGCGGCGCGCGGCGCCGATATCCGCACCGGTGCGCGCCTGACCCGGGCCGAGCGTAGCGAGACCTGGCGGCTGGTCGCGATCGACCGCGGCTATCGCAGGGTGATCACGGCGCGGTCGCTGGTCAACGCGACCGGCGCCTGGACGGCTTCCGTCGCCGATACCGTGTTGCGCGTGCCGGCGCCACAGCTTGCGACGGTGCAGATCAGCCAGATCGTGGTGCGCCGCCTGTTCGACTGCGACAACGTCTATGCGTTCCAGAACAGCGACGGACGGCTGATCTTCGCAAGTCCCTACGAGCGCGACTTCACCCTGATCGGCAGTGTCAGCCATCCCTTCAAGGGGGATCCGGCTATTGTCGCGATGGGCGTGCGAGAGGTGGCCTATCTCTGCGATGCAGCCAATCGCTACTTTCGCGAGCAGATCGCCCCGGTCGATGTGCTGCGAACGATTTCCGGCGCCAACTCCGTCGCTGCGCCCGCGCACCGCCGCATGAGCGATGGCGCCGCGTCGCTCGATTTCAGGCGCGGCAAGGCGCCGTTGCTCACGATCTTCGGCGGCGACGTCACCACCTCGCGGCGCCGCGCCGAGCGGGCGGTCTCCGAGTTCACGCGGTTCTATCCGATGACGCCGCGCTGGACCGCGACAGTGCCGTTGCCGGGCGGCGAATTCGCCTGGCAGCGCTTTGAGACCGAGGTCGACATCGCCCGCGACCGCTGGCGCTTTCTCGGCGAGGCGCAGGCGCGGCGGCTGGTGGCCGCCTATGGGTTGAACGTCAAGGACGTTCTCGGAGATGCGAGGGAGAAGGCCGATCTGGGCCCTGCCTTTGGTCCCGAATTAACCGGCGCGGAGGTGCGCTACCTCATGCGCAGGGAATGGGCGCGCTTTCCGGACGACGTGCTGTGGCGGCGCTCGAAGCTCGGGCTGACCATGCCGCCAGCCGATCGCGACGCGCTCGCGGCATTCATGGCGAAGCCGGATTGAGCGCGACTCTCAAACCTCCCCTTGCAAAGGGGAGGTCGCTTTGCTCGCCAGAGCAAAGCGGGTGGGGGTCCTGCCTCCATGACAACCGGTGTCGCTTGTGGCCGACCCCCATCCCAACCTTCCCCCTTTCAGGGGGATGGAGAACAGCTCCCGGCTGGCGCGACAGCGTAGCCCGAATGGAGCGCAGCCAAATCCGGGAACAGGCGACCAGACAGTCACCAACCGCAACAGCGGCTATTGCCTTGCCGCCTCCTGCGACCAGGCGAGGTCGCGCCGGGACGGACGGCGATGCAGCCGCTCCGAGATCAGGCCTGTCGCTTGCCGGCCTTGGCCGGCGCGCAGGCACGCGACGATGAAGGTGTCCTCCCACAATTCGCGTTGCGCATGGCTGCCGCCGATCCGCACCAGTTCGGGTATCAGCGGCGCCAGGATGCGCACGGCGCTGTCGTTGTCGCCGGCGGCGAAGGCCGCGACGCCCCGGCCGAGCCCGATCGCGGCAGGACCGGGCGCCAACTTGCCGTCGGCCTCGCGCGCCGCCATCTCGGCCAGCCGCGCCTCGAGCGCGTCATTGTTGGTCGTGGCCGAGACCAGCGCGTGGTGCACATCGGCGAAATGCGCGCCGGCCTTCGGGAAATAGCCGTCGCCATAGGCGGCGACATCCTTCCAGTGCGACTCGAGGCCGGTCTTGCCGGCGACCGACAGCCGCCAGAGCAGCGAGGACGTGTCGGTGTAGATATTGAGCGGCGGATAGGGCCGGTTGGCCGGCTTGATGTGCTGCTCGTAAATGTCGAGCGCACCGTCGGCGTCGCCTTCCTCGATTGCGATCAAAGCGAGGTGCCAGGCGAGATGGCCCTGCAGGAAGCTGGTGCGATCATTCGCCGGCAGCCAGCTGGAGAGGAAGCTGCGGCCTTCCGCCGCGTCGCCCTGCTCGAACAGCGCATGCGCCACGGCGTGCGCGGCGCCGGCGTTCTCCGGCTTAAGCGCATAGCCGCGCTCGGTGACGGCGCGGCCCGAGACGACATCGCCGGCCTCGGTCTTCGACCAGCCGAGATAGGTCAGGAACCACCAGTCATCGCCGTAGTCGCTGATATAGCGTTCGCAGATGGCGAGCCGCGCGGCGTCATGGTCGGGACGGCCGGAGAAGGCATAGAGGCCGAAGGCGCCGAGCAGCAGAGACAGCACCTGCGCATCGCGCGGATATTCGGTGAGGTGCTGCTCGGCAGCCGTCATCGCCTTCTTGCCCTGGCCCTCGATCGCCGACGCGATGATCTCGATGTGCTGGCGCTCGCGCGGGCTCGCCGCGGCGGCCAGCTGTCGTGCATCGGCCGCCTTGGCGCGGGCCTTGGCGCCTTCCATGTTGAGCTGGTGCACGCGGGCGCGCCCGATATGGGCCAGCGCGAAGCCGGGGTCCTCTGCAATCGCGGCCTCGAACGCCGCATCAGCGCCGTGCAACGCCGCCAGCATGCGATCGACGCCGTCGACATAATAGGCGGCGGCGCGGTCCGAAGCGGTGGCCAATGGCAGGCCGTAACGGTCGTTAGTCATCGGTTGTCCTCCCGAATTTGACTACGAAGTCTAGCAGAGGCATGGGAGCCGACAATATTGCGGGAGATGTCCGTGAGGCGGTTGAGCCGGCAGCGATCCGCCGCTAGCTTGCGGCCGGGATTGGACCTTGCGGGGAATCGGGGCTGACCGACGTGACATCAGGCGAAGCGACTGCGGAGGCGGCGAAGCCGTTGCCTGAACCGGCCGTCTTGGACATGCCCCTGCTGCGGATCGAGGGCGTCGCAAAATCGTTCGGCAATTTCCGTGCGGTCGACAGGCTCTCGCTCGATATCCGCGCCGGCGAATTCTTCGCGCTGCTCGGCCCGAGCGGCTGCGGCAAGACCACGCTGCTCCGCATGCTCGCTGGCTTCGAGACACCGGACGAGGGCCGCATCCTGCTCGGCGGCAACGACATCGCCCAGGTGCTGCCGCATGAGCGGCCCGTCAACATGATGTTCCAGAACTATGCGCTGTTCCCGCATCTGTCGGTGCGCGACAATATCGCCTTCGGGCTGAAGCGCGCCGGGATGGCGCGTCGCGACATCGCGGCCCGCGTCGCCGAGATGGTGGCGCTCGTCAAGCTCGAGGGGCTCGAGAAGCGCAGGCCCGACCAGCTGTCCGGCGGGCAGCGGCAGCGCGTCGCGCTGGCGCGCTCGCTGGCGCGGCGTCCGCAGGTGTTGCTGCTCGACGAGCCGCTCGCCGCGCTCGACAAGAAGCTGCGCGAGAGCACGCAAGGAGAGCTGATGGAGCTGCAGCGCAGGCTCGGCATGACCTTCATCATCGTCACCCACGACCAGGAGGAGGCGATGACGATGGCGGGCCGGATCGGCGTGATGGATGCCGGGCGCCTGGTCCAGGTCGCGACCCCGCGCAACCTCTATGAGGCGCCGGCCTCGCGCTGGATCGCCGAGTTCGTCGGCGACATCAATCTGTTCGATGGCCAGGTCGCCGCCCGCGAGCATGGCCGCCTGACGGTCTCGACCGCGGAGGCGGGCCGGCTCGTGGTCAGCGAGCTGTGGCCGCCGGTGACCAAGGAGACCGTCAGCGTCGCGATCCGTCCCGAGAAGGTGAAGCTGTCGCGCCGCGCGCCGGCAACGGATGAGGGCGGCTCTCACGCGATCAACCGGCTGGAGGGCGTCGTCGCCGACGTCAATTATCTCGGCGGCGTGACGAGCTATCGGGTGAAGCTGGAGACGGGCGCGGTGGTGCGCTCGTCGATGGCCAATACCGCGCGGCTCGATGTCGATGCCTATCTGGCCGGCCAGCGCGTGGTGGCGTGGTTCACCGCCGACGATTGCCTGGTGCTCGAGCAATGAGCGCGCGTCGCATCTTCGCCCGGCCGGCGCGGCTTGCCGCGATCGCGCCCTATCTCTGGATGGTGCTGTTCTTCCTGGTGCCGTTCGGCTTCGTGCTGAAGATCAGCCTGTCGCAGACCGCGATCGCGCAGCCGCCCTATACGCCGGTGTTCGATTTCACCGATGGCCCTGCGGCGCTGGCCGCAGCGTTTGCGCAATTGTCGTTCGACAATTTCCGCCTGCTGCTGCAGGACAATCTGTACATCCTGTCCTATCTGCGCAGCCTCGTCGTCGCAGTGACCTCGACGCTGATCCTGTTCGTGATCGGCTACCCGATCGCGTACGGCATGGCGCGGCTGCCGCAACGCTGGCAGGGCTTGGCGATGATGCTGGTGATCGTGCCGTTCTGGACCTCGTTTTTGATCCGCATCTATGCCTGGATCAACATCCTGCAGCATGACGGCCTGCTCAATAAGATCCTGCTGGCGCTGCATGTCGTGTCATCGCCGGTGGTCTGGCTGTCGACCGACAGCGCGATGTATCTCGGCATCGTCTATTCCTATCTGCCGTTCATGATCCTGCCGCTCTATGCCACGCTCTCGAAGATGGATGCGTCGCTCTTGGAGGCCGCGGGTGATCTCGGCGCCTCGCCACGGCAGGCGTTCTGGCTGGTGACGTTTCCGCTGTCGCTGCCGGGCGTCGGCGCCGGCGCGCTGCTCTGCTTCATTCCGATCGTCGGCGAGTTCGTGATCCCCGATCTGCTCGCGGGCTCCAGCTCGCTGATGATCGGGCAGACGCTGTGGCTCGAGTTCTTCACCAACAAGGACTGGCCGGTGGCCTCCGCCGCCGCGGTCGCGCTGCTGCTTTTGCTGGTGCCACCGCTCGTGCTCTATGATCGTCTGCAACGTCGCCAGCTCGAGAGCAACCGCTGATGGCAGGCAACGCCACCAGGCTCACCCGTTTCAACATGACGTCGCTGGCGCTTGGACTGGCGTTCCTCTATCTGCCGATCGTCATTCTGGTGATCTACTCGTTCAACGCCTCGCGGCTGGTGACGGTGTGGGGCGGCTGGTCGCTGCGCTGGTACCACGAGTTCTTCAACGACCGCGCCATGCTGGAGGCCGCCTGGATGAGCCTGTCGGTCGCCGCGGTGTCGGCGACGCTGGCGACGTTGCTGGGCACGCTGGCGGCGGTCGGGCTGGCGCGCGGCGAGCGGTTCCGGGGGCGGGCGCTGTTCTCCGGCATGCTGTATTCGCCGCTGGTGATGCCCGAGGTGATCTCCGGCCTGTCGCTGCTGTTGCTGTTCGTGGCGCTCAACGCCGAGCGCGGCTTCTGGACCGTGACGATCGCCCACACCACGCTGACGATGTGCTTCGTCGCCGTGGTGGTGCAGTCGCGCCTGACCGCGCTCGACCGCAGCCTCGAGGAAGCCGCGATGGACCTCGGCTGCGATCCGGTACGCGCGTTCCTGCTGGTGACGCTGCCGCTGATCGTGCCGGCGATCGTCGCCGGCTGGATGCTCGCCTTCACGCTGTCGCTCGACGACGTCGTGATCGCGAGCTTCACCACCGGCCCCGGCTCTGCGACGCTGCCGATCCGGATCTATTCCGAGGTCCGGCTCGGCGTGAAGCCCGAGATCAACGCGATCTGCACGCTGGTGATCGCGCTGATCGCCGTGATCATCGTGATCGCTTCGTTCGCCTCGAAACTGTCGAGCGCACGCAGCGAGAGCGCCGCGCCGCTGTGAGGCGTCACGATTTGACGGCACCTGCCGTCAGCCCGCCGACCATGTAGCGCTTGAAGGCGTAATACACCGCGGCCGGCGGCAGCGCGTAGATGAAGCCGGTGGTCATCAGAAGCTCCCACGGCGAATCGTCGGCGGCAAGGAAGTTGCCGAGCGCGACCGGCAGCGTGATGTCGGTGTCCTTCGACAGCAAGAGGAACGCGTAGAGATATTCGTTCCAGGCGAGCAAGATCGCATACGTGCCGACCGCGACCAGCGAGGGCATCATCAAGGGCACGTAGACCAGGCGGAACAGCTGCAGCGTGGTGGCGCCGTCCATCGTCGCGGCCTCGTCGAGCTCGACCGGCAGCTTGTCGGAGGCCTGTTTTAAGACCCAGATCGCGTAGGGCGCGGCGATCGTCACCATCGCCAGGATCAGCGACCAGTGATTGTTGAGCAGGCCGTAGGTGCCCATGGTGCGGTACATCGGCACGGCAAGGAACGCCGCCGGGATGAAATAGGTGAACAGCGCCAGGTTCATCACCGCGCGGCCGCCCGGCACGCGCAGCCGCGAGATCGAGAACGCGGCGGCGGTGGCGACGAACAGCGTCAGCGCGCCGACCGCGAGGGCAATCACGGTCGAATTCCAGAACTGGATCCAGAAGTCGCGCAGGAAGTAATGCTGCTGATGGAACACGATCGAGAAATTGTGGAACGTCGGATGCGCCGGCCACAGCTTGCCGGCGAACGCGTCCTCCTTCGGCGAGATCGCGAACACGAACATGTGGTAGATCGGGATCATGGTCCAGATGAAGACCGGGATGCCGATCAACAGCAGCTTGGCCTCGGTGCCGACTTCGCGGAGGGTGGGCAGCTTCATCGCGACAACCGTTTCATCATGTAATAGACCAGCGGCAGCACGAACGGCATCGCGCAGACAATCGAGGCCATCGCCAGCGAGAGCTGGTCGAGCCTGAGATAGCGGATGCCGAGCGTCGACAGCACGTGGGTGAGGTCGGCGGGCCCGCCGCCGGTGAGCAGATAGACGCTGTTGAAGTCGCCGAGCGTCCAGATCATCGAGAGCAGCGTGCAGGTGATGTAGAGCGTCTGCATCGACGGCCAGGTGATGTAGCGGAATTTCTGCCACCAATTGGCGCCGTCGACGTCGGATGCCTCGTACAGATCGTGCGAGATGGCGAGCCGCCCGGTCAGCAGGATCAGCGTCCAGAACGGCAGCGACTTCCAGATGTGGACGCCGATCGCCATCGCGAGCGCGACCGCCGGATCGTTCAGCCAGTTCGGGCCGTCGTCGCCGGTGAACTTGAAGATCAGCTGGTTGACCACGCCCCATTCGGGATTGAGCATGAAGCGCACGGAGAGAATGGTCGGGATCGACGGCACCGCCCAGGGCAGGATGAAGATCACCGACAGCCACCTGATCCACGGCCGCTGTTGGGCAAAGAAGCCGGACAGGAACAGCGCGATCAGCATCTTGATGTTGATGCCGATGACCAGGAAGATCAGCGTGTTGACGGCGGCACGCGCGAAGATCGGGTCATGATAGAGCGCGACATAGCTCGCCGGATGGCGCGCCAGCCACAGCCCGTAGCAGACCGGATAGACCACGAAGGCAAGGAAGACGAGCAGATAGGGCGCGAGCAGCACGATGCCCCAGACCTGCGGCGGCGACAGCCGCGCCGACAAAGGCGGCGAGGGGACGTCGGATGCGGAGAGTGTGATCGCCATCGTCTACTCTTGGAACGAGATGTCGCCTGCGGCCTACGCCGTCGTCCCTGCGTAAGCAGGGACCCGTAACCACCGGCTTTCGTTGTTGCACGAAAGCCGATGACCAGCATCATTCAAAACGACCGCCGCGGCGTATGGGTCCCTGCTTTCGCAGGGACGACAGATACATATGTCCGCGGCGGCTGGCATCGTTTCCGTTACCCCGCGACCTGCTTGATGCGGGCGATCAGCTCGTCGACGGCCTTGTCGACCGGCACCTTCTCGCTGACCACGCGGTTCATCGCCTTGGCCCAGACGTTCTCGTTGTTCAGGATGGTGAACCTCCAGTTCTTGGTTAAGTCGAACGGCGCGGTGCCGCCGGTGAACTGATTCCACACCGCCTTGCGATGCCGGTCGGCCTGCCAGAACGGGCTCGCCTGGCTTGCCTTGGTCACCGGGAACCAGCGGCCGAGCGCGCCCTCGACATAGGGCCGCACGTTGTCTTCCTGCATCAGGAACGCGATGAACTGCTTGCCCTCGGCCTTGTTCTTGGCATTGGCGAAGATCAGCCCGGTCTTGACGTCGGAGCGGTACTTGATGGTCGAGCCGTCCGGCGCCTTCGGGAAGGACGCCGTGATGATGTCCTGCTCATAGGCCTGCTTGCTGGCGGCGCGCTGCGCGTCGGTCAGCGCCGGGTTGGTGGAATCCTCGAACCACTTCGCCGCGATCGAGATCGTGAAATTGTGGGTCATCACGATCGTCTTGTTGTGGAAGGCGACGTTGTTGTCCGGGTCCTTCCAGGTCGTTGACGAAGGCGGCGTGCAGCCCTTGATGTAGGTGTCGGTATAGTCCTTCAGCGCGTGGATCAGGCCGTCGCGCACCTTGGGATCGTCGACCAGGAGCTTGCCGTCGTCGTCGACCAGCTTGACGTGATAGGCGTCCATGAAGGTGTAGAACGACTGGAACGAGTCGGTGGATTCCACGCCCATCGGCTGGCCGACGCCGTAGGTGCGCTGGCCGGTCGCCTTGCGGATCGCCGGCTGCACCTTGTCGCACCAGAACGTCCAGTAATCCTCCCATTTGGTCGGGATGTCGGCGGCCTTGAAGCCGGCCTTGTCCAGCATGTCGCCCCAGATCTGGACGTGCATGCTCTGCTGCTTCAGCGGGAAGCCGTAATAGGACTTCTTCTTGGTGACGTCATTGTAGAGCAGGGCGGCTTCCAGCGTATTCGGCGCGAACGCGTCCTTCATCGGCAGCATGATGTCGGAGAGGTCCTCGAGCTTGCCCTCGAAGGCCCACTTGCCCTGCGCCTGCACATCGTAGGTGTCGGAATAGGCGACGTCGGGCACGGTGCCGGAATCCAGCGCGGCGACCGTCTTCGGAATCATGTCCTGAATCGCGTATTGCGACAGTTCGACCTTGATGCCGGTCTTGGCTTCGAATTTCTTGATCGTCTCGAGCAGCGCGTCGTCTTCGGACTTGTAGAATCCCTTGCCCCACCAGACCGTGATGGTCTTGCCCTGGGCGCAAGCAGGTGCCGTGGCCGCGAACAGACCGACCGCAGCGACCGCGAGTGATAGCGCACCGATAACCTTGGATCTCACGTTGTTCTCCCTCATGGCGCCGGTTTTTTAACCGGTTGGATAAAACACTAGCGCATGCCCGTGACCTGATAAAGATGTCGCATCGACGACTTCTGTAGGGGGCTCGCGGCAGGGCGTGGATCAGTCCCGGTGCATCGATGCGGAAACTGAATGGATCGATCAGTTCGACTTCGCATTGTCGGCTGCCGTCGCCGGTGCGCCGGCGGGCGCGCCGGTCGCAGCATCCGCTGCCGGCTGCCGCGCGGCTCCGCCGGTGAAGCGCTCGATCACCGAGCGCACCGCGTCGCGGGTCTTGCGATCTTTCACCGCATCGAGCAGCGGGGCGGATGCGGGCGAGCGGCGGATCAGGCTTTCCGGATCGGGGAAGATCAGCGGATCGTCCCACGGGCCCTGGATCACGAAAGGCAGATCGAACGCGTTGCCACCGGCGGATGTCGAGGTCAGGCTGGCGACGCCCTTGAGATCGTATTCGCGCGACGGCACCGAGGCGGTGCCGGTCAGCGTGATCTTCGCGGTGGGGCTCTCGACCCGGATGTCGTCAGCGGTGGCGACGCCGTCGGCGAATTTCACCGAGATGCTGAGATTGTCATAGGGCGTCGAGCCGGAGCGGAAATTGCCGCCGCCGGACAGCGGCCGCTTCTCCAGCCGCTTCAAGAGCTGCTCGACATTGAAGCCTGCGATCGCGCCATCATGCCCGTTCAGCGTTGCGGTGCCGTCCAGCGATGAGGCGAGCCCGAACGGGCTCGAGCCCGAGGCCGTCAGCGAGACGTTGAGGTTGCCGCGGCCGGACAGCTTGTTGATGCCGAACAATTCGCTGGCGCAGGCCTGCAAGTCGACATCGGTGAACTGGAACTGGGCCCTGACGTCGGCCACCGCATCCGAGCGCGCGATCGCGAACGAGCCCTTGGCGATGCCGCCATACATCTGCGCCTCGCCGACGCTGAGCGCGAGCGCGCCGCCGCGCAGATTGGCGCCGAACGCGGTGCGGCCGAGCTTGGACGGGCCGACCGTCACCTTGGCGGCCGACAGGCGCATGTCGAGATCGGTCGACGACAGCGAGGTCAGGTCGAACAGCTGCCTGTTCCAGTCGCGCTGGCCGCTGGCCAAAAGGCGGAACGTCGAGATGTAGGGCGTGAAATCGAGATTGCCGGCGGCAAGCGTCGCCTGCAGCGTCTGCCGGCCGTTATTGGCGTAGGTCATCACGCCCTCGGCGACATTGCCGTCGAGCTCGACATTGACATTGGTGAGCGCGACCGAGCCGCCGACCACATTGGCGCGGGCCTTCAGGGCGAAGCGGCCGAACCCGCCACCGCCGCCGGGCGGCGCCTGCCCCATCCAGCGCAACGCGTTGCGCAGCGACGGTGAGTCCATGGTGGCGACACCTTCCATCATCAGGCTGGTGCGGTTGGCGACGGTTCCGTCGAATGCGACCTTCAGCGGCGCGCTGGCGAGCCGGGCCTTGAGGCCGGAACGGTCGCCCGACAGCAGCGCGACGAAATCGCTGGCGCTGATCGAGCCGTCGACGCGCTCGCCGCGCCAGTCGAACTGGCCGGTTGCGGCAAAGGAACGCGATATGGAGGGCCAAGCCAACGAAAGATCGATATCGCCGAGCTGCTCGGAGATGTTGTTGGTCCCATCCTGGTAATTCAGCTCGCCGTCCTGGATCCGGATTTCGGAGAACGACACCTGGTTCTCGGCGCCGGGCGTCATCGTCTTGGCGATGGTCTCGACGAATGGTGTCCAGTTGCTCTCGCCGGCGCCGTCGCGGACCACACGGATATGCGGGCGCAGCATCATGACGTCGGCAATCTCGAACCGCCGCAACAACAGCGGCAGCAGGCGCAGATTGGCGGTCAGCACATCGACCTGCAGGGCGGGACCGATGGTGTCGGCGCCCTTCAGCCCGACATTATGAAAGGAGACATAGCTGCCCGGAAACACCGAAACATCGATCGGGCCGTTGACCACGAGTTCGAGCCCGGTCACGGCGCGAATCTGCGCTTCGACCGCGCGCTGCAGCGCGTCCCGGTTGAGGAACCACGACGTTCCCACCAGCCCGACGAGCACCAAGCCTAAAAGAGCCGCGATCGGCATCCCCAGGCGCTTAATTCCTTGGGCCATCGTCAATGACATATCCGGGTCGGGTTGAGTTTTGTGGGGTCGTCGTCGAACACTGCCGGCTGCGCAATGGTAGCCGGTGCCAACCCACGCAACTTGAAGGGTTTTCTTGTCGCTTTCAAGGCCATGTTGCTGCCGCGGGCGGCCGCCGGTCGCCGTACGGGCCGTGATTGACGCGCTGCGAAGATTCCGCCTAATAATCCGCTGGTCACAGCCGTTCCGCGCCCTCCATCAGGTATTTGCTGCATGAACAAGGTTTATCCCGACGCCAAATCGGCACTCGATGGTCTCCTCAAGGACGGCATCATGATCATGTCGGGGGGCTTCGGCCTCTGCGGCATCGCCGAAACCCTGTCGGACGCGATCCGCGACTCCGGCGTGAAGGGGCTGACGGTCGTCTCCAACAATGCCGGCGTCGACGGCATCGGCCTCAGCCGGCTGCTGGAAACACGCCAGATCAAGAAGATGATCTCGTCCTATGTCGGCGAGAACAAGCTGTTCGCCCAGCAATATCTCGCCGGCGAGCTCGAGCTCGAGTTCAACCCGCAGGGCACGCTGGCCGAGCGCATCCGCGCCGGCGGCGCCGGCATCCCGGCCTTCTACACCAAGACCGGCGTCGGCACGCTGATCGCCGAAGGCAAGGAAGTGAAGGAATTCGACGGCGAGAAGTACATCATGGAACGCGGCCTGTTCGCCGACGTCGCCATCGTCCATGCCTGGAAGGGCGACACCGCCGGCAATTTGGTCTACCGCAAGACTGCCCGCAACTTTAACCCGATGATGGCCACCGCCGCGAAGGTCACCGTCGCCGAGGTCGAGCATCTGGTTCCGGCCGGCGAGATCGACCCGGACCACATCCACACCCCCGGCATCTTCGTCAAACGCATCATCGAGGTCGGGACCGGCAACAAGCGGATCGAATTCCGCAACACCCGCCCGCGTCCCGCAGCCTAAAACATAATCCTTCAGGAGAGCCTCATGGCCTGGACCCGTGAACAGATGGCCGCCCGCGCCGCCAAGGAGTTGCGCGACGGCTATTACGTCAATCTCGGCATCGGCATTCCGACGCTGGTCTCGAACTTCATCCCCGACGGCATCGACGTCAGCCTGCAGAGCGAGAACGGCATGCTCGGCATGGGCCCGTTCCCCTATGAGGACGAGGTTGACGCCGACCTCATCAACGCCGGCAAGCAGACGGTGAGCGAGCTGCCCTCGACCAGCTATTTCTCCTCGGCCGAATCCTTCGGCATGGTGCGCGGCGGCCATATCGACTTGTCGATCCTCGGCGCCATGCAGGTGGCGCAGAATGGCGACCTCGCCAACTGGATGATCCCCGGCAAGATGGTGAAGGGCATGGGCGGTGCCATGGACCTCGTCGCCGGCGTCAAGCGCGTCGTGGTCGTGATGGAGCATTCCGCCAAGGACGGCGCCAAGCTGCTCAAGCAGTGCAACCTGCCGCTGACCGGCGAGCGCGTGGTCGACATGGTGGTCACCGATCTTGCGGTGTTCACCATCGACAAGCACGGCAAGGACGGCATGGCGCTGATCGAGCTCGCCGACGGCGTCACGCTCGACGAGGTCAAGGCCAAGACCGAGGCCGAATTCCGCGTCGCGCTGAAGAACACCTGAGATGTGTGGGGCGGGACGATCCTCGATCCGTCCCGCACGATCCGCCGACGCCACCTTCATCGCCCGCATCGTGCTGGCCGCGCAGCGCGGCCCGTTGCCGCGCGGCTGGACCGACATCGCGCTGGATCGTCCTGAGCCGGATTGCCTCGACTTCATGGCGCGGCTCGCCATTGCGCGGGTGCGGTCATGGTATCACGTCGCCCATTTCCTGATTGCTGAAGTCGACGGCACCCCGGCCGCAGCGCTGTGCGCGCTGCCCGCGTCCGGCACTGTCGTCGCGGCCCGCGCCGCGATCGAGGAGGTGGCGCCACAGATCGGGGCCGATCCGGCCGCCATCGTCGCGCGCGGCGGTTATGCCCGCAATTGCTGGGTTCAGGGCGGCGAGGGCGACTGGCTGATCGAGCATGTTGCAACCGAAGCGTCGCATCGTGGCGGCGGCCTGGTGCAGGCCCTGATCGCCCGCGCACTCGCCGACGGCAAGGCCGCGGGCTTTGCGCAGGCGTCGATCTCGTTCGTGATCGGCAACGAAGCGGCCGAGCGCTGCTACGCCCAAGCCGGTTTTTCCTTCGCCGAAGAGAAGCGCGACGCCGCATTCGAGGCGCTGACCGGCGCGCCGGGCTTCCGCAGATTTGCGCGCGGGATGTGAGGGGCGGCGCGCGGCCACACACACCGCCGTCGTCCTGGCGAAAGCCAGGACCCATAACCACCGAATTTGCTTGTGAACGGGATCGCGGCCGCAGCGCCGCGCAACAATTGAGATTTGGGGTAACGGGTCCTGGCTTTCGCCAGGACGACAATGGGATTCCGATTCACATGTCAAACAGCCTGTTCAGTGTCATCACCCGCGAAAGCGGGTGATCCAGTATTCCAGAGACGCCGCTGCTTGAGCCGAGAGGCCGCGGCGTACTGGATCGCCCGGTCGAGCCGGGCGATGACAGGTGTGGATGAGGACGCAACTTCGCATTCTCGCGACCGAACGCGACATCAATGACGAGCGCAAGCGCGTCTCGGTGACCTATGACGCAGCCGTCAACGTCGCGCTCGGCGCCGGCGATTACGTCGCGGTCGCGACCTATGCCGACGGCCAGAAGGTGGAAAAGCCGTTCTCCGTCGCTGCCGGCAAGCGCCAAACGCTGGAGATCAAGCCGTAGAGCGATACGGCGTTGCTCGTCGCGCGTATCTCGGTTCAAGCATTCCGGCCTAAAGCGCGATGAGATTGGGTTGAATCGTCATCGCGCTTTCGCTCTTTGTCTGAGCATGATCTTTTCGGAAAACCGCTTCGCACTTTTCCGGATCATGGTCTGGCGCCGGAATGCTTGACGATCATGCGGTGGGCTGCAGGAGCACCCACCGTTTCACGACGCTTCCTGCGGGACCGCGGATGGCGCTTCCTCGCCCTTGAGCTCCTCGAGGCTGCGGTGCCGCGGCTCGATGCCGAGCGCCCATACCGTGATGATCTGCACGATGAGCAGCCCGATCATCAGCGCCATCACGCCGGCGACGCCGCGCGCTTCGAACAGCATCACGACCAGGAACGGCGTCACGATGGTGGCGCCGCGGCCGAGCGTGTTGACGATGCCGGACGCGCGCAGCCGCACCTCGGTCGGGAACAGTTCGGGAATATAGATGCCGAACAGCAGCGCGACCAAAACATAGATCGGCACGGTCAGCGCGAAGCCTGTGGCCGGCAGCAGGAATGGATCCGAGATCATCGGATAGATCACGCCGAGGATGATCGTGACCAGCGATGCGCCGATGATCGTCGGCTTGCGGCCCCAGCGGTCGGCAGTGAGGGCGCCGATCGCCGAGCCGATCGGCGCGCCGAGCGCCATCAGCAGCGAATAGCCGAACGAAGTCGCGACCGAAAGGCCCTGCTTGATGAAGAACACCGGCAGCCAGGTCACGAAGCCGTAGAGCAGCGTATTGATGGTGATCAGGCAGATCGCGCCGACGATCATGCGCGACAGCAGCGGCGCCGTGAACAGGGTGGCGAGATCGGGCGACACCGGCGCCGGCGTTGCCGTGGCGGGGGCCGGCAAGGGGCGGCCCTGCGCTGCTTCCTTCTCGATCGACTGCATCAGCGCCTCGGCCTCGGCGGTGCGTCCCACCGCCTCCAGCCAGCGCGGTGATTCCGGTAGCGACTTGCGCAGGTACCACACGATCAAGGCGCCGACGCCGCCCAGCACGAACATCGCGCGCCAGCCGAAGTGCGGGACGACGATGGAGGCGACCAATAGCGCCACCGGCAGGCCGGTCACGACGCAGACGGCGGTGAAGCCGAGCCACTTGCCGCGGCTTCGGGCCGGCACGAACTCGGTCATCGTGGAATAGCCGACGACGTTCTCGGCGCCGAGGCCGACGCCCATCACGAAACGGCAGGCGATCAGGAAAGCCATGCTCGGCGCAAACGCCGCCGCCAGAGACGCGATGCCAAAAAGCAGCAAATTGAACTGGTAGGTGAAGCGTCGGCCATAACGGTCGCCAAGGAACCCGGTGCCGAATGATCCGAGCATCATGCCGACGAAGGTTGCGGAGATGAACGCGGCGTTCTGGGCGAGCGTCGAGAACCCGGTCTTCAGCGTCACGCCGAGCACAGTGCCGGCGATATAGATGTCGAAGCCGTCGAAAAACATCCCGATCCCGATCAGGATCATGATGCGGCGATGGAATGGTCCGATCGGCAGCCGATCGAGACGGCTGCCTGCGTTGACCGATGTCGACATGTACGCTCTCTCCTTGACTGTTTCCTCGTGGATGCGGCCCGCCATCTGTGGGCGTTTGCCGCTTGCCTGACTGTGGCTAGTTCAAACGGCGCTGGCTGGCCGTGTCGCGGTACCAATCGAACGGCTGTTCGTGGGTCGCGACCATCACGCTCTTGGTGTTGAAATGGTCGTCAAAACTCTCGGTGCCGCATTCGCGGCCAATGCCGGAATCGTCGACGCCGCCCCAGGGCGAGGCCGGATCGAGCCGGTGATGGTCGTTGATCCAGACGATGCCGGCCTTGACCGCGGCGGCAACGCGATGGGCGCGCGCGACGTCGCGGGTGCGAATGGCGGCGGCGAGGCCAAACGGCGAGTCGTTGGCGAGCCGGAGCGCGTCGGCCTCGTCCTTGAACGGCGTCACCGAGGTGAAGGGACCGAACACCTCCTCCTGGAAAATCCGCATGTCGGATTTGACGTCTGCGAACACGGTCGGCTCGACGAAATAGCCGTTGTCGTGACCCGCGACCTTGGCGGCGACGCCGCCGGTGAGGAGCCGCGCGCCGTCTTCATGGCCATAGCGCGCATAGGTCAGCACGCGGTCGCGCTGGCGCGCCGAGATCACGGGTCCGAGCTGGGTGTTCGGATCGAAGGGATCGCCGATGCGGATGGTGCGGGTCTTGGCCTTCAGCTTTTCGACGAACTCGTCGTAGATCGAGGCCTGCACGATGTGGCGCGACGCGCAGACGCAGGTCTGTCCGGCGCCGATGAAGGCGCCGAATGCGGCATAGTTGACGGCGCGGTCGACGTCGAAATCGTCGAAGATCATCACCGGCGTCTTGCCGCCGAGCTCCATGGTCTGGTGCGCGAACACCTTCGCCGCGGCGCTGCCCGCGATGCGGCCCGCTTCGGTGCCGCCGGTCAGCACCAGCTTGTCGATGTCGCCGTGCTCGGCCAGCATCTTGCCCGCGCTCTGGCCGAGGCCGAGCACGATGTTGAAGACGCCGGGAGGCAGGCCGGCCTCGTTGAAGATCTGGGCGAGCTTCAGCGTCGTCAGCGGCGTGTATTCCGACGGCTTGACCACGGTGACGCAGCCGGTCGCCAGCACCACGGCAAGCGACTTGCACAGGATCATCAGCGGATGATTGAACGGCGTGCAGTTGGCGACGATTCCGATCGGCGTGCGCAGCGTGTAGTTCAGATAGGAGCCTTCGACCGGGATGACGGAATCGCGGCGCGACAGCGCCACGCCGGCGAAATAGCGGAAGAAATCCGGCAGCCGCGACAGCTGCGCGCGGGTCTCGTTGACGGGTCGTCCGTTGTTCAACGTCTCCAGCCGGTACAGCGTATCGAGATTGGCTTCGAACGCGTCGGCGAGCCTGTTGACGAGCCGCGCACGCGCGCGGGTATCCATTCCGCCCCATGCCCTGCCTTCGAACGCCGCGCGCGCGCTCTTCATCGCGCGGTCGATGTCTTCAGCGGTCGAATTCGGGATCCGGGCGATGACGTCGCCGGTCGCGGGATTGCGGACGTCCAAGAGCTCGCCGACTCCGGCCTCGACCTCGCGTCCGTCGATGAAATTGCCATGGATCTCGACCTCGATCGTCGCGGGCTTCGACGGAATGTTCATGCTGACCTCTCTTCGACGATGACGGCGTTGCGCTTGAGCGCCGGCAGGACGCGCTTTTCGGTGGCGGCGATGTGCGCCTTGATGATGCGGGCCGCGGTGCGCCCCTCGCGCTGCTGCATGGCGTCGATCAGGGCGACGTGTTCGGCCACGAGCTTCGCCGGATCGTGGCCCTTCAGGTTGGAGACGCTGACGCGCACCAGCCGGTCGGCCTGACCAATCAGGTCGCAGAGCGTCGCCGCCATCCGGCGGTTGCCCGATGCGTGCGCCAGCGCAGAGTGGAAGCCGCGATTGTAGGCGATGAAGTCCTCATGGCTGCCGGAGAAGCGGCGGAATTCATCGAGTGATTTCAGGATGCTGTCTGGCGCACTCTCGATCGCTTCGGCGACGCAGGCCGGCTCGAGCGCAAGCCGAAAGCGCAGCAGGTCACGCGCGTCGGACAGCGAGATCGGATTGACCCGGTAGCCCTGGCGGGGCTGCACCGTCACAAGATGCTCGCGTTCGAGCCGCAGCAGGGCGTCCCGGACCGGCTGGCGGCTGACGGCATAGCGCTCCGCCAACTCCTGCTCGCGCATTTCATCGCCTGGGGCGAAGTGGCATGATAAAATATCAGACCGCAGGTTTTCGTAGATATTGTCGCGCAAAAGGATCATAGTGTTCAGGCTCCCGCCACCAAACTGCAATCTGTGAAATATCACGTCAAGCCTAAAATGCTTGAAATCAGCTCGATTTGATTTATCAATCGTCGCGAAAGGGGCCTCGAGGCCCTCGGCCCGATTTGGAAAGAGACCGGCAATGGACAGGCTTTTCGCCAACCGCACCGTCAACGCAGCCCAGTCGGGCGAGGGGCCGCCGCTGCTCCTGTTTCACTCCCTGCTGTCGGACCGCGCGAGCTTCGATGCGATTGTGCCGGAGCTGGCCCGGTCGTTCCGGACCATCGTGGCGGAACTGCCGGGATTTGGCCGATCGGCCGCGATCGAAGGCGGCCTTGTTGCCATCGCCGACCGGATGGCGGAGGCGGTGCACGATGCGGCTGATGGCATGCCGGCCGTCGTGCTTGGCAATGGCTATGGCGGGTTCGTCGCACTGCAGATGGCGATCCGCCACCCGGCGCTCGCGAGCAGGCTGATCCTCGCCGACACCGGAGCTGCGTTCTCCGAGCCGGGCCGCGAGGCGTTTCGCACCATGGCAAGAGTTTCCCGCGAGAAGGGGCTCGCCGCGATCACCGACGTTGCGATGCGCCGGCTGTTCGCACCGGATTTCCAGGTGCAGCATCCGGCGCTAATGGAGGATCGCCGCGAAGCCTTTTTGCGCACTGATCCCGACGTGTTCTGCGCGGCCTGCGATGCGCTGGCGAGCCTCGATCTGCGTGCCGAACTCGCTGGCGTGACTGTCCCGACACTTGTGGTGGTCGGCGAATACGACGAGGCGACGCCGCCGCCGATGTCATACGAATTGGCAGCCGGACTGCCGCGAGCCGAGCTCAGGGTCGTTCCGGGATGTGCGCACGTCCCGCAGCTGCAATCGCCAAAGCTGTTCCTCGATACGATCGGCGATTTCCTGTCGATCAAGCAAGCCGCGCCCACTGCGTGACGGCGCCGCCGCTCGCGCCCGCGCCGCGGCCTGCCGACAATTTGGGCAGAACGCCCAGCTAATCCGTTTCACCTCGACGGCATCTCTGCCTAATCTGGCGGACACGGAGGCGAAACCAGATGCGCGCGATCCTTGATCACTGCAGTGGAGCGACGCAACGGAGCTTGCCGGCCGGCACCGATTTCATCGAGGAGGGCGGCAAAACCGGTCACCTGTTCGTGCTGCTCGAGGGCAAGGTGGAGGTTGTGAAAGGCGAAAGTCTGGTCGCCGTGATCGACGAGCCCGGCGCGGTGTTCGGCGAGATGAGTGTGCTGCTCGACCGGCCGCACAGCGCGAAGGTGCGCACGGCGTCGGATTGCGTCCTGTATGAATTCGACGACGCGGCGTCGTTCCTGCGCGAGCAGCCTGCGGTCGCGCTGCTGATCGCGCAGCTGCTGGCGCAACGGCTGCACGTCGCCACGACCTATCTGGCCGACCTGATGCACCAATATGCCGACCACGGCACCCATCTGGCGATGGTCGGCGAGGTGCTGCAGAGCATGATCAACCTGCCGCCGATGCAGGTCGCGCCAGGCTCGGATCGGCAATCCGATCCAAGGATGTGAGCCAGTCCGGCGCCTCGTGCAGCGGCGTTGCCGGCCGATGCAGGGGGGCGTTGAGATCGACGATCTGCGCATCGCCGGCGGCGAGCCAGAACGCCTTGTCCTGGGTGAGATCGAGCACGATGTAGACCGGCGGCCGGCCCGGCTGCAGGCCGGTATTGAACACCCAGGTGGTCCCGATGCGGTCGAACCACGAGCCGCTCGGGATGAACGGCGATTGATGCACATGGCCAGAGATCACCATCGCCGGATGGTGGCGCTCGATCCAGCGCAGCAGTTCGACGTCGCCGAAGAAGCGCTTGCCGCCCCAGCTGATCGGGGAATCCGCCGGCGGGGCATGATGCACCCAGACCCAGCGGCGGTGCGGGATGGCGGCTGCCTCGCGCAGCTGGTCGTCGATCCGCGCCTTGACCAGCGGGCCGTCCCACCACGGGCATACCGTGAACAGCGTGTCGCCGATGGTCAGATTGTCGCCGTCGCAGGCCACGCCGGATTCCCTGATGCCGGCGACCCATCGCGCGACCTTCTCGCCCTCTGCGTTGCGCTCGTCGAGGTCATGATTGCCCGAGCAGAAGATCACGCGCGTGAGGCCAGCGAGCCGCGACAGGTATTTCGTGACGACCACGATCTGGGCGCGGAAATCGACCGCCGAGCCGAGGTTGAGCGCATCGCCCGCGAAGATCACCAGGTCGAATTGCGGCGCGGCCGCCAGCAGCCAGTCGAACTGCGGCAACGAGTAATGCAAGTCGGCGACGACGAGGCAGCGCATCCGGCAAATCCAAATGCTTGGGACAATGGGGGTGGATTGCTAAGGCAATGAACTTCAAACAATCTGAATTGCAGCAAGATTTATGCCGTGCCGCGCGGGTCCGTGCGCGACAGATTTTCGCAGTCGAGCAAGTCATGCGTGCTGTTTGGGCGGTGGGGCGCGAATTCAGGCGTGATCCGAACTCAGATGCGCGCTGCTCAAACGAAGTGAGGTGAGCACGCTGGCCAGGATCCCTCTCCCCTTGTGGGAGAGGGTGGGGAGAGGGGTGGCCCCGGGTGTGAGATGATCGAGGTGAGAGGCGGTCTCACAATCTCGGCCGCGTGGCGTTGAAGAATATTAGATGGAGAGAGCATGCCGTGTGGCACCCCTCTCCCTAACCCTCTCCCACAAGGGGAGAGGGAACCCTTCCGCCGGTGCGTCCCTCACGCAACTGGCGCAGACGATAAGCCACACGCGCGTGCCGAAGACCTCAGTTGTGTGCGCGCGCCGCCCCCTCACGCCCTTGCGGTGGCGTGGGAGAACACGATCTCGATCAGCGTGCCGGTGCGGCCGCCGGTCTTGATCTGGAACTTGGCGCGGTTGGCTTCGACCAGCGCCTTGGTCAGCGACAGGCTGACGCCGCCGGAGCCGGCCTGATCCGACGGCGTCGGCGCGCGGAACGGTTCGAGCGCGGCGGCGACCTCGTTGTCGTTGAGGCTCTGCCCGGTGTCGCGCACGCGCAGCATCACCTCGCCGAAATCCGACAGCGCGGTCGAGACGATCACCTGGCCGCCGGCATTGGCGAGATGGATCGAGTTGCCGATCAGGTTCAGCGTGATCTGGCGCAGCGCGCGGGCGTCCGCGACGACAGGCGGCAGCGTGTGCGCGAGCGAGGTGCGGATGATGATGCGCTCGCGGTTGGCCTGCGGCTGCATCACCGCGACGCAGCTCTCCACCATCTCGTTGAGGTTCTGGTTGGTGAAGGCGAGGTCGAGCTTGCCGGTCTCGATCCGCGACAGGTCGAGCAGGTCGTTGACGATCGCGATCACCCGCTCGCCGGAGGCGCGGATGTCCTTCATGTATTCGACATAGCGCTCGTTGCCGAGCGCGCCGAAGCGTTCGCCTATCATCACCTCGGAAAAGCCGATGATGGCGTTGAGCGGGGTGCGGAGCTCATGGCTGATCCGCGCCAGCATGTCGGTCTTGGCGTTCCCCGCGCGCTCGGCGAGCCGCCGCGCCTCGCGCAGTTCGACCTCGCTTCGCTTTGCCTGCGACAGATCGCGGAACACGGCGAAGAAGTTCGGCCCGTCGGCGCGGGTGCGGTCCATCGTCACCGACAGCGGGATGATGCCGCCCTGGCGGACGCGGCCGAGCGTCTCGCGGCCGTGGTCGAGCAGGCTGGCGACGCCGGCGGATTTCACGCTGGCGAGATAGTCGCGGATGCCGTGCTGGCTCTCCGGCGCGAACAAATCGGCGAGGTTGTGCGCGATGAACTCGTCGCCGTCATAGCCGAACAGCGCCTCGGCGCTGCGGTTGCAGGAATGGATGTTGCCCTCGGCATCGAACATGATGATGCCCTCGGCCGCGGTGTCGAGGATCGCGCCGAGCTCCTCGGCGTCGGCGTGGCCGGCCTGCGGCTCAGGTGGCGCAAGCACCGGCTCCGCGATCGCGGCCGCAGGCTCGGGATCGGACAGCGCGGCGGCGACCGCGGCATCTTCCTCGAGCGTGCGCGAGAAGATAAGCGCCAGCGCGGAATCGTCGTCCCAGGTGATGGTGTGCAGCCGCGCTTCCGCAGATACGGACTCTCCGGAGTTGCCGCCATTCTGGTTGGCCGAGATCGTGACCGGCGTGCCGGTGCCGGAGGTGCTGCTCGCCTGCGAGACGCCCGGCTCGACATAGAGCGCGTCGAGCCCGCCGGCGGCTTCCAGCCCGTGCAGGCTGTCATAGCCCATGCGCGTGAGGAAGGCGTGGTTGGCATAGAGCAGGCGGTCGAGCCGGTAGATCAGGATGCCGACCGGCAGCAAATCGAGCAGCGCGCGGTCGCGCCGGGAGTCGGCGCGCGGCGCAGGCTCGGCCGCGGCGAGCCAACTGACCTTTTGCGGGTCGGCCGGCGACGCTTGCTGCGCGACCGTCTCTTGCTGCGCCTCCGCCTCCTGGCGCGCCTCGCCCGGGTCGGGCTCCTCGGCAACCGGCTCCGCGGCGGCGCTCTGGTTCGTCGACGCGGTGAGGCCGGCCTCGCTCTCGAGCCGCGCTGATAATTGGCGGGCGAGCTCGTTGAAGGCGTTGTTCTCGACCGGCGTCAGCGACGGCGGCCTTGTGTCGCCGGCGGGGCGGAACTGCACCACGTTCGGTGGCGGGTCTTGACGCACTTCGTGCGTTTCCTCGTTCGTTTCCACGGCGTGTTCCGGATCGGCTTGGTGTGAAGTTTTTGTTGCTGTCGGCTCGGTCAATTCCTCGGGTGGTGCGGCTGCGGTCGTGTCGGGCGGCGGCTCCGCGTGCGGCGGAGGATTGTCATGCGGCGGGGCGGCGGGGCCGGGCGGCGCATCGGTGCGCGGCACAGGCGCGACATCGGCCGACAAGGATTGCGGCGAGATCGAGCCGCTGAAGAACTCATAGCGGCGCATTGCTGCGAGTCGCGCAAGCCCGTCGAGGTCGCGACACACACCAAAGCCGCGATAGCCGGCGAAATTCCGGTTGCGATCGAACACCGGCAGGCCGGACAGTTCGACCGGCAGCCGGCCGCCGCCGTCGACCGGCCAGTGCAGCGTGATGCCGCTCCAGGTGTCGTGGCTGGCGAACGCCTGCATGACGCGGCCCTCGGGATCGAGGCCAAAGCTCGCGGCGATATCGCTCCACAGCCGCCCGAAGCCGGCGGCGGTGTGCAGGCCGATTAGGCGGGTGAATTCGTCGGAGCCGAGCGAGAAGCGCGCCTCATGGTCCATCTGCCACATGAAGCGCAGCGGATGCCGCCGCACCGGCAACGGCTCGTCGAGCCAGGATGGAGTCTTCATCAGCGCTGGCGTCGCGGGCTCCGGCTCGGCGGCGGGTGGTGGAGGCGGCGCATCCGCGATCGCATAGGGCGAGGGCGCGTGATCGGCCGGCGAGGATGATATCGCGGCGGCCGGCGCGGTTGCCGTCTCCTCGAGATCGCGCGGGGGCTCAGGCGCAGGCGCTTCGACCTGCGCTTCAGCGGGCACCTCGATCAGCGCTTCCGACAGCGGCTCCTCGACGGCGGGAGTTTCGTCGGGCGCGGTGTCGAGATGCGCGGGCTCGATGGGCGCAGTTTCTACCGGCGTCTGTTCGGCTGGCGCGGGCGTTAAAGTAAATTCCGCGGACTCTTCGACCTGCGCTGCGGCGGGCACTTCGATGAGCGCGTCCGACAGCGGCTCCTCTAACGCAGGAGTTGCGTCAGGCGTGGTGTCGAAAGCCACGGTCTCGACGGGCGCTGGCTCTAGGTGCGCCTCCTCTGCTGGTGAGGGAGACGTCGCAACATCCGCGGGCTGTTCAGCCTGCGCCTCAGCGGGCATCTCGATCAGCGCTTCCGACAGCGGCTCCTCGACGGCGGGACTTTCATCAGGCGTGGTGTCGAAAGCCGCGGTCTCGACGGGTGCTGTCGCTGCGTGAGCCGGTTCTGCCGCGGCGAGAGATAGAGCGGCGTCCACATGCTCGGATTCAGTCGCGCCGATGATCGGCTCCGCCGTGGCTGCTTCTTCCGGCGCGGGATCCAGCGCATCGAACAGCGTGAAAGTCGCCGGCGCGGGGGCTTCGTCCTGTGCAACAGGTTGTTCGACAACGGCCGGCGCTGGCGGCGGCTCGGCCGCTGCGGCCTTTTGCGGTGCTGTCGCTGCTAACGTCGCGGCTTCCGGCGCCGGCGTCACCGGCGCAACCGGCTCAGGCACGATCGGCGCCGCCGGTTTTACGGCGAGATGCGGCGCCGGCTTGATCAGCGCGACCAGCGCGCGATCGGCGCCGCGGCCGATCCGCTGCAGCACGACGCGGCCGATAGCTGTGCTGGCCGACGCGCGGCCCTGCGCCAGCGCCGCGTCGCGCGCGGCATCGAGGCCGGCCTCGGTGAGATCGTGCAGGCCCGGCAGCGGCCGCGCCGCCTCATTGGCTGCGATCAAAAGTCCGTCGGCATTGAAGGCGGCCGCGGGCCGGTCGAGCCCCTGCACCAGCCGCAGCAACCGCTCGGCGAGCGGCATGCCGCGGCCGCTGGCATTGAGCGCAGACACCAGGATGCCGTGGCTGCCGTCTGACAGCTCGAGCCGCGCGCAGCCGCAGGTCGCGAGCATTCCGGGCGCAGCGCCAAAACCGGGCAGCCGCTCCAGCCTGATAGCGCCGGTCGCGGCGAGGCTGCGGCCGAGGCGGACGACCTGGCGGCGATGCGGATCGGCCGGGCCGAAGGCGCGCTTCGCCAATCCGGCGCCATTGGCGGCACCGAATACCTGCGCCCCGACCGGATTGGCCCACAGGATCCGCGCGCCGTCGGCCGACCACAGCCATGCCGGCTGGGCGCTCGTCGCATGATCCATCAGCCTCACATCGCCGAGTGCCTGGATCTGGAATTCCGCGTCGCTGATCACGCCAGATTTGACCGCATGGGTTGGGCTTTCTTCCTTAGCTTTGCCGAAGGGGCCGGCAGCCGCAGGACGACAGCCTTAACAGAAGGTTAGTATCGCAACTGGGGGGCGGCAGGTCCATGTCCGCGGCGAGAGTGCGTCAGCCAAAGCCGGGATAACGTTAACTTGGCTGAACGATCCACAGCCGTTTGGCGTTGTCGGGCATCAACTGCTGCGTGGCGGGTGATTGCGGAACCAGGCGGCTCCGCGTCACACCTGCGATTGCAGTCCACGATATAACCTGCCGCAGGCCATCGGAGCCAACCGGCGGGCCGATCACCAAGCGAGGGAGAACGACCATGAGCGACAACGCGCGTGACCATTTCGAGATTCCCAAATTCGAAATCCCCACGGACATGCGATCGATGGCCGAGGCGAGCTTTGATCAGGCGCGCAAGGCGTTCGAGCAGTTCGTGACCAACGCCAGGGACACCGCCGGCAAGATCGAGGAGCGCAACGCGGAGATGCGTGCCGGCGCCAAGGACCTTTCCGCCAAGGCGCTGTCCTATGCGGAAAGGAACGTGCAGTCGTCGCTGGACTACGCCCAGTCGCTGCTCAAGGCCAAGGACCTCAACGAGGTCATGCGGCTGCACAGCGAATATGTGCAGGGCCAGATGCGCTCGCTCGCCGAGCAGGCCAGCGAGATGGGCCAGGCCGTCAGCCGCGCCGCGATGGATGCGGTCAAGCCCAAGAACTGATGAAGAACTGACGGAGAACTGACGGCGGCTGACCGCGGCCGACCTTGGTGCACCCAGCCCCGGTCGGCCGCGGTACCCCTATATTCCGCCACATAAAAATAACGCGTCGCACACGATCTTACGTTGCGTTGCACAAAATTGACATGATATGGGTGTTTATTAGGCGGGCCCAACACAAAGGGCACTCCCGTGAATCGAAGGCAGCGTGATCCATTTCAGCGCTCCCGGCCTCTTTGGCTCCGGGGCGTCCGCAATGGTCACATCTACTCACCCGTTGCGAAGGATTACACGTATGACCAACCCGTCCGATCCGTTTTCCGCCTCGATCATCCCGTTCGAGGTCCCCGAGCAGATGCGTGCGTTCGCTGAAAAGGGCGTGCTGCAGGCCCGCGACAGCTACGCCAAGTTCAAGGATGCTGCCGAGACCCACAACTCAACCGTCGAGGCCGTGTTCACCTCGGTGAGCAAGGGCGCCAGCGAGTATTCGGCCAAGCTGATCGAGTTCTTCAAGGCCAACACCACCTCGTCGCTCGACTTCGCCCAGGAGCTGTTCAGCGTGAAGTCGCCGACCGAAGCGGTCGAGCTGTGGACGTCGCAAGCCCGCAAGCAGTTCGAGACCTACACCGCGCAGGCCAAGGAACTGGCCGAGCTCGGCCAGAAGGTCGCCGCTGAGGCCGCCGAGCCGATCAAGGCCAACGCCTCGAAGTTCTACAAGCCGGCCGCCTGAGCGTAGCCCACAAGAGACCAGCGAAAGGCCCGGGCCAAGGCGGTCCGGGCCTTTCTGCTTGAAAATCGGTTATCCAACGGCGTGAAATGCGGGCCGAAAGCCCGCGTTAAAGCCTTGCCAAAGCGCGGCGTTGCACCTAGTTTCCGCCCGAAATCGCCGCCCCCCTTCGGGTCGGGGCGTTGCGTCAGGATGCAGTTGTAGCTCAGTTGGTTAGAGCGCCTGTCTGTGGAACAGGAGGTCGGTGGTTCGAGCCCACCCAACTGTACCAGTGAAATCAACATCTTGTTCTGGTATTCGCTCGAACCCGTTAGCTACTGCCATGTCGCCAATTGCGCGGCAAGACAAGCGGGGTGTGGCGAAGTTGCGCCTTGATAATATTGCTGTTTTCACGCCCGAGGCCGAAAGGCAGGAGTCCGTGAAAACCCGTTTAACTGTTTTTAAAACAGGAGGTCAATGGCTCAATAGGCAAAACTATTCAGCAAAATCAATATGTTGTCTCCGTATGCTCGATCAGATAGCTACCATGTAGCTACTATGACGGCGTGAAAACTGCGGCCTTGTTTTCTGTAGTCGAAAAGCCTCGGCAAACCGATCGATGACCTGCTCATGCGCACGCGCCGGGGTGCACACCAATTTGCAAAACCGGTAGTGCCGAAGCGCTCCGAGTAACCGAACTCCTACATCGTGGAAGTGAGTGGAGTCTTCGTCGTCGAAGACGATGGAGCCGACTTTCTCTAGAGCAGACGTTCCGGGCGATGCAGGGCGGCCAACGGCTCGACAAAAGCTCTCCCGGATTCGGGTTGGGTTTTTCGATCACGCGCGAGCTCGCCGAACTTTACGCCAAATCGCTTGCTCTGGACCGCCGTCAGGAGGACTTCGGGTAGCGATATGTCTGCCTCCCGCTGGTCTCGACTGGCCGATGATGCTCTCCGGAACGGTGACGTCGAGCGTCACGCTTTGCGCCCTGCCTCCAGCACCATTGATCTCGTCCACTGCGGCGGAAAAGGCCATCGCGCGGCGAGCCGCAAGCGTGACCTTGGCGCCGTTGCTGGCGAGGAAGCGCGAGAAATGACGGCCGAAGCCGCTCGAGCCACCGGTCACCATGTGCTGATTGGTGACTTCGAACACTGGCACCTCCCGGAAATTCGGTTTGAGGTGAAATGGTCGGGATCACGAGGCCCGCCACTTCCGTTCGGCCTCGTCCCACGCCGCCAACGGCTGCAGATCCGGAACCCAGGCAAGCCCGGTTTTGCCGTCGGACGAGATCGCCTCAGGCGTGACGACCATGTCGAGAAGCGCCGGGCGGTTGGCGAGAGCGCGCTGGATCGCCGGTCCGAGCTGCTCTTCGGTTTCCACGCGCTCGGCATGCATGCCGAATGATCGTGCCATTCCTGCATAATCCGCATCCTGCAAGCGGGTGCCGACCACCTTGCCATGGGTAACGGTCTGGTCGTGCACTTCGATCTGCCAGGCGCTATTATTGGCTATGACGATCAGGACGGGTGCCTTGTGGCGAACGGCGGTGTCAATCTCGATGGCGTTGAACCCGAACGCGCCGTCGCCGGTCGCTACCACCACTGGCTTTTCGGGAAAGGCGAGGCTGGCAGCGATGCCGTAGGGCACGCCGATGCCGATACAGCCGAAGGGGCCGGGATCAAGCATTAGCGGCGCACTCAGTCCGACGCGGGCAAAGGCGAGGAAATCGCCGCCATCGGTGATCACGACTGAGTCGTTGCCGATAGCCTGCTGAAGGGCCGATAGCACCTTGTTGGGATGCAGCTTGCCATCTGATCCTTTGGGGGCGTTCGCCATGCTCTGCTGCAGCTTCTTGGCGCGCTCATCATGTCCGCTGCGCAGTTTCGCGGCCCATTGCCGATCGACTTTGGATTCGCGATTTCCCGCATGCTCGACCATCGAGCGCAGGGTCTCGGCGGGAGAGGCGAAGATCTCGACCGCGCCGCGGCGATTGTCCCTCATCTCCGAGGGAGTATCACCGATGCGGACAAATTTCGCGCCTTGAAATACCGAAGGCGACCCGTAGGCGAGCTGGAAGTCGAGGCGCCGACCAACGGTCAGAACGACGTCGGCATCGCTCATGACAGCGCCGCGCATGGCGCCGACAACGGAAGGATGGCTATCGGGTACCAGGCCGCGGCTCTCGCCGGTGTCGAGGTAAACGGCGCCGAGCCGGTCGAGCAGAGCGATCAGTTCAGGTCCGGCGCCGCGTGCGCCTCGGCCGGAAATGACCAGCACGCGGCGGGCTGACCACAAGAGGTCAACGGCCCTTTCCACCTCGACCGAATTCGGGCGCGTAACGGTGCGGGGCTTGGCGGAGAGATGCTCCTCAAGCTGCAAAGCCTTCGGCACGATGCCGCGCAACGTATCGGTCGGGAAATCGATGTAGGAAGGACCGGGTTCTCCGCCGTCACCGAAAGCACGCGAGATCGCTTCATCCAGTTCCTGCAGTAGTAGTGACGGTTCGCGGACGGTTCGGGCGTAGCGGGTAATCGAACGCACTAACTGGGTGTGATCCATATCCTGGAGACCTCCGCGGTTCTCTTGCGGACGGGGGTTGCCTCCGGAGATCACCAGCACCGGCGCGCGAGAAACATGTGCATTGGCGATACCGGTAATAGCATTAGTCATTCCGGGCCCGGCTGTCACCAGCGCTACGCCGAGTTCGCCGGTCAGCTCTGCATGAGCTTGGGCCATGTGGACCGCCGCGCGCTCGTCGCGGACATCGATGATCCGGATGCCCTCAGCATCGAGCCGCATCCAGATCGGCATGATGTGCCCGCCGCACAGCGCAAATACGCGCGTGATGCCACGACGCTTCAGCAGACGCGCGATCAGATCGGCGGCGCTATCGGGAAGGACTTTCATGGTGCGACTCCATTGGTGTCAGGGGTTAGAATCAAGTCGGTGCAAGCCAGGCGACGAGCAGTGAGACGGTTAAGACGGCGAAGACGTGCGAAGCCAGGATCGAGCCGGAGGTAACGCCGGCTTCGAGGCCGTAGAGTTTAGCAATCGTAAAAGGCCCCGATCCGATCGGCAGCGCGCTCAGGATGACGGCCGAGTGCGACCACAGCGGTGGCACCGAGAAGACGTAGAAAGCGAGGAATGCCGTAACAGCCGGCTGCAGGATCAGCTTCAGTGTGACGAGAATGCCGATCGACCTGAAGTCGGTGCTCACCACGCGCTCTTGCGCGAGAAACAGCCCGATACAAACCAGCGCTGCCGGAGAGGCGGCACCGCCGAGCAAGGCGGTAAAACTTTCGAACGGCGCCGGCACCTTCAGCCCGCTCAGGCCTACCGCAAGGCCGGCGACCGGCGCGACCAGCAGCGGGCTGCGTAGCACCGAGACGATCACCCGGGCACCGGTTGACCAGATACTACCGCCCCGCTGCAGATCGATCTCGACGATGACGACGGCAAACAGAAACAGCACGCAGGCAGTGAAAAGGGTGGCGATGATCGATACAGGTGCGCTCTCCGGGCCGAACACCAAAAGGCACATAGGTATTCCCATGAAGCCGACATTGCTGTAGCCGGCGTCCAGTCCCTCAATGCTGGCATTGGCGACGTGGCGGCCGCGAAAGCGGCTAATGATAAACGCCGCGGCAAAACTCACAGCAAAGCCGCCGCAAAATGCGCCAGCGAATCCGAACTGGCGTACCTGGTCCGGTGTAATCTTCGACATCGCAACAAACATCAGCGAAGGCAGCGCCAGATAGACCGCGAAGCGGTTCAGATTGTCGGTAGCCGTCCGATCAAACACGCTGAAATAGCCGCAGATGAACCCGGTCAGGATCAGCGCGAAGACTGGTAATGCAGAGTTCAGTACGGCGTGCATGGTGCGCGGAGCCCGGAGAATGATGGTTCGGCTGAACCACCATGATCAGTTCGAATACTTCTTCTTCAACTCGCGATGGAGGACCTTGCCGGTCGCGTTGCGCGGCATCTCGCTTTCGGCAATGAAAGCGTAGGACCGTGGCCGCTTGTATCCGGCCAGGCGCTCCTTCGACCATTCCTGCAAGTCGGTCTCGTTTAGCGTGACGCCGTCGTGCAGTACGATCACGGCGTGAACGCGCTCGCCCCATTTCTTGTCCGGCAAGCCGATGACCGCGACGTCCTTGACCAACGGGTGCGCACCAACGAGGGATTCGACTTCGGAGGGATAGATGTTCTCTCCGCCGGAAATGATCATGTTGCTCTTGCGATCGGACAGGTGGATGTAACCGTCGTCATCGCGACGGGCCATGTCGCCGACCGAGCAATAGTCACCGCGGAACGCTTCCTTGGTCTTCTCCGGGAGGCGCCAATAGCTGTCGAACGTGTGCGCGTTGCAGGAGTACAGCTCGCCGGCCTGCCCGTCCGGCACTTCGTTTCCGGCTTCGTCCAGAATCTTGATCGGCGCGGCGCCCACGCATTCGCGACCGACCGATCCGAGTTTCGTGAACTGTTCGTGCGGATGCAGCATGGTCACCCAGCCGGTTTCGGTCGCGCCATAAAGTTCGAACAGGCCGGAATTGGGAAACATCCCCATGACTTCGCGCTTGGTCTCGGGGCGCGCGGGCGCCGACGAGATCATCAGTTTGGTCACGGCGTCATAATTGTACTTGTCGCGAACGGCCTTCGGCAGGCCGAGCATCATGATGTAGTGAGTCGGCACCAGTGAAGTGAAGGTTGAGCCCCCCTCGGCCAGCGTCCGGACAAAGTGTTCTGGATCGAAGCTCTTGCGTGAATAGATCGAATTGACGCCGCCGCAATATCCGAACGAGCCAAAGAAATTGAGCGAGTTCGCATGGCACATCGGCATCACGAGAAGCGCGCCATCATTGCGGTGCAGACCGAGTTCAATTTCGGTGACCATCGACAGGAGCACGGCGCTGCGATGACTGCGCACCACCCCCTTTGGGTTACCTGTTGTGCCGGATGTGTACATGAGCGTCCAGGGGTCCGACAGCGTGACGATCGTTGTCGGTTCACGGGCGCTGCCGGCCGCGAGAAAGTCCTCATAGGCACGGTAGCCGGCTGGACATGGGCCGGCGCCGAAGTGAATGAAACGGTCTGCCTTGATCGGCAGATCTTTGCGGATTTCCTCGACTACGCCGGCGAGTTCGTCCTGGACGATCAGCGCTGCAGCCTCCGCGTTGTCGACAATGAATTGGACTTCTTTGCCGATCAGGCGAAAGTTGATGGGGAGAGCAACGAGACCGGCCTTCGCGGTGGCGGCAAATATTTCAGACCATTCGACGCAGTTGTAAGCGAGAATGGCCACCCGGTCGCCCTTTGCAAGACCGAGACCGAGCAGGGCGTTGGCGAGGCGGCACGAGCGTTCGTTCCATTGCGAGAATGTCATCGAACGATCGAGGTCGCGGGTGCCAACCCGGTTGGGGGTGACCCGCGAATGCACCGAAAGCATTTGTCCGAAGTTCAGGAGATCTTTCACGTTCCGCTCCTCAAGTCTCAAGCGCGAAGCAAGGGGTGGTTGATTACAGGAGTCCAATCGAGAACCATGGAACGATTGCAATCACGATGGTTCCGATCAGTAGCGCGAGGATGTAGCCGAGCATCGGCCTGATGCCTTCGTCGGGATGGATCCTGCTGATCGCACATGCCGCGTAGTAGCCGACGCCGAAAGGCGGAGCGAACAGGCCGATACCCATCGCGAGGATGACGACCATCGCGTAGTGCACTTCGTGGACACCGACCTGTTTGGCGATCGGGAAGAGCAGGGGACCAAACAGAACGATCGCCGGGATACCTTCCAGAACGCTACCCAGAATGATGAAGGCAACAATCGTGACCGCCAAGAACATCAGGGGTCCACCGGGAAGCCCGGTCATCATCGTCGCGAGAGCTGACGAAAATCCGGATTGCGTGAGCGCCCAGGCCATTCCGGTGGCGGCGCCAATGATGAGCAGGATCGCGCCCGACAGCGAAGCCGTCTCGACCAACATTGGATAGAGCCGGCTCCAGTCGAATTTTTGATAGATCAAGAGACCAGCTAGTGCCGAGTAGATAATGCCAATCGTGGAGACTTCGGTCGCCGTGGCAACGCCACCGACCACCGCCGCGCGTATGACGAAAGGCAACGCGATAGCCGGCAGTGCGATCAGCAACGCGCGTCCGATTTCGTTCGCTGTGGCGCGTTTGACGTGAGAGAGGTCGTCGTTACGATAACGGCGCCAGACCACACCGCATAGCATGACTGCGAGGACGAGTCCCGGCAACAACCCGCCGGTAAAAAGCGCCGCGATCGATACGCCGGTTACCGATCCGATCGTGATCAGCACGAGACTCGGTGGAATTGTTTCGGTCTGCGCGCCGGTTGCGGACAGCAGCGCCACCAGATCGCCGGGCTTGGCGCCGCGCTTGATCATTTCCGGAAACAGCACCGGTGCGACGGCCGCCATGTCGGCCGCCTTCGCACCTGAAATTCCGGAGACGAGGTACATCGCCGCAACCAGCACATATTGCAGGCCACCGCGGACGTGGCCGAGCAGGCTGGCCAGGAAACCGACCATCGCACGCGCCATGCCGGTCATCTCGATCAGCAAGCCGAGGAAGACGAACAGCGGCACGGACAGCAGTATCAGATGGCTCATTCCTTCGTCCATTCGCCCGACCACGACCGTCGCCGGCGTTGACGTGGTCAGAGTAATGAAAGCGAAGGTGGCCAGACCGAACGCAAAGGCGATCGGCACCGCAGCGAATACCATCACCGCCACCAGTCCGACGAAGAAGATCAGAAGATTGATGTTGCCGAGCGGGATCAGGACGGGGCTCAACAAGGTGAGCCCGCCGCCGACCCCGACTACGAGCGCGACCGCGACGCCGGTCAGCTTCCAGTCGCCGATCGCCGCCAGGCGTAACACCGCGAACAGGGTCATCAGGCCGAGTCCGATGGGAAGGGCCGCTGCCCGCCAACCATTGGAAATGTCGAGTGCGGGAGTCGTGACGACGATTTCGTCGGTCGCGAATTCCCAGGCCGGGTGGAGCACCAGGAGCAGGAATGCGAGCGGAGCCGTAATCGCCAGCACGTCGAGCAGCGCTCGGGTCTTCGGTTTCAGCATGCCGATGATTGCCGTCATTCGCATGTGTTCGGCTCGCTGAAACGCCAGCACGGCGCCCAGCATCGCCAGCCATAGAAACAGAATGCCGGCCAGTTCGTCGGTCCAAATCAGCGGCTTCCGGAACAGATAGCGGGAGGAGACGCCGGCGAAAAGTACGACGATTTCCGCGACGACCAGCGCCGCCGCGGCCACCCCAACGAGCGAGGCGAGAAGCCGCTCGATCCTTCGCAAAGTGCCGGCCGCGCCCTTCTCGGGGAGCGTCGAACCGGCGGTCATTTCCTCCACGATGTGCATGGCGTCACCCGATGTTGCCGGCGTATTTCTGCAACAGGGCCCACGCTTCGTCGCCGAACTTGGCCTTGGCATCCTTGTAGAACGACGTCTTGGCAAGCACCGCCTGGAAAGCTTCAGCGTTGGTGGTGTTGAAGGTCAGACCCTTCGATTCGAGTTCTTTCTGATAGTCTGCGTTGGCCTTGACGATGTCGTCACGCTGCTTCTTGGCCGCCGCGTTGAAATGCTTTTGCAAGACTTCCTGCACGTCCTTCGGAATGGTCCTCCAGACCTTGCCGCTCGAAATCAGCCAGAAGCCGTCCCAAGAGTGATTGGTGAGCGAGCAATACTTCTGGACCTCGTAGAACTTTGCGGATTCGATCAGCGCCAGTGGATTTTCTTGGCCATCAGCGATCTTGGTCTGCAACGCGGAATAGGCCTCGTTGAGCGGGATGCTGACCGGCGCGGCGCCAAAGGCGGAGAAGATCGCAACCCAAAGCGGCACGACAGGGACGCGAATCTTGAAGTTGGCGAGGTCTTCCGGTGTCTTGATCGGGCGCGTGCTGCTGGTGATCTGACGAAAGCCATTGTCCCACACCGCTTCGAAGGGCGTCAGGCCGACCTTTTCGATATTGCCGCGAATGAACTTGCCGACTTCGCCGTCCATCGCAGCCCACACCTTGTCGTAGTTGGTGAAGGCGAAGCCGACGCCGGTCAGAGATGCCGTCGGAATCAACGTCGACATCACGGTGCCAGGCATGGTGGCCAGCTCCAGCGCGCCGGAGCGAAGCTGGGTCATCATGTCGGTATCACTGCCGAGCTGATTGTTGGGGAACAGGTTGATCGCGACCTGTCCCTTGGTCTCCGCGGTAATCGCCTCGATGGCTTCCTTGAGCCGCACGTTGACCGAGTGCGTGGCGGGCAGGTCGTTGCCGAACTTCAGTTTCAGCGGCGCAGCCTGGGCCAGCACGGCGGGACTTTTCAGGAGCGAGGCCGCGGCGGCGACACCGACAGTGGATCTCAAAAGCGTAAGACGGCTAACCGTGAGCATAAGTATCCTCCCATGTGGGCTCCGCGTTGGTGCGGTGCTATTGAGTTCGAATACCGAATTCATATTCTGAATTCGAATTCGATGCAATGGATTTTGTTGCGTCGCGGTGTTATGAATCCGCACGACAGCCCGTTGGAGTCTGCATGCCTACCGTCCAAACCCAGCCGACCCTCGTGGAACAGGTTGTAAATGCTATCGTTTCCGAGATTATCGAAGGGGAACTGCCGTCCAATGCGCGCCTGATTCAGGACGATTTGGCTCGCGCTTACGGCGTGTCGCGGCAGCCGGTGCAGCAAGCCTTGCTGCTCTTGCGGGACCGCGGATTGGTGCGGGAGGCGCCAGGCCGGGGTTTGATTGTCTCGCCGATCGATCCCGATTTCGTTCGGAGGCTCTATGAGATCCGGGCCATGCTGGATGGATTGGCCGCGCGCCTAGCGGCCGAGCGCGGCGCCGGACGTGCCAAGATCGAGGGGTCGGCTTTCCTGGAAGCGGGACGTGCCGCGGTCGCGAGCGGATCACTGCACGAGCAAATCGAAGCCGATATGAAATTCCATGCCTTCATCAACGAGCTTTCGGAAAACTCATTGATCGGCGAGACGACCGCGCCGCACTGGCCGTATCTGCGCCGGGTCATGGGCGAAGTGTTGCGTGACGATGTGCAGATGCCGCAGACCATTCTGGGCGAGCATGTCGCGATCCTCGACGCGATCGTCGCCGGCGATGGTGACCGGGCAGAGGCGCTGAGCCGTGACCATATTTCGCGCGCAGCCAAGATATTCGTTCAAAGACTGCAAGCACAGCAGGCGGCCTCTGAACAAGAGGTGCGCCAACGCCGTACGCGGCGGATCAAGTAACCTGCAGCGACGCCGGCGGGGGGCATCTTAGGTTCAGTTTAGTTCTTTGGTGGCTTCCTACATAGGTGAGCAGAGTTGCTTGTGGTGAATACCCGCCGAGCAGAGCGTCACTGATCACGCAAGAGTTGACCACCATCTGACGCATGATTTGTTTGTATAGTTTAATCGACGCTCATCAGCGTCGGTAGTGCTGCCTTGAGCGTTGCCGGCCGCATCCGCCGCGTCTGCTTCTGGCCCCAAAGCGGACCGTCCTTAGGTCGGCTTTGACCAATTTGCTGGAAATGATGCTGCTCCGGCGGAGGGGGGCGGTGATTTCCTTAGGCACTTGCGGCTCGAGGACCGGCCCCACTCCCATTCCGGGATTTTTTTTCTGGTCCGGCGAGAATTTCAGTCCCAATGACTGAAGCGCACTAGAGTGGCTTACTAGACAAGCTCGGTATCTCAAGCGTTTATAGGAAACGTGTAAGCCGAGAGGCCAGGCCCTCTGCTGCGGCCGAGCATTATTTTTTAGGAGTTCGGTGCGGGCCAGCCGAAATCATCGAGCGTCAGACCACTTCCGTGATTGACCAACGCCAAGCAGGAAAGCCCGAGTCGACCTATCGCTCGCCAACGTCTCATACCCAACGGTTAGCACCGGGTAGACGAGCCAAGTCGACGACGACGGCGCCGAGTTATTCAGATTGTCCCCCTCGAAGAACGTCTCACCCAGGAAGCCAGAGAGCTACGCCAACGGGTCGAGAGCGGAAAGCATCGCCTAACCGAGCGGCTCATGCCCCTCGGTCCACGGGCTTTAATCTAGGAGGAGCCCGATGCCACGAACCATCACCATCACCCAATGGACGGCATTGAGGCTGCCTTTGTGTGCGCAGGGGCGGTGTCTTTTTGTGGCCTTGATCGCAAGCGTGGCTGGGCTCTTACTTGGATGAAGCCCGCCAGAGGGCCGCGTCGTACTTCGTGGTAGGCACAAACTGCACTGGAACCGTCTCAGCATTTCATTGCAAACGGCCACTGGAACTTTTTTTGCCACTATGTTCACTGGTGGACAGAACTAAACCCATTAATAGTGCTTTAATATGCCATCACCGCTCCGCTCGTGGCTACTATCGGTGATGTGAACGCCCGATTGCGCTCCCGCCAACATGCAGGGAGCAGCGCAGTGCAGCAGCGTCGTCATTTCAAGCAAACGCAGTCACTTGAACAACGTCTAGCTGACGAGGCGCAACGACTCCGCCAACAGGCTGGCGTGCTCGCACCTGGGGCAGACCGAGACGCCCTTTTGAAGAAGGCGCGACAGGCTGAGACTGGCGCACATATGAGTGAGTGGCTGGCAAGCGCCGAACTGAAGCCACCAACTTAGAACGCCATGAGCGCAAACCAACCTTGGACGCCAGAAGACGATCAACTGCTGCTCGAATTGAGGGCAGCCGGAAAGAGACCGACAGTGATCGCCAAGGCGCTTCGTCGATCAGAGGCATCAATCGTGGGGCGAACGTTAATCCTCAAGCACAAGCGAGAAGATGAGCGAGTCGAATAACACGATTTACGACCGCCTCGGTTGGCGGCCTCTTTCGCTTGGACATCGGACCAGCCCGTAATCCTATAGCTGGCACAAACTGCACTGGAGTTGCCGAATCTCCCCGGCGTAGACTACTCGTCCACGTGGGGTTGTGTCACTGTGGGTGACGTATTCTTCAAAATCTGGGCCGTGATCCTCGGCTTGAGCCCGATAGTCATCGTAGCGCTGGCCATGTTCGTGCGGTGACGATGGTAGCCGAACCGCTAAGCCCGCGTGAAAAGAAGCTCCTGCGGCGCATGGCTCTCGGGCGGCGTGACGCGGAGATTGCTGCACAGATCGGCGGGACCGAAGCACAAGTATCTGTCCAGCGCCTTCGCTTACTCAGGAAGCTGAAAATCCAATCTCAAGCGCAGCTCGTCGACGTAGCGGAAAAATTAGCTAGATGGCCGTCGTCGCCAATAGCTCCGCCACCGAGACCTGGCCCGCCCGCACCAAGCGGGCGGTAGATGGCCCCAGCAACTAGCCTTCCTTCACACAGGCCCCCAATGGTTGCTGGGGCCGCTTACCGTGAACTATGGTCAGACTGCGCTGGGCCGCGTGGGCACTATTTCCGTCCGACGCCCGCGCGCCAAGCAGGAGCAAGCAAATGGCGGCATACCTCATCGTCGAGCACATCATTACCGATGCGGCCAAGTTTGAAGAATACAGAGCCAAGGTCGCCCCCCTTATCGCAAAGCATGGTGGCCGCTATCTGACCAAGGGTGGAAGCCACAAAATGCCGGAGGGCGGGCATTGGAAACCCGAGCGAGTCGTCATCATCGAATTTCCGGACATGGACGCACTCACCCGTTGGTACGAGGCTCCCGAGTACCAACCGCTCATTGCTCTCCGCAAACAGTGCACAAGCGAACTCGACATGATGTTCACGCTCGAAGGCGCTTAGTGGCCCAAAGCGGTCATGCCGCTCGGTCAGCCCGACGTCCGCTTCTAAGTGAGAAGCGGGCACGGTCTTCAGGCGAGCTGACTTCCGTAATGACCCATACCGCCGTGGCAGGCGTCGTGTGCAACGTCACGCTCTCGGCTCTTGCAACAATAGGGTCATGCGGGGCGGCTCCTCGTCGAGGTGATAGGAACGGGCCCGAACCACGACCTCGCTGTCTGCCAGATTGTGGTGCTCGATACCCCGGCGCAGTTCGTGCCAATCACGGACGCGGAATGTCTCCACCCAGTGTGTCGAGTCGCTGACGTCACGCGACAGTGCCCAACCCACCGCACCGGCCCGATATCGGGACAGCCGGACGTCGGCCATGGCGGCGCGAAATGCCGTAGCGTTGGCCGGATCGATGCGGTAGCTGATCGCGAGCACCACCCGATGCCGGGCGCTGTACAAGAGCGGCAACATCTCCTCCGCGATCGACAGGGCGCGGGGAACCGCCAAGGCCGGAGCTGACGGATCGCCGATTTCAGCCGGGAGTTCTACCGCTCGCGTCAGGAGTGCGATAAGGCAGCCTCCCAGGCCCGCAGCGAGGATTGTTCCTGTGAGGCCCGCGTGCTCGCCGAGCAAGCCCCAAAGCAGCGCGCCCAGGCCCATGGCGCCGTTGTACATCGCTTGATAGAGGGCGAGCACGCGAGCGCGCACCCACGGCGCCGCCGCCAACTGCACCGTCGCCTGCAAGTTCGAAGCGCCGATAATCCAGCCGAGGCCGAACACCAGCAGCGCCGGATACGCAGTCATTTTGCTGGGAATGAGGGCGAGGGGAATCAAAGCCACGCTGCATGCCGCGCCGGCGAGCGCGATCAGGTTGTTGCGCGAGATCAACTTGCGCAACAGGGGCACGATGAGCCCGCCCAGCACCGCGCCGGCGCCAATGACCCCCATCATCACTCCGAAGGACGCGGAGGAAAGCCCGAGCACCTGACGAACGTACAACGGCAGCAGCGCCCAGATCGCGCTAGCGCAGCCGAAGAACGCCGCTGAGCGGACCAGCGTGTTCCACACAACCGGCTCGGCCAGCGCATAGGCGAGGCCGACACGCATCGCCGAGCCGAATTGCTCGGGCGGGACATCACTCGACGTCTGTATACGCGGAAAGGTCAGCAAAATGCCGACGACCAGCGCAACGAAGGCGAAGGAAGCCGCGTTGGCCGCGAATGCGACCGTCGAACCGGCAATTGTCAGGATCAGCCCGCCCACCGCAGGGCCGACGGCGCGCGCGATATTGAACCCGACCGAGTTGAGGACCAGCGCCTGCGTCAATACCTGACGTGGCACCGTCAGCGGCACGGAAGCAGACCATGCTGGATTGTTCAACCCAGCACCTACCGCCAAGAGGGCTGTCAGCGCCAGGAGGATGGTGGCATCAAGGCGACTCAGCGCCGCGACGATTGCCAGCGCAGTGGCCGCCACCAACATCAGCAAGTTCGTCAGGATCAGGTGGCGTCTGCGGTCCATCAGGTCAGCGAGCGCTCCGGCGGGCAGCGCAAGCAGAAACACCGGGAGCTGCGCGGCTGCCTGGACCAGGCTGACCATCATCGGGCTTGGCGTCAGGTCCGTCATGATCCACGCGCTGGCCGTGTTCTGGATCCAGGTCCCCAGAGCAGACACAGTGTTGGCCAGCCACAGCCAGCAAAACGCATGGCTTGCGAATGGTGCCCAGGCAGAATGCGCCGTGTCAGGACCGGGGCCCTGCGGGGTCTGCTGTTCGTGCTGAGAAGTCATCTTTCGATGATACCAACCCGGTTTACGACGGTTGTCCCACATCTACCGCTGGCGTGGATCCACGTGGATCAAAGCCAGCGTCAGCTTCTGCCCCGCCGCGGACGAAGACCGACACTGCTTCTTTGACGATCTCAAAGCCGCTGGCAGTCAATTCCTTGAGAATGCTCCTCGCCAAATGCGAGCATTCTTCGGGGTTGATCCAGGTCGCTTCCCGAAACGCCTTCCAGTTGTCTTAGCGTTCACGGTCTCCGGCTTTGGCTTGAGTCCCTCTTAGCCCTTCTCGGACCTCATAGCGCAGTCACCCTTGGCTCAATTTGAGCCGTGCCGGTCCCGGCTTTGTGCGCCACGGGCGAATGGTTCTTGTTGATTTAGATCAATCATGCCCCAGCCGTCGCTCGTGTTGTTAAGGCAACGAGGATTGGCCATGGCTCGACATGACAGGGTTTTTGTCGTCTGGGTCGCCGGGACGTTTCTTCTGGCACTCGGCGCGATTTATATTTTACTTTTCAGCATGTGAGAGCCGTAGAAATACGGAGCCGCAAATCGATAGCTCCCTCGTCAAATCGCGCGGGTTCCTTTAGTGGCAATCTGGTATCAATTTACAAAGTTCTCTCAAAGCTTGTGGCGAGGCCGCCCCGCGATGGTTTTTAGTTGCGTCGGCTTGATTGTTAAATTCATCGCCGTCGTGGGCGTCACGCTTTCGATTTCGGTCGCCAGGGCCTCGGTGACTCCGAAGCGGGTCATCGTCCTTCAGTCAAATGGGCAGGATTTTAAGCCGTGGAGCGACTACGTCAGGACATTCCGACAGGAGCTTGAGCAGCAATCATCATTACCGATGGTGATACAGCATTTTCCGGTCGCGCTTGGCCCAGGTGGCGAAGGTGCTGAGAGGCAGCTCTCCGCCTATCTCGATAGGCTTTTCTCTGGCGGTACGCCCGACCTCTTGGTTGCTTTTGGCGCGCCTGCCGCTGCCTTCCTGCAACGACACCGAACGGAATTATTCCCCACCGTACCCGCGCTGCTCGCGGCAATCGACGAAAGACGCGTCCAGCAAATGCGCCTCACCGGGAACGATGCGGTGGTGGCGGTTTGGATTGATATTCCGTCCCTTTTCGAAAATATCGTTCGCGTCTTGCCCGAGACGAAAAACGTCGCTGTCGTTATCGGAAACTCATCCAACGAGGGATTCTGGGTTGACGAGATACGGAGCCGCCTCCAACCCATGAAGGAGCGTATCAATCTTCTCTTTTGGAACGAACTGTCGTTCGAGGAGATTCTGAAGCGCGCAGCGGTGCTTCCGAAGGACAGCGCGATTTTCTGGATCCAGCCGCAAGTCGATGTGACAGGGGCAACTCACGATGGCGAGCAGGCACTCAAGCGGCTTCATGCTGTGGCAAATGCCCCAATCTTTTCTCACGACGACGCCTTTTTCGGTGACGCAATCGTAGGCGGACGGATGACTTCTGTATTGCAGGGATCTCGCGCCGCGGCGGCGGTCGCTGTCAAAATACTTGGCGGAGAGAAAGCGGGAGAAATCAAGACCCCTGCATTGCTGTACGAGGCGGCCAAATACGATTGGCGCGAACTAAAGCGATGGGGCATTCCTGAGGGAAGGCTGCCGGAAGGCAGTAAAGTTCTTTTTCGTCAACCATCGGCTTGGGAACTCTATCGATGGCAGGTTCTTGCGGTTTGCTCCGCCCAACTAATTCAGACGACTCTGATCTTCCGCTTGCTCTTTGAGAAACGCGGACGTGTGCTTGCCGAAGTTCAAGCGCGGCAACGCTCATCGGAGTTGGCTCACATCAATCGCTTCTCGATGGCCGGTGAGCTCACCGCGACGATCGCGCACGAACTCAACCAACCGCTCGGCGCTATTCTAACCAATGTAGAAACTGCGGAACTGATCGTTAAGTCTCCGGTGATCGATCCAAAACAGATCGGCGAGATTCTCGCTGACATTCGCCGGGACGACATGCGCGCCGCCGATGTTATTGGTCGGTTGCGAACTCTAATCAAGAGAACTCCCTTTGAGTTGAAAGATGTTGATCTCAACGACACTGCCCGGGAAACCGTTCAGTTTCTTTCAGCCCTAGCGGTTGGGCGGGAAGTTGAGTTGATAAGTCTAGTTGCGCCGATGCCCCTCTCCGTCCAGGGTGATCCAATCCAGCTCCAACAGGTCGTCCTGAACCTGATCGTCAACGCTATGGATGCGATGTCAGGTATGCCCAGCACCGAAAGGCGTATCAAAGTGTCAACGTCACGCGATGGCAGTTCTGCCTGTCTCTCCGTATCTGACGTCGGTCCGGGCATTCCCGCTGATCAGCTCAAGCAGGTGTTTGAACCATTTTTCACGACAAAGCCGAAAGGCATGGGCATGGGCCTTTCGATCGCGAGAACTATCGTCGAAACTCACAGCGGACAGATATCTGCTGAAAATCTGGCCGGGCGGGGCGCAGCTTTTCATATAACACTACCACTTGCGAAACAGCCGAAATGACCTCAATTGGCCCTTTGCTGACTTTCACTTAGGCATCCCTCGATGTCTGTTTTAGAGGGCAACCCGAACCTAGCTATCCCCGCATGCGCGTACCAGATCTATGAATACAGGCCCTTAGTTCTCTGCGAGCATTGTTATTGAGCAGAACTAATTTTGTTGGCGGATCGACTGTCTTTTACGCGATCTCAATCAGCATGCGGACCCGCTGGCGTTCTACGCCGGCTCTCTCGTGGCCGAGAGTCTAGAAGATCCGGGAGCGGTGACACTTGGGGATGCGGCTCGGTGGCTGGTAGCTGGCATATTCGTCAGATCGCAGAATATCTGCTTTTGACCCAAACCACTCATCATGAACGACGCGAAACGTTCCGTCATTGACCTGCCCGCGCGGTGCCGTTTTGAGTCGGGTTGGGTTGGAGTGCATTGCAATGACCAACCACCGAACGACGGTAGGCGCACATGCCTATGCGAACTTCTTCAGTACCGCGCTGAAGCGAACGCTGCGCTTGCCGACAAGCGCAGTCGCTTCCGCGATCGCGCCTTCG
>NZ_AUGA01000033.1:0-110584 GCF_000426785.1 Bradyrhizobium sp. th-b2
CTATGTAGCCGATCAGCAATTCGCCCACGGTCGATACACTGATGCCGTCCAGCGCATGGCGAGTCAGATGAGACATTCCTTCGGAATGTGAGGCCGCCTCAGTTGGCGGCCTCTTTTCCTTCACGGGTTGCCTTGTCTCGATAGTCTTCTAGTTTCTGGATCGCATTCGCCGCCAGCACGCCGCGGCGCGCAAGGCGGAGGTTCAAATCCTCTCGCTCCGACCATTTCACTCAATACATTCTGTGGCGGACCGGGTCGCGCGGTACAAAGTCGCCCCGTTGCCAATTGTCTGCCAATTTCTTCGTCCGCCGTTCCTGGCGCTCTGCGTCGCTCGATTGTTAGGGTTCATCACCCCGCCGCCTACCATCGGTGATGAGATCGCCCGGTTAGCAGCGCAAATGCAAAGGCGGCGTTGTTTCAAGCAATCACAATCGCTGCAAGATCGTTTGGCTAACGAAGCGATACGTCTGCGTGCGCACGCCGCGGCTCAATGACGCACAGCGCCTCGTCGACGATCCAGCAAAGCGCCTCGGCGATCTCGGGCGGGCCTGCTCGTCACGGCGAGCAGGGTTGCGGCATTCAGCAAATTATCGTGGAAATTGAAGTCGTTGGCGCCAACCGCGTCCGCGTCCTCGCAGGCTTGTGCGAGTTGCGCGGAATCCAGTGGAAGGCCGGTCGCGCGGTGGTCGTCAGGTTGGGGTAGCCCGTGTGGGCATCTCCGTTGGCGCCCTTTCTCAATACTATCAAATCGCATTCCGGCTGGAGCACTCGTCATCGAGGCGACTTTGGCGCTCGCCGCTTAGCCCATTAAGGCGCCAGAGCGTTCCCGATTGCGAGGTTCGCGAAGCCGGAAGCACAACGCCGCCTCGAAGAGAGCCAGTATTCAGGGAAAGTACACATGCCCGCATTCTACGGAGATAGCACCGACAACAGCGTCACCTCTGCAAGCAATTTTGACGCGCTCTATGGCGGCCAGGGCAACGACACACTGGCAAGTAGCATTGCCGGTTACGACTATTGGGACGGCGGCCAGGGCGACGATTTCCTGACGGCGCAATGGAGCAGTCTGGCCTACGGCGAGATGTATGGCGGCGCCGGCAATGACTGGATTCAGGGTGGCAACACCGTCAACACGTCGTTCGAGTATGGCGGCAACGGCGACGACTATATTCAGGATGGCGGCACGCTGACGACGCAGTTCCACTACATCGACGGTGGTGTCGGGCGCGACGCTCTGTTTGGCTCGGCCGGCAGCGATACGATCTATGGCGGCGAGGGCAACGACAGCGGAGCGAACATCCTGGTGGCCTCCGGCACTTCCGTAACGCCGGGCCTCTATGGCAATGGCGGCAACGACATCCTGGTGGGCGGCAACGGCGATGACCTGCTCTTCGGCGGCGACGGCAATGATGTGCTGTTCGGAGGCAGTGGCAACGACACGTCGTACGGCGGCAACGGCAACGACACGCTGGTGGGAGATGACGGCGTCGATCTGCTCGAAGGCGACGCCGGCGACGACTGGATCTATATGAGCGTCGGCGACGGCGGCTCCGCCTACGGCGGAGCAGGCAACGACGTCATCGTCGCCAATGGCCGGGCGGTCGAGATCGGCGACGACGGCAACGATGTCATGTACGGCCAGGCCGGCAACGATTATTTCTATGGCGGCAATGGCGACGACGTCATGTATGGCGGTGACGGCGTCGACGTTCTCATCGGCGGTGCCGGCAACGACTATTTCGACGGCGGCACCGGCGTGAACTACTATTTCGGCGGCGGCGGCAACAATACATTCGTCTCCCGGAGAGCGCCGGGTGTGCAGGTGGTCCAGGACTGGAACACTGCCACGGATACCGTGCAGTTCACTGGCAGCGGCTTCAGTTCGTTCGCCGATGTGCTGGCACACTCCTACCAGAACGGCGCGTACTTCGTTATTCAGGTCGACGGTGCCACCGCGGTCTGGCTGAACGGTGCGACCGCAGGCACGGTCACCGCGGCGGACTTCAGCATTCTGTCGTAGTTGCGTTCGGTCGAACGAAGCGACGCTTTCGGGCGGGCGGTCTGCTGATGAGCACCCGTTCCGCAGACGGTATGCAGGCTTGTTCGCGCGGCCGCATCTTTGTGCAGCCCGTTCAAGCGTCCAGCCCATCGCGTGGCCCGTTTCATGCTTTCCGTCAATCAAATGGAGGGCTGACAGTGATCGCTGAACACTTCCTGGTCTGGGCTGCGCTGCTGGGTGTTGCGGCTTTTCTGGCCTTCCAGTCGACCGGGCGAGGCCATGGATAGGTCACCCCGCTGAGCAGCGAGGCTGTTGCCGGACCCGGTCGGGTGCCTGGAGCGTTTTCGAGCGAAGTGCCTACCGGTTCGCGTAAAGAAAACGCGTCAAAACAGGAATCCAGAGCCCCGTTCCGATTCCATCGGAACGGAAAAGGCTCTGGTCGAATCGTGGGGCCGTGATCCTAGAGCGTTTTCGAGCGAAGTGGGCACCGGTTCGCGTGGAGAAAACGCGTCAAAACAGGGCGCGCCGCGCCGGTCGCTTCAGGTATCTGAATCCATCGCGACGATCAGACACGCCTTTTCCAGGCGGTTGTTGAGCATCGCAAGCTTGGCCGTGAATTCGGCCAGTTCGGGCTCGCTGAACTCCTCGAATACGGTCCTCTTGAACGCCTTGTGCCGGCTGGCGAGGCCCGCCAGATGCTTCCTCGTCTTGTCGGTCAGCGACAGCCGGACCACGCGCGCATCGGCCAGGGAGGGGGTGCGACGCAGCAGCTCCTTTTGCTCGAGCAGCTTGGATTGCGTGGTCACGAACGACGGATCGACGTGCAGCAGCTTCGACACCACGTTGATCGGCACGCCGTCATCCTTGTCGAGATCCGAGATCGCGATCAGAATCATCCATTGCGGACCGCTGACGCCAAGCGCCTTGCCCCAGATCTGGCGGACGCGTTCGAGGTGCGAATTGATCGAGGAAATCTCGAGCGTGAAGCGCTTGATGATGTCGAGATGCTCGACGGCGCGCAGGCGCGTGGTATCCTTCCTGGTCACTGACACAGCTTCCCCTTCCCTGGCGCCGGCTTCAGCTTTGCGCTGATTTGATTCTTCTTTTCCCGCGTCGGCGGGAGGTTTTTTCCAGTAAGTCGCTCAGGAAGGCAAGTGAACGTAAAGTAATTATGAAGCCGGTGTGACGTTGGGAATTTTTCAGGTGCGACAAGTTTTCCCATGTGGGCAAGGGCTTACGGGCAGCGTTGCCGGCGAGACACAGTGTGGCCGCAATCGCATTCCTGACTTTATAAACTATTTTGATTGGCGAACTCGCCAAGGCATATTGAACCCGGCGGTAGGGGAATCTCGATCGTCCCGTTGCGGTGATCGTTCAAGTCCGTCGCACTCCACAGATTGATCTGCGGGTGCGGGGTTTGGGGAAAGCGGTCTTGGACAATGCGGGAGGATCACGGGGCGCTCGCAGCTCCGGACTCTACGCATATGAGCAACTTGGAGGTTTAATATGAATTTGAAGAGCCTTATCCTGGGCTCGACGGCTGCGCTGGTCGCGGTCGGCGGGGCACAGGCGGCCGATCTTCCCGTAAAGGCCAAAGCGGTCGAGTACGTGAAGATCTGCTCTCTTTATGGTCCGGGCTTCTACTACATCCCCGGCACCGACACTTGCATCAAGCTGGGCGGCTACCTGCGCGCTGACGTTGTGGTGAACGGCAACAGCGTCTACGGCCCGAACTACAACGGCGCGAGCGGCTCCAACAACCGCTTCACGAACGGCTACACTTGGCGTTCGCGTGAAGACTTCAACATCGACACGCGCACCGCGACCGAGTACGGCGTGGTCCGCACCTACTTCGACGCGGTGTTCACCTGGACCTCCGACACCTACACCGGCCAGGGCAACGGCTCGACCGTCTACTCGGCGATCGGCTCGGCTTCTGCGCCGAACAACGCTGGTTCGGGCAACGTGGCTGCCGGTGCGGTTGGCGTCTACTACGCCTTCATCCAGTTCGCCGGCTTCACCATGGGTAAGGCGGTCTCGCAGTTCGCTGCTCCCTGGACCGCTTATCCGGGCAACAACTACGACGGTCTCGTCGGTGGCGTGAACACCACCAACGGCATCAACCAGTTCACCTACACCGCTCAGTTCGGCAACGGCGTGCAACTCGCGCTGTCGGCGCAGGACCAGGTGGCGTACAATCAGGCTGGCGTGAACAACCTCGGCGCCGGTGGTGCTTACGGCACCAGCGACTACGCCGGCACGATCGCGCCGGACTTCGTCGCTGCGCTGAAGGTCGATCAGGCTTGGGGTATCTTCCAGGCGTCGGTCGCTGCGCACGACAACCACGCGGCCTACTACGGCGGCACCGAGTTGACCGGTCATCCCGACGACAAGTGGGGTTGGGCTGGTGCCTTGGCCCTGTCGATCAAGAACATCCCGACCGGAGCTGGCGACACCATCAACATCCAGGGCGTCTATACGGACGGTGCGACCCGTTACAACATCCAGGACCTGGCCAGTCAGGCCGGCTCGATCGCCATCTATAGCGGTTCGAGCTTGCCCGGCGTCTACGGCAGCGTTGGCTTCGGGACGGCACCCGACACGGTGTTCGGCCCCGGCGGAGCGCAGCAGTCCATCAAGACTTGGGGCATGCGTGGTGCGTATACCCACAACTGGGATCCGTACTGGAACACCGCCATCTACGGCGCCTATGCCGCTATCTCGTACAACGACACGTCCAAGGCGCTCATCTGCGGCGTTGGCGGCGTGGGCGGCACCTTCCGTGCGGCGTTCGCTGGCGGCGCTGGCGTGACCAACTGCAACCCCGATTACAACATCGCTCAGATCGGTGTGATCACCCGTTGGACCCCGGTCAAGAACCTGACCTTCTCGGCCGACGTGACCTACTCGCACCTCGACCAGAAGTATTCTGGCGTGATCACCACCTCGGCTACCGGCGTCGGCAAGCCGGTCGCGACCTACGAGCTGAAGGATCAGGACACTGTCCAGATGCTCCTCCGCGCTCAGCGCAACTGGTAATACCGGTTGATCTGATCACGATCCAACAGAACCCCGGCAGGCAACTGCCGGGGTTTTTCTTTGGCAAGAATCGATTGCTGATCGATTGCGGAAGCAGAGCTGCGTCATCTCGGTCCACGCGAACGACGAGGACGAGCCATGCGATTCATTGGCCGCAAACTTATTTACTTACCTGATCTACTAAACTATATCTGCAGTGGCCAACAACACATTGAATGATGGCTCTTAGCTCGCTGCTAAGCCTCCCAAACCTCCGGCAATGCCCTGCCGGAGGTTTTTGATTTAAGGCTGGACCGCTGCTGCCCGATCGTGAGGCGCGCTGCCATTGCCGGCTGCCAACCGCACACAGGTTCACATCGTCTCGCCGATTCGACGCCGTCAAGATTTGACGGAATCGATCCGCAGTGCATTCTCGCCATTCATGGGACTCTTCAAGAACAGCCGCCTCGCGCGCATGAGCAGCGGCCACTATTGCTTGATACGGGATCTCGGGCTGGTGAAGGGCGGCAAAGGGTTGCGGCACCATGAGGTGGTCATCGACTTCTCGTGGCGCGGCCTCCTCAAGCTGGTCCTGAGCGCCGGCAGCGCGGTGCTGCGGCGGCGCGCGCCTGTGCACATCGAGACCGCCGAATAGCGCGCTTTTTGATCGATGGATATTGTTCGCAACACGGAATGATTTCGTTGCACGGCGCCGGCCGCCTGGCAGGCGCCGTTGCTGGGCGATAATTCGGTGATGTAGAGTGCCTCAGCCAAAGCGGCTGGGACTGCGATCCGCGCTCCCGCCAAAACGAACAAGAAGCAGGGAAGGAACGGATCTCGCATGAAGGATTTTGCTGGAAAGATTGCCGTCATCACGGGTGGCGGCACGGGCATGGGACGCGAACTCGCGCGGCAGCTCGTTGCCGAGGGATGCAATGTCGCGATGTGCGACGTTTCGGCCGAGGCGATGGCCGAGACCAAGCGGCTTTGCGAGGTCGAGAAGCTGCCGCAGGGCCTGCGCATCACCACCCACATCGCCGACGTGTCGATCGAGGATCACTACAAGCGCTTCCGCGATGAGCTGATCGAGCAGCAGGCCACCGACAAGATCCACCTGCTGTTCAACAACGCCGGCATCGGTGGTGGCGGCAGCCTGTTCACCAATACGCGTGAACAGTGGGAGCGCACCTTCAACATCTGCTGGGGCGGCGTCTACCTCGGCGTCCGCACCTTCCTGCCGCTCTTGGTGAAGGCCGACGAGGCGCACATCGTCAACACCTCGAGTGTCAACGGCTTCTGGGCCTCGGTCGGCCTGGGCGTGTCGCACACCGCCTACAGCGCGGCCAAGTTCGCGGTGAAGGGATTCACCGAGGCGATGATCAACGATCTGCGTCTCAACGCGCCGCATGTGAAGTGCTCGGTGGTGATGCCCGGCCATATCGGCACCTCGATCGTGTCGAACTCGCGCAAGGTGCAGAATGGCTCCGACCAGCTGAACGCCGACGAGCTCAAGCAGGCCCGCCAGCGGCTGCAAGGGCAGGGCATCGACGTCGCCAAAATGTCGGATGCCGACATCCAGCAGATCGCACTCGACCGCGCCCGCATCTTCCACGACGAGGCGCCGACCTCGGCCGCCGCGGCGGCCAAGATCATCCTCGACGGCGTCAAGGCCGAGCGCTGGCGCATCCTGGTCGGCGACGATGCGCATACGCTCGACGAGCGGGTGCGCAACACGCCCGAGCAGGCCTACACGCCGGAGTTCTATCAGAACCTGGTCGCGGCGACCGGCTGGAAGGTCGGCTGATCAACGCATCGCGCGCTGGCGCGATCCGGCCTGATAGGCGAGGCGGTAATGCCCTGAGCAATAGGGCATGCCGCCGAGCGGGGTGTTGCCGCAGAAGCAGAAATCATCGGCGCCCGGCGTGCTGATTGGCCAGCGGCAGCGCTGCTCGCTCAATTCGAACAGCGAGCAGTTGTTGGCGCTGACAACAGGCGCATCGTCGGCTTCCCGTTCGTAGACTGCCTGTAGCAACTGCAACTGCTGCTTCGCCGTCGCCCGTTGCGCGGCATGCGCGCTGGATCTCTTCCGCCGCCGGGCCCGGCGCTCGTCAGGTGTCGTGCGCGTGAGGTTCAGCCGCGACAGCTTGCCGATCACCGCATTGCGGCTGACGCCGATATTGACGGCGATGTCGCGGCAGGAGAGGCCGGCTTCGAAGTAGATCTTGAGTTGGTCGACGCGCTCCGGCGTCCAGGTTGGTTCGATGGCAATCATCTGACGGTTCCACGTTCTGTGTTGAACCGCCGCGCTGGCACACCCCCGCGTCAGGGCGTGCGGCCGTTGTCGCGGATTGCAAGCAACCCGTCCTTGATGGCGAGCCGAATGCCTTCCTCGATCAATGTCCGTGCAACGCCCGGGACGCTCGTGCCGTGGGTGCCCTGTCGCACCAGCTTCTCGAGATAACCAATGGTCGAGAGCGCCAGAGTGACCGGGACGCGGTCGGTTTCGGCCTTTTCTGTAGCCATGAGAAAACGCTTAACCCTGAACGCCTGTACTGAAAAGTATCTATTTAGAGTCTATTTAGGAGTAGGGCAGTTCGTCAAGCCGTCAGCTGCGAGAGCGGCCAGCCGCGCCCACGCACGCAGGAGGCAACTCCGGCGTGATGTTCGGGTCAGAATATTCAGGTAAATGAAGGCGTTAGGATCGCATCTCGACCTTGACCGGGAACTTCTTCAGAAGCCGCTCCGCCGTTTCGGCCTTGTCAGGTGGCGCGTTCACGCTCAGGTACAGCCCGCGGGATGGATCGGTGATGGCGTCGACACTGACCTCGCCAGACAACCCTTCCTGCGCCAGCAGCTCGCGCGCCGCCTCGCCGGCGGCGATCTCGCGCAGCTTCGGCTTGAAGATCTTGCCGACCGGCGTGACCGGCATTTCCGCAATCACCGACACTGCGCGCGGGCGCGCCGGCGGCTCCGGGATGTTGTCCTGCACGAAGGCAGCCAGCGCCAGCGGATCGATATGGACGCCGGGCTGCGCCGAGACGAACAGCATCGGCACTTCGCCGGCATAGCTGTCGGGACGTCCGACCGCGGCCGCCAGCGCCACGCCCGGGAAAGCCAGCGCTGCATCCTCGATCGCGCGCGGGTCGATGTTGTGGCCGCCGCGGATGATGACGTCCTTGGCGCGGCCCAGGATGTAGACGAAGCCGTCGGCATCGATCCGGCAGATGTCGCCGGTGCGCAGCCAGCCGTCGCGGAACGCCTCTTCGGTCTGCTTCTTGTCGACGTAACCGGCAAACACCTGCGGGCCCCTGGTCAGGAGCTCGCCGACCGGTGACGGCCACGGCCCGGTGTGCAGCTTGCCGCCGTCGAGGATCGCAAGCTCGACCAGCGGATTGCGGGTGCCGACGCTTTCGGCGCGCGGCTTCACGCCGTGGACGTCATGCGTGATGGCGCCGGCGAGTTCGGTCATGCCGTAGAGCTGCTGGATGCAGAGACCGCCCCAGGCCTCGAGATAGCGCCGCTCGATCTCCAGCGGTAGGATCGAGGCGCCGACGGCGGTGACGCGCAGGCTCGATATATCGCTGTCGCTGACCGGGATGTCGGCGATCGCGCCGAGCGTTGTCGGCACGCCGCCGGCGATATTGACACGGTAGGTCTCGACGATGCTCCAGAAATTCCTGACCAGTGCCGGATCACGCGCGCCGGCGGGTCCGGGAATGAACATGGTCGTCCCGGCCGCAAGTGCATTGGCCGAGGTGCAGAACAGGCCGCCGACATGGAACAGCGGCATCGTAATCATCGCGCGTTCGCCGCGATGGAAGTCGAGCGCCATGCGCGAGGAGACCACGGAGGCGACCATCGCACGGTTGGTGAGCCGCGCCACCTTGGGATGCCCGGTGGTGCCGCCGGTGGGCAGCATCACAGCAACGCGGTCAGCCTCGCCAATATCCTTCGACTTGCCGTAGTCGTCGCGCCAGGCTGGATCAGGCTGTAAAACCTCGCCGTCGAAGGCGATGCGGCCGTCGAGCGGCACGATCACGACGCGCTGCAACGACGGCACCTCGCGCTGCAGGCCCTCGATCTTCTCATAGAGCCCGCCCGGCGTGCCCGGCGGCGGCGCCAGCAACAGCTTGGCCTTGACGGCATTGAGCTGCGCGACGATCGCCTCGCGCGTGAACAGCAGGTTGAGCGGTTCGGCGATCGCGCAGGCAGCGGCGCCAAAGATTGCGACCATCGTCGCCGGGCAGGCCGGCAGCAGGATCGCAACCGCGTCGTCCTTGCCGATGCCACGGCCGCGGAAGTAGTTTTCAGCCGCTTTCACGCAGCCCATCAGCTGATCGTTCGAGATCACGACCGGATTGGGATCGAGCGGCGAACGCAGATAGATCGCGGCTTCGGCGTCCGGCGCGCCCTGCGGGCCGCGGGCAATGAGGTCCAGGATGCGCGGGCAGGCGGCGAGCGCCTCCTGCATCTCCTTGTCGCGCAGAGCCTCGTCGGCCGGCGAAAGCCTGTCCTTTAGCATGTCCGTCCCCGTCCATTCTTGTTCGTTGGGACGGGGATTGTATCGAGCCGCGCTCGCGGAACAAGTGCGGCCTATCGACCGCCTGTCAGCCGTGGACCACCGATTTGGCGATCATGCAGTGAATGCCCTTGGAGCCGTTGACCGTCTGCGTCACCCGCAGGTCGGCGGCCAGGCTGCACAGCGTATAGGCGTCCTCGCGGGACAGATTGCGCTTCTCGCCGAGCAGCACGATCATGTCGCGCAGCGCCCGCACCACGCACTGGTCGAGGTCGGGATCCATCGCCATGGTCATGTAATGGTCAGCGGTCTCGGCGCGCGGGTAGGCGAGCTTGAGATCCTTGCGCAGGGTCAGGCGGAAGCGGCCGGTGAGCGCGGTCTCGATCGCGGTGACGCAGACCTCGCCGTCGCCCTGCACGCCATGGCCGTCACCGCAGGAGAACAGTGCGCCGGGCACGAACACCGGCAGATAGAGCTTGGCGCCGGCGCCGAGCTCCTTGTTATCGAGATTGCCGCCCATCGCGCGCGGTATCAGCGAGGAGATGCGGCCCCAGGCCGGCGGCGGCGAGACGCCCATCACCCCGAAGAACGGCTTCAGCGGCAGATCGAGCCCCCAGGGCATGCGGCCGACCATGCGCGCGCGATCGAGCGGGATGTTGAGGATGCGCGTCTCGTGGAAATCGTCGGGCAGGGTGCCGGACAGCGGCTTGATCAGATTGTAACCCCAGTCCTGGCGCAGCTGGACGTCGAGAATATCGACCTCGAGCACATCGCCGGGCTCGGCGCCGGCAACCGCGATCGGGCCGGTCAGAATGTGCCCGGGCACCATCCGCTCATTCTTCGCATGGATGTCGTCGAGCTCCGGCGGCACGACAAACTTGCCGCGGTCGGGCACCACGTCGGGGCCGCCGCTGACGGTTTCGATCGTGACTTCGTCGCCGCTCGCGATCGTCAGGACCGGTTTCAGCTTGGCTTCAAAGAAGCCCCAATGGCAGGTTTCGGGACTGGACTTCAGATGATGATGGGTCATGTGACTTCTTTTTATTGCGTTCCCGGCAGCGTATGACGCTGTAGCAGAACTTCGCAGAGGCTTCCCTTGTTTTTTGTGCTCTCCAAGACGCTCGGCATCATGCTGCTGCCGATCAATTTCCTGATAGGTATCGGCGTGATCGGCGCCGTGCTGCTGCTGACGCGGTTTGCGCGTCTCGGCCGCAGGCTGATGGTGGGCGCGCTGCTGCTGCTCGCAATCTGCGGCTTCTCGCCGCTCGGCAATGTCCTGATCGCCACGCTGGAGCAGCGCTTCCCGCCATGGGACGCCTCGCGCGGTGCGCCCGACGGCATCATTGTGCTTGGCGGATCGATCGATGCCGATCTGTCGGTTGCGCATGGCACGCCGGTGGTGCGTAGCGCAGCCGATCGCGTCATCGCGGCGGCAGCGCTCGCGCGCAGATACCCGAATGCGCGCCTCGTGTTCACCGGCGGCAGCGCGAATTTGATCTCGAACGATGCGCGCGAAGCCGACTATGCCGCCGAACTGTTCGAGAGCCTCGGCATTCCCAGATCGCGATTGATCATCGAGCGCCGCTCGCGCAACACGGTGGAGAACGCCGAGTTCTCCAAAGCGCTGGTCGATCCGAAGCCTGGCGAGCGCTGGCTGCTCGTGACATCAGCCTATCACATGCCGCGTTCGGTCGGCCTGTTCCGCAAGGCGGGATTCAGCGTCGAGGCCTATCCGGTCGACTGGCGCGCCGGCAATGTCATGAGCTTCGCAACGTTTGCGATCGACGGCCTGTCGCGCACCGACGTCGCCACGCGGGAGTGGATCGGGCTCGTGGCCTATCATCTGGCGGGCAAGAGCGATGATTGGCTGCCGGGACCGGCGGCGCGTTAGGCCTGTCGTCCATCAGTCAATCCGGCTAACATGGCCACAACAGGCAACGCCAAGCCGCCGATCACGGGAGTTTTCGCCATGCAACAGCAGGCACCGCCGGAACAGTTCGACCTCGGGGCAATCGTCGCCGATCTCAACAACCTGCTGCGGGTGAAGACCACGGTCATCGGCATCAAGATGTTCGCGCGCGTCGAGGAGATGGAGGCTATCCCGAAGATCCGGCGTCCGTCGGCGGTCCACACCACCGACCAGATCGTCAGCATGGCCTCGCGGCTCGGCTGGACGGTCGGCATCACCGGCGACGATCTCGTTGGCGCGCAATGCCGCGCGGTGATCGGGCTCGCGCCACAGGACGAGAAGTGGCTTGCCGGCGAAAGCTATGTCGGCGTCTGGCACGGCACCGCCGAAGACGCGCGCAAGCGCCAGGAGGCGCTCGACGTGGTGCCTTACGGCCAGTACCAGGCGATGGCGGTGAGCCCGCTGACCAGCGGCCGGCTCAATCCGCCCGACATCTGCCTCGTCTATGCGACGCCCGGGCAGATGATCATCCTGATCAACGGGTTGCAGTACACCGGCTACAAGAAGTTCGAATGGGGCGTGGTCGGCGAAACCGCTTGCGCGGATTCGTGGGGCCGGGCGCTGAAGACCGGCGAGCCGAGCCTGTCGCTGCCGTGCTTCGCCGAGCGCCGTTATGGCGGCGTGCCCGACGAGGAGATGCTGATGGCGCTGCCGCCGGCCTATCTGGTCAAGGCGATCGCCGGCATGAAGCAACTCGCCAAGAACGGCCTGCGCTACCCGATCGCGCCCTATGGCATCCAGGCCGACGTGCGCGCCGGCATGGGTGTGTCCTACGCCAAGAAATAGCGGCAAGAAGTAGTCGATTGCGTCGTCGCGCCCGCAATGACAAAAGGGCGCCCAATCGCAGGGAGCCAGATCCATGTCCTCGAAACTCGACATCGTCGTCTATGGCGCAACCGGCTTCACCGGCCAGCTGGTCGCCGAATATCTCGCCGCGCATTATCGCGACGGCAGCCTGAAATGGGCGATGGCCGGGCGCAGCAAGGACAAGCTCGCTTCGGTTCGCGACGCGATCGGCGCGCCTGCCGACACGCCGCTTATCGTGGCCGATGCCAGCGACGCCGCGTCGTTGAAGGCGATGCTGGCGCAAACCAAATCGGTGATTTCGACGGTCGGTCCGTATCAGCTCTACGGCAATGAGCTGATCGCGGCCTGCGTGGAAAGCGGCACCGACTATTTCGATCTGTGCGGCGAGCCGGTCTGGATGCGGCAGATGATCGACAAATACGACGCCGCGGCAAAGGCCAGCGGCGCGCGCATCGTGTTCTCCTGCGGCTTCGATTCGGTGCCGTTCGAGCTCGGCACCTTCTTTGTCCAGGACGAGGCAAGGCGCGTGTTCGGCGCGGCCGCACAGCGCGTCAAGGGCCGGGTGCGCGACATGCGCGGCACGCTGTCCGGCGGCACCGCCGCGAGCGCCAAGGCGACCTTCGATGCGGTCGCCAAGGACCTCAGTTTGGTCGCGATCCTCAACAATCCCTTCGCGCTGACGCCGGGCTTCGAAGGCCCGAAGCAGCCGCGCGGCAGCAAGCCTGCCTATGAGGACGATCTGCACTCATGGACCGCGCCGTTCATGATGGCGCTGATCAACACGCGCAACGTCCACCGCTCCAACATGCTGATGGGCTTTCCCTACGGCCAGGACTTCATCTACGACGAGATGGTCCTGACCGGTCCGGGCGAAAAGGGCGAGGCGAACGCCAAGAAGGTGATGGCGCTGAATTCGGAGAAGACCGGGCCGAGCGCGCCGAAGCCGGGCGAGGGACCGTCAAAGGAAGAGCGCGAGAACGGCCGTTACGATCTGCTCTATCTCGCGGTCGCGCCCGACGGCCGCACGGTCCGCGCCGGCATCAAGGGCGATCGCGATCCCGGCTACGGCTCGACCTCGAAGATGATCTCGGAATGCGCGATCTGCCTGTTGCGCGATACGCCTGATGTCGCCCCCGGCTTCTGGACCCCGGGAGCCGCGATGCAGCACAAGCTCATCAAGCGCCTGGTCGATCGCGCCGGGCTGACGTTTGAGGTCGAGAAGTAGTTCGCGTAGCCTTGTTCAGTGTCATCGCCCGGCTCGACCGGGCGATCCAGGTATTCCAGAGACGATGGTACTCGAACGGATAAGCCGCGGCGTACTGGATGCCCCGCTTTCGCGGGGCATGACAGTTGCGAGCTAAGCCGCGCGTGGATTGTACGCGTACATAAAATCCATGCCTTTGGACGACACCGGCAGGATCAGCTTCAGCATGTGATCGCGCAGCCAGGCGCCGGTCGGGCTGAACTCACGCTTGTTGTTGCCGTTGCGGCGGGCGATCGCCACGATCTTCTCGGCGCGCGGGCGCCGTTCGTGCTCGAAGGCCTGGAAGGTCAGGCCGAGCTCCTGGCCGTCGCGCATCAGCACTGCGAGCCGCAGCGCATCTTCCAGCGCGAGCGACGCACCCTGGCCGGCATGCGGGCTGGTGGCGTGCGCGGCGTCGCCGATCAACAGCGTGCGCTTGCGCGACCAGGTCGGCAGCGTTGCGACGTCGAGCGTGTCGGTCACCGCGATATTCTCCGCAGCCTCGATGATCTCGGGGATCGGTGCGTGCCAGCCGGCGTGGAAATCGCGCAGATGCTGCCTGATGGCATCCTGGTTTTGCAGCCGGTAGGCCGCCGCGGTCATGCCATGCGACGGCTGCGTGCTCCACCACATCGCTCCGGTGTCCGGATCGGGGCTGCACAGCCCGTAGCCGAAGAAGCCGCTTTGCCCGAACGTGCTCGCCACCTTCTGGCCGATCGGCAGGCGCTCGATCATGGCGCGCGGCACGAAGCCGCCGAAGCCGATCAGCCCGGTGTCGAACGGCGTCGGCCCGTCGGGGATCACGTGACGCCGCACCGCCGAATGCACGCCGTCGGCGCCGATTACGAAATCGCCCTCGGCGGTGGTGCCGTCGGCGAAATAGGCGATCACGCGCTGGTCGCCGCGATCCTCGATCTTGACCAGCCGCTTCTCGAAGAACACCGAGACGTTCGAGGCCCAGGCCTTGTCGATCAAGGTCTCGTTCAGGGTCGCGCGACACATGTTCACCGCGGGCTGGCCGAAGCGCTGCTGCATGTTCTGGTTGAGCGAGCCGAGCTTCTTGCCGCCCTGCGAATAGAAGTCGAAGGACTCGGCGATCGAGCCGTTGCGGATCAATTCGTCGGCGAGGCCGAGCTCCGCCAGCACATGCATTCCGTTCGGTGCGATCTGCAGCCCGCCGCCGATCCCGGTGGAGTAGGGCCATGCTTCATAGAGCTCGGCCTCGATGCCGGCGCGGGTCAGGAACATCGCGGTCACCGGGCCTGCGATGCCGGCGCCGATGATGAGTGCCTTGCGGGGACGTCGGGTCATCGTGTCTTGCTCCATGCATCCGTGTCGGCTAGGAAGGGTTAGCAGCTAATCATCTTAGCTGCTAAGATATTTATCGACTAAGGTATGAGGTGAGCCTTGTCAAGCGCGAAATCGCGCGGCGCCTTGCTGCAGGAGCTGGAAGAGGCGCTGCGACGGTCGTCGGCGCAGGGCGTGCTGTACGGTCAAACCGTTGCCAACGTGGCGGGAATTTCCGGTTCCGACCTCGAATGCATCGACATCGTCCTCCTGGAAGGACGCGTGACGGCGGGTCGCCTTGCCGAGGTCACCGGGCTGACCACGGGAGCGATCACCGGCGTGGTCGACCGGCTGGAGAAGGCCGGCTATGTGCGCCGCGAGCGTGACGAGAGCGATCGGCGCAAGGTGTTCATCTCGGTCGTGCCTGAGGCGGTCGAGAAGATCGGGCAGTATTACGTGCCGCTGCAGCAGGCAATGCAGAAGGTCTTCAGCGGCTATAGCGAGGACGAATTGCGCCTGCTGCTGCGCTTCACCAATGATGGTTACAAGGGCGTATTGGGGGCAACCGGCGCACTGAAAGTCGTGATCGATACGCCGCCGGAGCAGCGCGCCAATCTCAAGATGCTGCCGAAGTCTTGCCGGTGACCTGCGCCGCCGTCGCGCGGTAGCGCTCGGCCGCCGCGTACATGCCCCACATCGTGCCCAGCATCATCCAGAAGTGCCGCCAGTGGTCGGTATCGATGATGAAGCTCTCGCCGACGAAGCCGAGAAACCCGGCGAAGATGGCGAGATAGTCCCGCTGCCACGGCACCCGCATGTAGATGTAGCGGAAGCCGATGAACGCGCTGACGAACACCAGCGCCGGATAGCAGATGCCCGAGATCCAGCCGCCCGACATGAAGGCGTTGAGATAGGAATTGTGGGTGTCCTCGGGGAAGTAGGTGTGGAATTGCAGCGGCCCGATGCCGAACGGCAGCTCGAGCGCCATCTGGGCGCCGAGGATGTGACGGCCGAACCGGCCGAAGCGGCCTTCGTCATAGCTCTGGTCGAAGCTCGCGCGCTGCTTGAACATGTCGGCGACCGAGCCGATCGAGAGCAGCACCGCGATCAGCGCCACCGCCAGGACCGCGGCGATCAGGGTCATCACGATGATGCGCGAGCGCTGTGCCTGCGTGCGGCTGGTGAACACCATCATCGCCAGCATGAAGGCCGCGGTGATGACGAGGCCGCCCCAGGCGGCGCGGGAGAACGACAGCAGGATCGCCAGCGAGATGATGCCGAAGGCGATGGCGTTGCGGAACGCCTTGCCGAAGCGGTCGGAGACGACGCTCTGCAGCGTGAACAGCGCCGGCAGGATCAGGAACGCGCCGAGCACGTTCGGATCCTTGAAGGTGCCGCGGGCGCGGTCGTACAGCGTCAGCAGATCGTAGCCGCCGGGCACCAGACGGAAATAGCCGGCGATGCCGGCGAGCGAGGCGATCATCGCGCCGACGATCAATCCCCGGCGCAACATGTCGAGGCGGGCTTCGGTGTCCTCCGACATCACCATCGCGAAGAAGATGACGGTGACGGCCATGTACCAGGAGGTGAGGACCCAGTTCACCACCTCCGGCTTGTCGAGGAACGGCACCGCGCCGATGCTGTAGCCGACATTGAGCACGATCAGTGTGAACAGCAGCGGCATGAACACGAGCCGCATGCGCAGGCCCGTGGCGAAGAACACCACGCAGGCGGTCAGCGTGACGAGTTCATACGGGCTCGGCTCGATGAATACGATGGCACCGGATGCACCGGCCAGCCACACCAGCGCTCGCTGTAGCGCCAGCACGCCCGCTGGCGCCGTGGTCAGCGAATGGGACGTCCCGGCTGTCGCCGCATAGGCCATCGGATACTCACGCAACGCAACAGATACACAAACAAGCGCTCGTCATTGCGAGGAGCGTCAGCGACGAAGCAATCCACCTATCCCCGAGCTGCGATATAGATTGCTTCGCTACGCTCGCAATGACGGCAGTTAGTCTCGATCTCAGTACGCGTTCTCGTTCTTGGTCAGCAACGAGAGCGGCGTCTTGAGCAGGATGTAGAGGTCGAACAGCACCGACCAGTTCTCGATGTAATAGAGATCGTACTCGACGCGCTTCTGGATCTTCTCGTCGGTGTCGACCTCGCCGCGCCAGCCGTTGATCTGCGCCCAGCCGGTGATGCCGGGCTTGACGCGGTGGCGCGCGAAGTAACCGTCGACGGCCTCGTCGAACAGCTGGTTCTGCAGCTTGCTCTGCACGGCGTGCGGGCGCGGACCGACCAGGGAGAGGTTGCCCTTCAGCACCACGTTGAACAGCTGCGGCAATTCGTCGAGCGAGCTCTTGCGGATGAAGCGGCCGACCCGGGTGACGCGCGGATCGTTCTTGGTCACGACCTTGGAGGCGGTCGGATCGGCCTGGTGGTGGTAGAGCGAACGGAATTTGTAGACGTCGATCCGCTCATTGTTGAAGCCGAAGCGCTTCTGGCGGAACAGCACCGGGCCGGGGCTGTCGAGCTTCACCGCGAGCGCCACCAGTCCCAGCACCGGCAGCGCGGCGAGCAAAGCGAGGCCGCCGACCACGCGGTCGAACAGCCATTTCAGCACCAGATCCCAGTCGGTGATCGGCGCCTCGAAGACGTCGAGCGTCGGCACGTTGCCGACATAGGAGTAGGAGCGGGGGCGGAAGCGCAGCTTGTTGGTATGGGCCGACAGCCGGATGTCGACCGGCAGCACCCAGAGCTTCTTCAGCATCTCCAGGATGCGGGTCTCCGCCGAGATCGGCAGCGCGAACAGCACGAGGTCGACGCGGGTGCGGCGGGCGAACTCGACGATGTCGTCGACCTTGCCGAGCTTCGGTGAGCCGGCGCAGGTATCCATGGCACGGGAGTCATTGCGGTCGTCGAACACGCCAAGCACGTGGATGTCGGAATCATCGTCGGCGTTCAGCGCCTCGATCAGGTGCTCGCCGTTCTGGTCGGCGCCGACAATGATGGTGCGGCGGTCGAGCCGCCCGTCATGCGCCCAGGCGCGCACCATCGATCGCAGCAGCACCCGCTCGGCGATCAGCACCACGAGGCCGACGCAGAAGAACGACGACAGCCAGACGCGCGATACCTCGCCGCCGAGCTTGGCCAGGAAGGAGACGCCGATGAACAGCAGGAACACGAAGGCCCATGACGAGATCATCCGCGTCATCTGGCGGAGCTGGCCGCGGAAGATCTGCACCTGGTAGATGTCGGCGGCCTGGAAGCAGACCACGGCCGCGGCTGACATGCCGAGGATCGAGGCGATGTATCCCCAATGGATGCCGCCGGCGAGCGGGCGGACATAGGCGAAATAGAGCCCGACGCCGACCAGGCTGAGCAGCACGAAATCGGCGACGCGGACTACGCCCGCGATCACCACCGGCGAATAGGCGCCGCGAACTTTTTGATTGGTAACGGCGAGTGCGGCCGGCGACAGGCGCCGGCGGCGTTCGACCTGCGGCTTGGCAGCCGTTGCAGACGCAGCGGCATCCAGCATCGAGCGTGCGTTAAACGGTTCCACGAGTCCACGTCCATTCCTGCGCATGCAGATGGGCATCCGCGCGCCGCAGCGAAATTCCCCTGGACGTGACTTAAGGGGACAAATCGGAAGAAACGGTTACGTGTGCAAGAAGTGGTTAACGTTTGGCAAATGCGTCGCGGTAGCCGGCCAGCACGCCCTCGACCATCGCGCTCTGCGAGAAATGTTCGGATATCCGCTCACGCAGTTTTTGCGCGCGCGCCGCGGTCGCCGTGGGATTGTCGAGAGCGGCCTTGATGGCGTCGGCCATCGCGGCGGCATTGCTGGGCGTGAACAGGGCGTCGCTGAGGGTGTCGAAGATCTCCGGGATGCCGCCGACATTGGCGGCGATCATCGGAACACCGGCCGCGCTCGCCTCGATCACCACGTAAGGCATCGAATCGCCGCGTGAGGGAACCACCAGCAGGCTGCCCTTGGAGAAACCGAAGCGCGCCTTGACGTGGCCGATGAAGCGGACGGCATCGCCAAGCGACAGCCGCTTCACCTGCTCCTTGAGCCGCTCGAACTCCTCGCCGTCGCCGCCGAGCGTCAGCGTCACCGGCTTGCCGTCGGCGCGCAGCTTCGCCACCGCGTCGATCAGGAGATCGGCGCCCTTGATGCGCCGGAACTCGCCGACATAGGCCACATCGGTGGCGTCGTCGGCCCTGGGCACCGGCTCGAATTCCTCTGATGTGACGCCGTTGAAGACGCAGCGCACGAGGCCCGCCGGCTTGCCTACGGTCCGCTGATAGGTGTCGCGGGCGAACGCGCTCTCGAACAGGAACAGGTCGGTGCTGTTCATCAGTGTGCGCTCGAGCTGGCTGTAGAAGCGGCCTTTCCAGGTGTCGAGCGGGTAATGCAGTGAGCCGCCATGCGGCGTGTAGACCCGGATCACCTTGTCCGACCGCCGCCGCAGCCGGACATAGGCGCCGGCCTTGGCGCCATGGCCGTGCACGACATCGGGCTTCAGCTTGCGGATCAGGCCGGCGATGTGCGCCCAGACCATGAAATCGGCGAAGCGCGGTTCGCGGCGTATCGCCACCCGGTGGACGCCGAGCTTGAGGCGTGGCTCGATCTCGGCCAGCACCGCGTCGGCACGCGCGCCGCCGGTCAGACTGTCGGCGACGATGCCGACATGATGGCCGCGTTCGATCTGGCCGTTGGCGACATCGAGGATGTGACGAATGATGCCGCCGACCGGGGCGCGGACGACATGCAGGATGCGCAGCGGCTGTTCCTGATTCTGTGCCATCGATCAGAACCAGCGTTCGCCGACGAACACGGTGTCACCGGGGCCGAGCGGCGTGCCCAGCGGCACGACGAAACGGCCCGCGCCCGATGCATCGGTGTGGGTGAGGGTGACCTGGTCGCGCCTGGCGCGCGGCGAGAAGCCGCCGGCGATCGCGACCGCGCTCTCCACCGTCATGTTGGGCACATAGGGATATTGGCCGGGGGCTGCGACTTCACCGAGGATGAAGAACGGCCGATAGGACTCGATCTCGACCGCCACCGAAGGCTCGCGGATGAAGCCGTTGCGCAGCCGCGCGGTGATCTCGGCGGCGAGCCCCGCAGGCGTCCGGCCGCGCGCCGGCACCGAACCGATCAGCGGCATGGTGATCGCGCCAGCCGCGCCGATCGCATAGGAGTTGGTCAGGCCTTCCTGGCCATAGACCACGACGCGGAGCTTGTCGCCGGGGCCGAGATTATAGCCGCCTTGCGGCGGCGCGGGCTCGGCATAGGCCACGGGAGTAGCGAAGGGCGGCTGGGCATAGGCCATCGAATCGAGGCCGGGGTCGCCGGCGACCGGCGACGTCCGGCCCATGCAGCCCGACAGCGCGAGCGCAGCAATCAGACAAACAAGGGGAGCGCGCAAATCGCGCATGTCAGGAATCCCGAGAAAATACCGGCCCCCGATTAACGGCACGCATGGTTAACAAAGAATGACGGTGTGGTGGCGGCGGCCATATCCGTCAACCGCGCCGATTAACCCAGCAGCAACCTTAATGGACTGTAATCGCGGCCATTGAGGTGGAATCGCGGCGTCCGCGGGAGTTCGTTATGCGTTTTGCATTCTGGCGTAGAGGCAAGGAAAAGGCCGTCGTGCAACGGGCGTTGCCGAAGTCCGCGCCCGTTGCCGACGAGGTCGGCGTCAAGCCGGCCCCGCCGAAACCTGCTCCCGACAAGCCGGCGGCTCCGTCCGAGGCCGCCGATCTCGATCTGCATGTGCTCGGCCGCGCGCTGGCGCGCAAGCGCGGCTGGATCATCGTGCCGACCATCCTCGCGTTCGCGCTGTCGCTTGCCGCCGTCAATATCGTGACTCCGCGCTACAAGTCGGAAGCGCGAATCCTGATCGACAATCGCGAGAACGCCTTCCTGCGCCCGAACGGCGAGCGCGACCTGGAGCGCAGCTCGCTCGACGCCGAGGCCGTGACGAGCCAGGTGCAGCTGCTGCTGTCGCGCGATCTCGCGCGCGACATCATCAAGAAGAACAAGCTCGCCGAGCGTCCGGAGTTCGATCCGGTGCTGCGGGGCTTTTCCCCGCTGAAATCGCTGCTGGCGCTGTTCGGCATCGGCCGTGACCCGTTCAGCCTGACGCCGGAAGAGCGGGTGCTCGATTCCTATTACGAGCGCTTCCAGGCCTACGCGGTCGACAAGTCGCGCGTCATGGTGATCGAATTCCAGTCGGAGGATCCCGAGCTTGCGGCGCGCGTCGCCAACTCGATCGCGGACGGCTATCTCGTGCTGCAGCAGGCAGCGCGGCAGGACCAGGCCAAGTCCGCCAGCACCTGGCTGCTTGGCGAGATCGACAAGCTGCGCAGCAAGGTCGCGGAAGCGGATTCGCGGGTCGAGGAATTCCGCTCCAAGTCGAGCCTGTTCGTCGGCACCAACAACATCCCGCTGTCGAACCAGCAGATGGGTGAATTGAACACGCAGCTCAACAATGCCCGCGCGCTGAAGGCCGATGCCGAGACCAAGGCGCGGTTGATTCGCGAGATGCTGCAGGGCGGCAAGCCGATCGAGGCTTCGGAAGTGCTCAATTCCGAGCTGATCCGCCGGCTGGCCGAACAGCGCGGCACGCTGCGCGCACAACTCGCCGAGCAGTCGTCGACGCTGCTCGACAACCATCCGCGCATCAAGGAATTGAAGGCGCAGATCGCCGACCTCGACCGGCAATTACGCGAGGAGGCCGGCAAGATATCGCGCTCGCTGGACAACGATGCCCGCGTCGCCGATGCCCGCGTCCAGGCGCAGCAGGCGGGCCTGGACCAGTCGAAGAAGCAGGCGTCGTCGAGCAACAGCCAGGACGTGCAGCTGCGCGGGCTGGAACGTGAAGCCAAGGCGCAGCGTGACCTGCTGGAAGCCTATCTCGCCAAATATCGCGAGGCGACCTCACGCGAGAATATCGAGGCCGCGCCGACCGACGGCCGCATCATCTCGCGCGCCACGGTCTCGAACACGCCGGCCTATCCGAAGAAGCTGCCGATCGTGCTGATCGCGACGCTGGCGACGCTGTTGCTGTCATCAGGCATCATCATCACCGGCGAGCTGCTGCGCATCTCGGCGCCCGGTGCGGTTGGCCGTGCCTTCGCGCCGGCAGCCGCGGTAATCAGGCGCCGCGAGCCGATCATGGAGACCGTGACCGCGGACGAGCCGGCACTGACGCTGCCGGCTGAACCCGAGTTCGAATCGCCGCTCGCACCCCAGCTGCCACAGGAGCCTGAACTGCCTCTGGCACCCACGGCCGCTTACGAACCTGCCCTCAGCGCGCCGCAGCCTGCGCCCGCAGAGATCGTCGACGAGATCGACGAACTGGCCGAACGCCTTGTCGCGGCCGGTCCCGCCGCCCACAAGGTCACGGTGCTCGGCCCGGCCGCCGGCGAGAGCGTCACGATGACCGCGCTGACGCTGGCGCGTCTGATGGCGCGTCAGGCCAAGGTCGTGGTGGTCGATCTGGTCGCATCCTCGCCGGTGCTGACGGCGGCGACCGTCGACCCCACAGCACCCGGCCTTGCCGAACTGATGCAGGGCGAGGCGACGTTTGCGCAGATAATCACCAAGGACCGGCAGTCGCGGGTTCAGATCGTCAGCGCCGGACGTCCGGGCTTCGATCGCAGCCATCTGCAGTCGCCGCGGCTGGGGCTTGCGATCGACGCGCTGCTGCGGGTCTATGACCACGTGCTGCTCGACGCCGGCACGGCCGTCGACCTGCCGGCCGAACTGCTGACCGCGAAAGCGCAGGCGGTCGTCGTGCCCGACGCCGCCATGGCGCAGGATGCGCGCCGGTCCATGGTCGCTCAGCTCAAGGCCGTCGGCTTCTCCGAAGTGACGATGCTGAGCAAGCCCTGCGCGCCGTCGGAAGCGGTCGTTGCTGGCCCGCGGGTGGTGGCGGCCTGACCGCCACCGTCAGTGTGCCATCATCGGCTCGCGCATCGAACGTTCGAGCACCGGATCGATCCGCAGCCGGATCGTCACCAGCGCGCCGATCAGTCCGACGACCGCGAGCAGCAGCAGGCCTGCGGTAAACCCGCCGGTCAGGTCCTTCAGATAGCCCATGGCGAACGGGCCGGCGAAGCCTGAGAGATTGCCGAGCGAGTTGATCGCGGCAATGCCCGCCGCCGCCGAGGCGCCATTCAGGATGCTGGCCGGCATCGGCCAGAACATCGGCGGCACCGACGAAACGCCGATCTGCGCGATGCAGAGCAGGCCGATGATCAGCACCGGACTAGAGACCAGTCCGGCGAGGCCGATGCCGACGGCGGCGAGCGTCAATGCGCCGGCGACATGGTATCGCCGCTCGCCGGTCTTGTCGGAATGGCGGCCGAGCAGCACCATGCCGATCGCGCCGAACACGAAGGGCAGGGCGGCGATCAGGCCGGTTTGGGTGTCGGTGACGCCGAACGCCTTGATGATAGTCGGCAGGAAGAACGCGACGCCGTAGCTTGCGGCGTTGAGGCAGAAATACACCAGCGCGCAGGCCAGCACCCGCGAATCGGTGAGCGACTGCAGCACCGAGATGTGCTCCACCGCCTCCTTCTTCTGCCGTTCCATCTCGAGCGTGTTCTGGACCCACTTGATCTCGTCGGGCTGCAGCCAAGTCGCCTGGCGCGGGAAGTCGGGCAGCATGACCAGAACGGCGAAGCCGACCAGCACCGACGGCAGCGCTTCCAGGATGAACAGCCACTGCCACCCGCCCAGACCGGCACCCGACACATTGAGCAGCAGACCCGAGATCGGTGCGCCGATGATGCTCGAGATCGGGATCGCCAGCATGAACAGGCTGATGACGCGCGCCCGATAGACCGTCGGGAACCAGAGCGTCAGATAGAAGATGATGCCGGGGAAGAAGCCGGCCTCGCAGGCGCCGAGCAGCAGGCGCAGGAAGTAGAAGATCCACTCGCTCGACAGGCCGCTCGCCGCGGACATCTGTGGGATGAAGGCGAATGCCGCCGAGACGATGCCCCAGCTGATCATGATGCGGGCGATCCAGCGCCGCGCGCCGAACCGCTCCAGAAGGATGTTCGAGGGTACCTCGAAGAAGAAGTAGCCGATGAAGAACAGTCCCGCGCCGAGCCCGTAGGCGGCCTCGCTCAGCCCGAGCGCGGTGTTCATGTGCAGCTTGGCGAAGCCGACATTGACGCGATCGAGGTAGGCCACGAAGTAACACAGGATGAGGAACGGAATCAGCCGCCGCATCATTTTCCCGATCGCGCGCTTCTCGACATCGTCGGTCATCGTTCCCATCCCTTCTGGTTTTTCGATACGGCGCACGGTGGCCGCGCTGTCCGGGCGGCACCTTGTGCGGCCGCAGCGGTCCGTCGCCTTGCTCTTGTAAGTCTTCTTGCAAGTATTGCATTCATTGTTGTGTAATCGACCGCCGCGTGACTAATGGCATTTGGGAATGGAGCCACGGCGAAACTGTCATGATGCACCGCGGTATGAACGCGGGAACTCTGGAGCGTTTTCCAGCGAAAGGCTGTCCCGGACTTGATCCGGGATGGACACCGGTTCGCGTCAGGAAAACGCGTCAAAATAGGATCTAGAGCCCTGTCCGTCCCGATTTGATCGGAACGGACAAGGCTCTGGCCGGGCAGGATGGTGGCGAGCGGTGATCAATAATCTGAAATTGCGCCAGTTGCGCCTGCTGGTGGCGCTCGACAGCGAGCGCAAGCTGCAGCTGGCCGCCGAGCGCCTCAACATCACCCAGTCGGCGGCATCCAAGATGCTGGCCGAGATCGAGGCGGTGGCGCGGGTTCCCTTGTTCGAGCGGACCGCGCGCGGCGTCGAGCCCACGGCCTACGGCTCGATCCTGATCCGCGGCGGCCGGAGCGTGCTGGCCGACCTTGACCGGGTCACCGATGAGTTTGCCGGTTACAGGTCGGGCGAGCTCGGTACGGTCTCGGTCGGAACGGTCGCCAAGCCCAGCATCGACCTCGTCGTCGACGTCATGCAGTATCTCGGCGAGAAATTGCACCGGGTGAACATTTCGCTCGATGTCAGCACCAGCCCGCCGCTGGTTGCGCGGCTTCTCGCGCTAGAGTTGGATTTCGTCGTTGCGCGCATTCCCGCGGGCGTCGATTCCGGGCAGTTCGACTATCACGAGATCGGCGCCGAACAGGCCGGCCTGCTGGTTCGCGCCGAGCATCCGCTGGCCGCGCTCGACAGCGTCAATCTGGAAGATACGGTCGACCTGCAATGGATCTCCCAGCCCCGGGAATCCTTCATGCGTCAGGCGCTCGAGCGGCTGTTCAATAGCCGGGGCATTGCGCCGCCGCAGCGCATGATCAACACGGAATCCTTCTCGGCATCGATCGGAATTGCTGCAGGGATCGATGCGATCGTGCCGTTGCCGTTGCTGATCTTCGATTTGCTCGATCCGCAGCGCTTCAAGATGCTGCGCATCCGCGACCAGCTGATGCTGGAGAGCTACGGGCTGATCAAGCTGCGCAGGCGCGCGCTGTCACCGGCCGCGATGCTGGTGTTCGATGCGATGATGCGGCTTGGCGTCGAGAGCGGCCGGCAGGCGTCGTCCGCCTGACGTCGGCCGCAGCCGTCCTCAGCGGAACATGCTGCGCAGGTTCTGGGCGATCTCAAACAGCGCCGGATTGTGCTTCACCGCGCGCTTGGCGCGGTTGATGGCCGACAATGCGCTGGCCGCCGGCTTGCCGCGCAGGCTGAGCGGAATGAAGCTGTCGACGATCGCTTCGTCGTCCTTGCAGAACAGCCGCTTGTACTCGTCCGAGCCGATGCCGAGATCGAAGGCGCGGTAGTCCTGGCCGGCATGGCGATCGATGATGTCGCGCATCAGGATCAGACCGGGGCTGAACTTGGCATTGGCCGACATCGTGTAGGTGTTGAACATCATCGAGAAGCGATGGCCGTCGGACACGCCGGCGAAGATCGCGATCACTTCCTCGTCGCATTCCAGCGCGTGGATGTCGATCGCATAACCCTTGCCGTCGCCGCGCGGCGCCAGGCAGGCGGTGCGGATGAACTGCTCGATACCCGGCTCGGCGAACACGTTCGGCAGCTTCTGCTCGGCCATGCGCTGCGGCTTGACGCGGAAGAACCAGTCGAGCAGGCGGCAGACGTCGGCGCTGTCGGCCGCGACGTGATAGCGGTAGCCGGGCAATGGCTGCAGCTTGCGCTCCTTGCCCTTGAGGCGGCGACGGAACGAGTTGCTGATCAGTGTCGCGGGTGCGGCGCCGGGCTCGATCACCAGCAGCGGGCAGTCGTTGACCGAGGGTTGATGCGGCAGCAGCGCCAGCGGATTCGGCAGTTCCTGCCAGCGTAGCGGCTGCTGGCACAGCACCAGCGCATCGGCGCGGGACCGTTCGGCGATCGAGCCGATCAGGGCCGTGACGTCGGCCTCGGTCGCGTTGGCGGCGAAATCCTTCTCGCACAGCGCCATGTTGAAGGTCGCGTGCTTGCCGCCCATGAAGCTCGCGCAATTCGCGCCCAGGCGCTGCTCGATGGCGAGCGGCAACAGCAGCAGCGGCCGGCGTTCGCTGTCATGGGCGACGACGATGAAGGGCCGCAGGCCTTCGCGCTCGCCGACCTGACGCTGCCAGTTGGCGAGGAAATCGAAGCGCTGATAGGGCGTGTAGGAGTGTTGCGATGTCTCGAGACTGCGCCAGGTCGCCTCGGCCGCCGTGAGATCATGAAAGATATCGACGCCGGCGACGCGGATTGCGTTCGGCCATGTTTGCGTCCCTGCAGTCTGGCCTTGAATTGCCGCCGCCATGGTCATCTCGGAACCCAAAATTTTTTAAGGTATTAATTTACAGTTCTCGGCTGGGGCCGACCTTCGCAGGGAAATGTCAACAAAGAGTAATAACAATGCCTCAGCGGGGTTCTTGGCGGGGCGTGGGTACCGCCGGACAGAGGCGGGGATCTTGGCGCCGGATAACGGGATTTTGCGACGGGCCCGGATGGAGCTCGCGTATTTCAGCGGCGCCTTCCGCCTGCGCGAGCGCGAGGCCGGCGGCGCAGGAGTGATCCTGCGCTTCGCGCGCGTCCGCCCCGCGCGCCGGGCCCGGTTCCAACCACTGAGGTCGCAGGAGATCACGCCGGTCTTCCTCGATCGCACGATCCGTGCGCTGAAGCGTTGGCGCTACGACATCGTCGGGATCGAGGAGGCCTGCCGGCGCGCGGTGACCTTGCCGGAGCGCCGGCGCTTTGCCTGCCTGACTTTCGACGGCGCCAGCAAGGACATCGTCACGCATGCCTATCCCGTGCTCGCCCGGCACGGCGTGCCCTTCACGCTCTATCTGCCGACCGCTTTTCCCGATGGCGTGGGCGTCGCGTGGTGGTTGGCGCTCGAGGACATCATCGCGCGCGAAAGCCGCATCAGCCTTGTCATCGACGGCAGGGAACGGCGCTTCGGGGTCTCGACGCTGTCCGACAAGTATGAGCTGTTCGACTTTCTGTCCGGCTGGCTGCGCAAGCTGCCGCCGTCGGATTTGTCGTATGCGGTGAATGATCTCGGCCGGCGCTATGCGGCCGACGCGGCGCAATTGTCACGCAGCGCCTCGCTCGACTGGCAGGATATGGCGAAGCTTGCGGCCGATCCGAACGTGACGTTCGGCAGCGCCACGGTGAACTATTCCGTTCTGTCGAATCTCCGGGATGCCGATGCGCAGCGCGAGATGGCGATGGGAAAGGCGGTGGCCGAGAGCGCGCTGCGGCGGCCGGTCCCGCATTTCGCGTATCCGTTCGGGGACCGCGACGCGTTCCGCCGTCCGCATGTGGTGATGGCCGAGGAGGCCGGCTTTGCCAGCGCGGCGTCGACCATATCAGGTGTCGTCGAGGCGCAGGGCCGCACCAACCTCCATGCGCTGCCGCGGATCGCTTGGGACGGCCGCGTGCGCTCGCTGCGGATCATGCGGGTGCTGCTGTCGGGCATGATGTTTCCGCCGGTGCAGCCGACGCGGCATGCCCGCGACCAGAGCGCGATCTAGGCGCGGTCGGGCCGCGACATCCAGGAGACGATCGGCATCGCCGGCAGCACCCAGCCAAGCCCCGCGACGACGTAGAAGATCGCCTGCAGCAGCCCCGAATTGGCGAGCCACGGGGTCTGGGCGATCGTCATGCCAAGCAGCGACCACACCACCACCAGAATGAGCAGGGCGATGGTTCCGAGCAATTTGCGGGTGCGTATGGCCATGGCGGATATGTATGACTCGTGATTCAGAGCGTTTTCGAGCGAAGTGGACACCGGTTCGCGTCAAGAAAACGCGTCAAAACAACATTCCAGAGCTTCGCTCCGATGTATCGGAACGAGGCTTCGGGCGGCGCTTGCGCCGCTGATAGGGCGGACTATAAGGGGCGCGAAAATCCAATCAAGTCAGGGCGAAATGGCCGGTATTTCCGCAAAGACATCGCAGCTCCGCGCCGTCAGGATTTGGCTGCTCGCGGTTGCCGCCCTGATCGTGCTGATGGTGCTGGTCGGCGGTGCCACGCGGCTCACCGAGTCCGGCCTGTCGATCGTCGAGTGGAAGCCGGTGACCGGCGCGCTGCCGCCGCTGACCGAGGCGCAGTGGACGCAGGCCTTCGAGGGCTACAAGACCATCCCGCAATACCGCGAGCTCAACGCCGGGATGACGCTCGATCAGTTCAAGACGATTTTCTGGTGGGAGTGGAGCCACCGGCTGCTCGGCCGGGTGATCGGCGCCGCCTATCTGCTGCCGTTCCTGTATTTCCTGTGGCGCGGCGCGGTGAGCGGCGAGCTCGGCCGGCGGCTGTGGATCATCTTCGGCCTCGGCGCGCTGCAGGGCGGCGTCGGCTGGTGGATGGTCGCGTCCGGGCTCTCGGAGCGCCTCGAGGTGTCGCAATATCGGCTGGCGACGCACCTGGTGCTGGCGCTGCTGATCTTCACGGCGATCGTCTGGACGCTGCGGCGGCTGACCGATCGTCCGTCCGTGATCGCGCCGCTCAGGCTGAAGATCACAAGTGCGGTGCTGCTGGTGCTGACCTTCGTGCAGCTCTATTTCGGCGCGCTGGTCGCGGGCCTGCGCGCGGGCAGGGTCTACAACACTTGGCCCGAGATCGACGGCGGCTTGATTCCGTCGGCTGACCGTCTCTGGTTCGAGACGCCGTGGTGGCGCAACCTGTTCGACAACACGCTGACGGTGCAATTCGAGCATCGCATGACCGCCTATCTGCTGTTCGCGCTGGCGATCGCACATGCGATCGATGCCGTGCGCGCGCGTGCCGGTGGTGCGGTGATCGCGGGTGCCTGGTGGCTGGTTGCGGCGATCACGCTGCAGGCGACGCTCGGCATCCTGACGCTGCTGCATCAGGTGCCGATCGATCTGGCGCTGACGCATCAGGCGGTTGCGATCGTCGTGCTGACGCTCGCGGTGCTGCAGGCCGAGCGCTTCGCGGTGCGCCGCACCGAGCGGGACCAGCCGACCCTTGTTCCGGTCGGCCAGGCCGGTTGATCCTTCAACCTCTCTGATCCATCAAGAGAGGTAGTCGAGCCCGATATCGAGCGCAGCCGAGCTGTGGGTCACCCAGCCGACTGAGATCAGGTCGACGCCGGTGGCAGCAATCGCTGCGGCGGTCGCTGCGGTGATCCGGCCGGAGGCTTCGGTGATCGCCTTGCCACGCGCCATCTCGACCGCCTGGCTCAGTTGCTCCATCGTCATGTTGTCGAGCAGGACCGCGTCGACGCCGAGCGCCAGCGCTTCCTCGAGCTGCGACAGCGTGTCGACCTCGACCTCGATCTTGACGAGATGACCGGCATTGGCCTTGGCGCGCTCGATCGCGGTGCGGATGCCGCCGGCGAGCGCAATGTGGTTGTCCTTGATCAACACCGCATCATCGAGCCCGAAGCGGTGATTGCCGCCGCCGCCGGCGCGCACCGCATATTTCTCGAGCGCACGCAGTCCCGGCGTGGTCTTGCGGGTGCAGACGATCTGCGCGCGCGTGCCTGCGACCGCTTTGACCAGCGTCGCCGTTGCGGTCGCGACGCCGCTCAGATGGCAGAGGAAGTTGAGCGCGGTTCGCTCCGCGGTGAGCAGGCTGCGGGCGGGGCCGTCGATGACCGCGATGACCTGGTCGGGTTCGACCGCGCTGCCGTCAGGCCGCTCGGCGCGCAGCGTGATGGAAGGCGACACCGTCTGGAATGCGGTGCGCGCGACGTCGAGCCCCGCGATCACGCCGGGCTGCCGCGCCCGCATCACGAGGCGCGCCTGCTGGCCGGCCGGTACGATCGAATCCGCGGTGATATCGCCGGCACGGCCGAGGTCCTCGCGCAGCGCGGTCTGCACGATCGGCTCGTACATCAGCGGCAACAGGGGATTGAGGGTCATGAACTGGCACTCCTGGCTGGCAGCTGGGACTCGACGATGTCGCGCGCGGCGGCGAGCGCCTCGTCACGGGTGAGGGACGACGGGACGGCCGACAAAGCGGCATGCGGGAAATCGGTGCGGAAATGGCCGCCACGGCTTTCCTCGCGCCTGACGGCGGCGACCGCGATCATTAGCCCGACCAGCGCCGCGTCGGATGCCGCACTCTGACCGCAGGCGAGCGGAGTGAGGCCGCGAATCGCGCGTGCGATGCCGTCGTGGTCGCGCAGCACGCCGAGCCCCTGGGAGAGGATCGGCCGCACGGCGGAGGGATCGGAGGCAGGCGGCAACGCCTCGTCGCGCAGCATCGCGCGCGGACCTGCACTCACGCCTTCGATGCTTTCGGCGACCCAGCGTGCGCAGACGATCGCTTCCATCAGCGAGTTGCTGGCGAGCCGGTTGGCGCCGTGCAGCCCAGTGCGCGCGGCCTCGCCGCAGGCCCACAGGCCCTCCACCGTGCTGCGGCCATAACCGTCCACCGCGACGCCACCCATGTGATAATGCACCGCCGGCCGGATCGGGATCGGATCGCAGGCCGGATCGATGCCGGCCATCTTGCAGAACGCGCTGATCACGGGATAGCGCTGGGCAAAGTCCGCGCCCGGATGCTGGCGCGCATCGAGGAAGGTGCGATGTCCCGCCGCACGGTGATGCCAGACCGCGCGCGCGACGATGTCGCGTGGCGCAAGCTCGGCGCCGGGCTGATCGGCCATGAAGCGCTGCCCGGTTTCATCGATCAGCACTGCGCCGTCGCCGCGGATCGCCTCGGTCAACAGCGGCATCGGCCGCGACGGTCCGTCGAAGGCGGTCGGATGAAACTGGACGAATTCGATGTCCGAGAGTGTTGCGCCGGCATACGCCGCGAGCGCGAGCCCCTGGCCGAAGCATCCGCCCGGATTGGTGCTGTCGGCAAACAGCCCGCCGATGCCGCCGGTCGCGATCACCACGCGATTGGTGACGATCGTCAGCGCGCCGCTTGCGTTGGCTGCAAGCACGCCCCTGACCGCATTGTCCTCGACCAGCAACCGGCGCGCCTCGACGCCCTCCAGCAGCGTGATCGATGGCGTCCGGCGGACCGCTGATATCAGCGCGCGCATGATCTCGCGGCCGGTGCCGTCACCGGTGGCGTGCACGATGCGGTTGCGGCCGTGTGCGGCCTCGAGCCCGAGGCGCCAGCTGCCGTCGGCGCGCCGGTCGAAGGCGACGCCGAGCTCGGCCAAATGCTCCATGGCCGCAGGCGCGGCGTGAACGATCCGGGATGCTACGGCCGCATCGCAGAGGCCGGCACCGGCCGCGAGCGTATCGGCGAGATGCAGGGCAGGGGTGTCATCCTCGCCGACTGGTGCGGCGAGGCCGCCCTGCGCCCACATGCTGGAGGCTTCGGCGCCGAGCGGCGATTTCGACAGCAGCACGACCGGCTCGGGCGCGAGCTGAAGCGCAGTCATGAGCCCCGCGGCGCCGCCGCCGATGATGACCGGGCGGCCGTCGAGATCGGAAATGTCGGTGCTCATATCGCCAGCATCCTTTCGACGCTCCTGCGCGCGCGATCGGCGATCGCTGGATCGATCGTGACCTCGTGCTGGTTGGTCTCCAGCGCGTGGCGGATGTTCTTCAGCGTGATCCGCTTCATGTGCGGGCAGAGATTGCAGGGGCGGACGAAGTCGACATCCGGATTGAGGGCAGCGATGTTGTCGCTCATCGAGCACTCCGTCAGCAGCACGACGCGTGGCGGCCGCTTGGTCTCGACGAACAACTGCATCGCAGCCGTCGAACCGGAAAAGTCCGCTTCGGCGACCACTTCGGGCGGGCATTCCGGATGCGCCAGGATGGTGACGTCGGGATGATTTTCGCGCAGCTGGCGCACGTCATCGGCGGTGAACAGCTCGTGCACCTCGCAATGGCCCTTCCAGGCGATGATCTTCTTGCTGGTCTGTTTCGCGATGTTCTGCGCCAGATATTCATCCGGCAGCATGATGACGCGCTCGGCGCCAAGCGATTCCACCACCTTCAGCGCATTGCCTGATGTGCAGCAGATGTCGGACTCCGCCTTCACCGCAGTCGACGTGTTGACATAGGCGACGACCGGCGCGTCCGGGTAGCGCGCGCGCATCAGCCGCACGTCAGCCGGCGTGATGGAATCCGCCAGCGAGCAGCCGGCCTTCAGGTCGGGGATCAGCACGGTCTTGGCCGGATTGAGCAGCTTTGCCGTCTCGGCCATGAAGTGCACGCCGGCGAGCACGATGACATCGGCGTCGACCTTGGTCGCCTCGCGCGCGAGCAGGAGGCTGTCGCCGACGATATCGGCGACGCCGTGGAAGATTTCCGGTGTCTGGTAATTGTGCGCGAGCACCACCGCATTGCGGCGGCGTTTCAGCGCGAGGATCGTATCGACGTCCTCGGCGAAAGTGGCCCATTCGAACGGCGGGATGACGCGTTTGACGCGCTCATAGAGCGGCGCGGTGCGGGTGAGCAGATCGGTATCGAGTGTAACCATTTATACTCTCCGTGAGCATAAGATGGCTTATACTTATCCTGAGCATAAGGTCTGTCAAGTGCGCGAAAGCGGCAACTTGGTGCCGGCGACCGCCCGTTCAGCCAGCACGGCATGGCGGAAGCGGAACAGCTTGGCCGGCCGTCCGACGGTATCGGCGGCCATTGCGCCAGTCTCTTCAACGAGTTCCTGCTGCTCGATGAGCCGACGGAAGTTCTGCTTGTGGACCAGCCGGCCTGCGAGCGCCTCAACACTGCGTTGCAGTTGCAGCAGGGTAAACTCGGCCGGCATCAGCTCGAATACCACTGGGCGGTATTTGATCTTGGCGCGCAGCCGCGCGATCCCGGTCGCGAGAATGCGGCGATGATCCGCCGTCATCGGTTTTCCTGGTATGACCAATGCCTCGCGGGCTTGCGTACGGCCGGCCTCCGGGATCAGTCCGGCCTCGTACAGCAGTTCGTAGCGCTGCAGCACGAGTTCTTCGTTCCAGTCGCGGTCATCGAGGCCGAAGGTGATGGCGCAGCGCTGCCAGCGCTCACGCTGCAGCGTCGGTGACGGCGCTGCTTTCGCCCACGCTTTCAGTTTCGGCGCAATCAGTTTGCCAACGAAGGCCGGCGCGCCGGCGCGATGGTCCTCCCAGGGGAAATAGTCGTACCAGCCGGACCAATGCGCCTCGAAACCTTCGCCGACCTTGTCCTCGCGGGTCAGGCCGAGATAGCTGATCGAAACGCTATGCGGCGACCTGGCGTCGCCGGACCGGCCGCGGTCGGCGAAGGTGTAGAGCTGCTCGACATAGCCGAGCGGGTGGCCGGTCTGGGCCTCCACCCAGGCCCGCAACGCGGTCTGCAGCGAGCGGTGGGTGAACTCGAACGGGCCGCTCGGCAGCGCGGCGCCGCCGGCGATGGTCACGATCTTCGGCGTGCCGTCGGTGACGGCGACCAGCACCGCGACGAGATCGGCGGTGATCGCGTTCCCCGAACCCGGCGCGCTGGTTTTCTGCGGCGATCTAGCCACGCGATCGTTCCGCGCTAGCAGTAGCCGTAGACGCCGCAGGCGTAGGGCAGGCGGTCCCAGTAGGTCACATAGGCGCCGCCGTAATAGGGGCCGAAATAGTTGTAGGAATGCCAGTTGCCGTAATAGCCGGGCAGTGACGACGATCCCGGCAGCAGCGGTTCACCCACCACGTACGGGATGTACGGCTCGGCGTTCAGCGGGATCACCTCGGGCTCGACCACCACGAGCTGGCGTCCGCGCCGCACATAGGTCGGCGGCGTGATGGTGGTGCGGTAGGCGTAGTTCCGGCGCGGCAGGCCAGCCGGCAATTGGCGCGCGGCCTTGACGGTTGTGCTCTTGGCGACGACAGGGCCGTCGGCGGCGTCAGCAGGCGAGGTCGCAAACAGCGCGATCGCGAGCGGCAATATCCAGCGCAGCATCAATGGTCTCCCGAATCATCCGGAGCCTATCACTGCCACTTTATGCCGGATTGAGCGTTAACGAGAGACCCGTCGTTTTGGGCAAGGTTACCGGAGCGATGCCACGCACCGCTCCGGAACAAGGGCGGGATCAGCCGCGCAGGGCCTGGTCGAGGTCGGCGATCAGGTCTTCCTTGTCCTCGATGCCGATCGAGAGCCGCACCACGTCGGGCGCCGCGCCCGACTTCACCTTGGCGGCGTCGTCGAGCTGGCTGTGGGTGGTGGAGGCCGGGTGGATCACCAGCGAGCGGGTGTCCCCCACATTGGCGAGATGCGAGAACAGCTTCAGGTTCGACACCAGATTGACGCCGGCGTCATAGCCGCCCTTGAGGCTGAAGGTGAACACCGCGCCGGCGCCCTTCGGCGCGTATTTGCGCTGCAGGGCGTTGTACCTGTCGCCGGGCAGGCCGGCGTAGTTCACCGCCGACACGGCCGGGTGGGTGGAGAGGAATTCCGCCACCGCCTTGGCGTTGTCGCAGTGCTTCTGCATGCGCAGCGGCAGCGTCTCGATGCCGGTGAGGATCATGAAGGCGTTGAACGGCGACAGCGCGGGGCCGAGGTCGCGCAGGCCAAGCACCCGGCAGGCGATCGCGAAGGCGAAATTGCCAAAGGTCTCCTGGATCCGGATGCCGTGATATTCCGGGCGCGGCTCGCTCAGCATCGGATATTTGTTGTCCTTCGACCAGTCGAAGGTGCCGGCGTCGACGATGATGCCGCCGAGCGAGTTGCCGTGACCGCCGAGGAATTTCGTCAGCGAGTGTACGACGATGTCGGCGCCGTGATCGATCGGCTTGATCAGATAGGGCGAGGCCAGCGTGTTGTCGACGATCAGCGGCACGCCGGCCTTGCGCGCAACGGCGGCGATCGCCTCGATATCGGTGATGCTGCCGGCGGGGTTGGCGATCGACTCGATGAATATCGCCTTGGTATGCGGCGTCACCGCGCGCTCGAAGCTTTCGATCTCGTCGGGATCGGCCCAGGCCACGTTCCAGCCGAACGCCTTGAAGGCGTGGGTGAACTGGTTGATCGAGCCGCCATAGAGCTTGCGCGCCGCAATGATCTCGTCGCCGGGCCGGAGCAGCTGCTGCAGCACGACGAGTTGCGCGGCGTGGCCGGAGGCGACCGCGAGCGCCGCGGTGCCGCCCTCGAGCGCTGCGACGCGTTCCTCGAGCACCGCGTTGGTCGGGTTGCCGATGCGGGTATAGATGTTGCCGAACGCCTGCAGGCCGAACAGCGAGGCGGCGTGATCAGCGTCGTTGAAGACGAATGACGTGGTCTGGTAGATCGGCGTCGCCCGCGCGCCGGTGGTCGGATCAGGCTGTGCGCCGGCATGCACGGCGAGGGTGGAAAATCCCGGAACGCGATCGGTCATTCTTTGTGTCCTGTTCTGGCCTGATCGAAAACGCGCGGCATGCTGATGGCGGCGGCGCCCGCCGTCAAGCGAGTTGGGTACGCCGCCAGTTGTGGGAGGGGCATCCCACGCTATACCGGGCAAGCGGAAGGAATATTCCGTTGCGATGTCAGCTCGTCTCGGTCTTGTTCTTCGCCGCGCGGTCGGATGCCGCGGTCTGGCCGCCGCCAAAACTCGTGCGGTTGAGCGACAGCCGCATGCCCTGCGTCGGAATCGGCGCGCGCTTGGAACTGAGCGTGCGCGAGTTGACGCCCATCCAGGAGATCTCAGACGACAGCCGGCCATATTCGATCTTCGGGCAGCGATTCATCACCACCTTGAGGCCCGCGGCTTCCGCCTTCTCGGCCGCGGCATCGTCGTGTGCGCCAAGCTGCATCCAGATCACCTTCGGCGGCGGCGACAATTTCAGCGCCTCGTCGACGACGGGCATGATGTGGCTCGAATTGCGGAAGATGTCGATCATGTCGATCGGGCGACCGATGTCCGCAAGCGAAGCGACGAACGGCTTGCCCATCAGCGACTTGCCGACATGGCCGGGATTGACCGGGATCATGTCGTAGCCGCGCTGCGCCAGATATTTGAAGGCAAAATAGCTCGGCCGCACGTTGACCGGCGAGGCGCCGACCATCGCGATCGACTTCACGCTGTTCAGGATGCTGCGGATGTAGTTGTCGTCGTAGGCGTCGTGATTCATTTCGGTCTTACTTATCCTGCCACTTCGGATCGCGCTTCTCGATGAAGGCGCCGATGCCTTCCTCGGCGTCGCGCGCCATCATGTTCTCGGTCATCACCTCGGCGGCGAAGCGATAGGCGTCGGCAAGGCTCATCTCGGCCTGGCGATAGAACGCCTCCTTGCCGAGCTTGACGGTGTAGGCCGATTTCAGCGCGACCTTCTCGGCCAGCGCGATCGCGGCGTCGCGCTCGGTACCTGCTGATACCACGCGGTTGATCAGGCCGATGCTCTGCGCCGTTGCCGCCGAGATCGGCTCGCCGGTGAGCAGCATCTCCATCGCCTGCTTGCGCGGCACGTTGCGCGACAGCGCCACCATCGGCGTCGAGCAGAACAGCCCGATGTCGACGCCCGGGGTCGCAAACGTCGCGGCCTCGGATGCAATTGCAAGGTCGCAGCTGGCGACGAGCTGGCAGCCGGCCGCCGTCGCGACGCCCTGCACGGCGGCGACAACCGGCTTCGGCAGGTGCACGATGGCCTGCATCATCGCGCTACATGCGTTCATGATCTCGGCGAAATAGGCGCGGCCGCGATCGGCATCGCTGCGGCGCGCGGTCAGTTCCTTCATGTCGTGGCCGGCGGAGTAGGCCGGGCCGTTGGCTGCGAGCACGACGCCGCGGACGGCTTTGTCGTCGCGGATACCATTCAGCGCAGCGTGTACCTCGCGGATCAGGCCTTCGGAGAGGCTGTTGCGCGCCGCGGGGCGATTGAGCGTCAGTAGCGCGATACTGCCGACGGTCTCGCGCAGCAGGATCGGCTGATGTTGCTGCGCTTCGGCGCGGGCGGCTTGGGCGGACATGGTGAAATTCCACTTTGGTCTCTATGACAACTTAATGTAACAGGCAGGCTGAAGCGAGGGCAGGGACGGCATGGCGATTGCGAAAATGAGCGTGGCTGAGCTGGAGGAGTTCCTGCGCAAGGAATTTCCGCAGGCGTTCACCCACGACGACATCAGGATCGAAAGCGCCGACGGCGAGACGGCCCTGCTGCGCCAGCGCTTCAGCGAGCGGATGCTGCGGCCCGGCGGCACGGTGTCCGGCCCGACCCTGATGGGGCTGGCGGATTTTGCGATGTATGTGGTGCTGCTGTCGGCGATCGGGCCGATCGGCCTTGCCGTCACCACCAACCTCAACATCAACTTCCTGCGCAAGGGCCAGCCGGGCCAGGATGTGCTCGCGGTCGCCAAGCTGCTCAAGCTCGGCAAGCGGCTTGCGGTCGGCGAGGTGAACCTGCTGTCCGGCACCTCGCCGGATCCGATCGCCCATGTCACGGCGACCTATTCCATTCCAATTCAATAGCCTTTTTCGCGGTATTATTGCACCATATTTACAAGCTATTGTTTTCGCTGATGTAATTATGCCGCGTCGGCGTTGACGTGCGGCCGAGGCTTCTCTAGAAAGCCGCCCAGTTCGGCGCATTCGGCGCCGATTTGCTTTTCACGGATTTCACACATGAGCACGTTCTCGGCCAAGCCCGCCGAAGTGACGAAGAAGTGGGTCGTGATCGACGCCAAGGGTCTGGTCGTCGGTCGTCTCGCCACGCTCGTCGCGATGCGCCTGCGCGGCAAACACCTGCCCACCTACACCCCGCATGTCGATTGCGGCGACAATGTCATCATCGTCAACGCCGCGCATGTGGTGCTGACCGGCCGCAAGCGCGACCAGAAGACCTACTACAAGCACACCGGCTTCATCGGTGGCATCAAGGAGCGCACCGCGAAGCAGATCCTCGAGGGTCGCTTCCCCGAGCGCGTCGTCGAGAAGGCGATCGAGCGCATGATCCCGCGCGGTCCGCTCGGCCGCATGCAGATGAGCAATCTGCGCGTCTATCCGGGTGCCGAGCATCCGCATGAAGCGCAGAGCCCCGAGAAGGTCGATATCGCTTCCCTGAATCGCAAGAACACGAGGGCCGCATAAATGTCCGAAACGTTGCAGTCCCTCGACCAGCTCTCGCAGGTCAAGCCGGCCGCGCCCGACGCGCCGAAGTATGTCAAGAAGGTCGACAAGTTCAACCGCGCCTACGCCACCGGCAAGCGCAAGGACGCCGTCGCCCGCGTCTGGATCAAGCCGGGTGCCGGCAAGATCTCGGTCAACACCCGCGACATCGAAATCTACTTCGCCCGTCCGGTGCTGCGCATGATGATCCAGCAGCCGCTGGTCGCTGCCGCCCGTAACGGTCAGTACGACGTGATCTGCACCGTCGCCGGCGGCGGTCTGTCCGGCCAGGCCGGTGCTGTCCGCCACGGCATCTCGAAGGCGCTGACCAATTTCGAGCCTGAGCTGCGCGGCGTCCTCAAGAAGGGCGGCTTCCTGACCCGCGACAGCCGCACGGTCGAGCGCAAGAAGTACGGCAAGGCGAAGGCCCGCAAGTCCTTCCAGTTCTCGAAGCGCTAATTCGAGTCCTAAAATTCGCGGCAAATGCCGTGAGCATCGAGTTGCAGAGGGCGCCGAGAGGCGCCCTTTTTGCTGTGTCCAACGAAGCCAGCTTCGACGCGAATTAGCGCAGTTTTTCATGAAAACTTGCGTGTGCGTGCAAACGAAATTGGAACTCGGGCCTTCTAGCGTGCGGGCTCGCACTGGCGCTGCATCACCTTTTATTTGCGCCTGCGAACGTTGCATCACACCGGGCTGGGGTGAGTTATGTCGTTCGATCCATCGACACTTTATTTGTTCGCCACCATGGTTGCGGGCATGCTCGGCGCCATGCTGTGGCTGTTCGGCAGGCAGGAGAACATTCCCGCGCTGAAATGGTGGGGCACCGCCTATCTGCTCGGCGCGGCCTCGGTCGCACTCTGGACGGTCGGCAGTTCGACGCTCGACGCCATGGTCCTGATGGGGCTGAATGCGATCGGCTTCGCGGCCTGCGGCATGGTCTGGAATGCCGCGCGGATCTTCCACGGCCGCAAGGCCAACCTGCCGGGCCTCGTGCTCGGCCCGATCGCGTGGATCAGTGCCGCGATGACGGTGGAGGATCACGCGCTGCGCCTGACGATCGGCGCCGGGATCGTCGCGATCTACGCGGCGCTGACCGCCTCCGAGCTCTGGAGCGAGCGCCGCCGCGTGCTGAAGCGGCGCTGGCTTGCGATCGTGATCCCGGTCGCGCACGGCTGCGTGCTGATGCTGCCGATCCTGGTCGGCGACCTGCTGCGATTCAACGGCCAGAACTACGTCAGCAGCTTCTGGGTCACGCTGTTCTCGATCGAGCTCGTGCTGTACGCGATCGGCACGGTGTTCGTGATCTTCATGATGGTGTCGGACCGCGCGGTGGCCGTGCACAAGACCGCCGCGTCGGTCGATCCGTTGAGTGGCATGCTCAACCGCCGCGGCTTCACCGAGGCCTGCACGCGGGTGATCGAGCGCGAGGCCAATGCCGGCCGCCCGGTCACGGTGATGATTTTCGACATCGATCATTTCAAGTCGATCAACGACCGCTTCGGCCATCCCGCCGGCGACGAGATCCTGAAACTGTTCTCCGCCGTCGTGGTCAACAGTCTCAGGATCAGCGACCTGTCGGGCCGGATCGGCGGCGAGGAATTCGCGGCGCTGCTGCCGTGTTCGCTGGAGGAGGGCGTGCTGGTCGCCGAGCGCGTGCGCGAGGCCTTCGAGAACAGCAACATCGCCTGCGAGGAAGGTCCGGTCGATACCACGGTCAGCATCGGCGTGGCCGGCGGCCCCGCCGGCACCGAGCTCGAGGTGCTGCTGGCCTCGGCCGACACCGCGCTCTACCAGGCCAAGCGCGGCGGCCGCAACCGCGTCGAGGCGGCGGAGGAGTTGCCGCTGTCGCTGGAGAACTGGCGGCGCAAGACCGCGGGCCTGCCGGCGGCGGCGCGGCAGAAACCGGCGACGGTGCGGACATGAGCGCGGTAACGACCGATTAACCATTCGATCCCATGCTTTCGGGCATGGAGTCGATCCGCACCCGCAATCCGCAGTCAGCCCTGATGTCGCTCGAAGCCGACGCGGTTTCGGCGCGCAGCGGCTTCGCCTGCCTGTTCTCGAACTCCGATGAATACGAGACCGCGCTGATCGCCGAACGGCGCGCGCAGGGCCGATACCAACAGCCCAGAAGCCGCTGGCCGGTCGTGATGCTCCTCGGCGCGATGCTGATGGTTGTCGGTACCGTATTGCTGTTCAACTGAACCGCCGCAGGATCGACAGAGGAGGCGCCCCTCGCGGGCGCCTTTTGCTTTTTTACCGGCTGGGCTAGAGACGGGGCCTTTCCCACGGGAAACCAATAAAGGGAGGCCACAGCCCAATGATCACCGAAATCGCACAGATCGACGTCAAGCCCGGCAGCGAGAAGGATTTTGAGGCCGCGGTGGCCAAGGCGCGCCCGCTGTTGCTGCGCGCCAAGGGCGGCAAGGGGTTTGAACTGCACCGCTCGATCGAGAAGCCGTCGCGCTACCGGCTGGTGGCGAAGTGGGAGACGCTCGAGAACCACACCGTCGATTTCCGCGGCTCCGAGGATTTCACCGCCTGGCGCGCGCTGGTCGGCCCTTATTTCGCGGCGGCGCCCGAGGTCGAGCACACCGAGACGGTGCTGACCTCCTGAGGCGGGTTTACGCGACCTGCGCAGGCGCCTGATCCTCCGCCTTGAAATGGTCGATCATCACCTTGGCGATCGCCATCAGCGGCAGCGCCAAGGCCAGCCCCCAGATGCCGAACACGACGCCGAGCAGGATCTGGAACGCGAACAGCGTCGCCGGCGGGATGTCGAGCGCCTGCCGCTGCACGATCGGCGTGATCACGTAACTCTCCAGCGCGTGCACGCCGAGGAACAGGATGAACGCGCTGAGCGCGGCGATCCATCCCGAGGCGAGGCTTGCCAGCACCACGATCAGTCCGGCAATGATCGCGCCGACGGTTGGAATGAAGGCCAGCAATCCGGCCTGGATGCCGAGAATGAACGAGCTCGGAATGCCGATGATCGCAAGCCCGATCCAGGTGACGAGGAACACCGCCGCCATTGTGATGATCTGCGCGATCAGCCAGCGTTCCAGCGTCTCGCCGATGCGGTCGACGATGATGGTGGCCTGCGCGCGGTATTTGGCCGGCGCGATGAACAACAGCCCGGCGCGGTAGATGCTGGGCTGGGCCGCGAAGGCGAGTCCTAGAAACAGCACGATGAAGAAATTGCCGACGACGCTGACGGTGCCGAGCAGCACCTTCAGCGTCTGGCTGATGATGGCGCCGCCGCTTGAGGCAAGCGCGCCGGCCCCGGGGATGCCGTGCGACTGCGACGCCGCGGGCGCCGTTGTCGTCGTCGCCACGCCGGTGCCGTCGGGTTTCGCTTCGCCTGCCGCATTGGTGAAATCGAGATAGCTGGTGTCGACGCCATGCTGCTCGAGGAATTCCTTGACGCTGCCGAGCTGCGATTTGATCGTGTTGCTCAACACGGTTGCCTGCTGCGCGATCGTGGTGCCGCCGAGGAACACGATGCCGGACAATAGTCCGGCCATCGCCAGGCAGACGATCGCAAGCCGCAACGCGTGAGGCAGCCCGGTCAGCCGGCCGAGCAGGGCGGCCATCGCGTTCAGGCCGACGCCGAGCAGCATGCCGGCGAACAGCAGGAACAAGGTCGCGGCGAAATGCCAGGCGAACATCAGCAGCGCGGCGAACAGCACGGCGCCGATGCCTCCGACGGCGATCGCCCACGCCATGTCGTTGCGGGCCTGCAGGCGATTGTCAGCCGGGTCTGTCACGGGTGATTCCCCCTTTGCGACGGTGTCCTAAGCAGTCATTGGCGAAAATCCCGCCGGGATCAAGCTGGGCGGATCGTGCTGGTTTGCCGCTGACGCTGCGGCGCCGGGGCGCAACTGACCGCATTTGGGGCCCCGGGGGGCGCTCGTCTGTGCAGAGCTGCAAGCCCCCCTCTGCAGATATAGACAGTTGATCCGGCGGGAACTCGAAGGCATGATCGTCTCCGCAACGTCGCAAACTTAGAAGAATCATTGCGCGAGACTTCGATAATGAGACGGCCCGTGGTCGGCGTGATCGGAAACGCCCATCGCATCGAAAATCGTTTCACAGTCCAGATGGTCGGGGAGCGCAACCTTCGCGCGGTTGCCGATGTGTCGGGTGCGGTGCCGTTGATGTTCGCAGGCAGCCCCGACATTACCGACGTCGGCGCCTTGCTCGACGTGGTCGACGGCGTCGTGCTGACCGGGGCCCGCGCCAACGTCCATCCGACGCGCTTCAACACCGAACCTTGTGCCGCGCACGAACCCTATGACCTCCACCGCGATGACGTCGCGCTCGCGCTGTCGGAGGCCTGTGTGGCGCGCGGCGTGCCGATCTTCGGCATCTGCCGCGGCCTGCAGGAGATGAACGTCGCGTTCGGCGGCTCGCTGCATCCGGAGATCCGGGAGATTCCGGGCCGCATGAACCACCGGATGCCGCGGCTGGACAACGGCGAAATCCACCCCGATCCCACCGTGGTGTTCGCCGACCGCCACGATGTCGCACTGACGCCGGGGGGCGCCTTCGCAAAGATCCTTGGCCGCGAGACCATCCGGGTCAATTCGCTGCACGGCCAGGGCATCCTCGAGCCGGGCAGGCGGGTCGTGATCGAGGGCATTGCCGAGGACGGCACCATCGAGGCGATCCGCATCGCGGATGCCGCGGGCTTTGCGCTCGGCGTGCAGTGGCACGCCGAATACGATCCGCAGCGCAATCCGATCAACCGCGCGCTGTTCGAAGCCTTCGGCGACGCGCTGCGCGAGCGGCGGCGGGCGGCGTAGGGCGATTTCACCGCGATCCAGGGCAAATTCGATGTCATCACCCGCGAAAGCGGGTGATCCAGTATTCCAGAGACGCTGGTGCCTGAGCCGAGAGGCCGCGGCGTACTGGATCGCCCGGTCGAGCCGGGCGATGACAGGTGAGGATGGGCATACAGCTTCGCATTCTCGCGACATGATTTGCCCGAGCTTTGTTCTTCGTTCCGCCCTCTCTTGAAGAGGGTGCAGGGAAAGCCGGGTGCCGATCGCACCCATGGGCCCCGAGCAATGGGTAGAGAGCTCGGGGGTAGGACCACAGGTGTAACCGGAGCAACCCGGCTTTCCCTGCGCGATGGGTTACGGCTTACTTCGTGCTCTCCCCGGCGAGACTGGGCTTGTTTGTCACCGCCTTCGCGAAAACGCTTTCGCGCCTTGCGAGGGGACACCGGCCGCTAGGGCGTCAGGACCACACGACTTCACCGTCCGCATCACGTGCTCTCGTCAGTCACACGCTCAGCGTCCACCGCATCCCACACCGCGTTCGTGACGACCGCGAAGCGCCCCTCGATCGGGTGAGACGAACAGTTCATACCCTGAGTTGGGTATTCCGGGAAACAGAAATATTTTGGCTGCGCGGGATTGACAGGTTTTGCTGAGTTGCCCGTCGGGTTGTTTTGTCGCAGCCCGATCCCGCGGGGACGGTTATTGGACACTTGTCAAGTTGAGGTAACCCGGGAGGGCATCTCCCTTGCCGCCTTTTGCCGATACAATGAAATTGCGTTCCAGATCGGAGCGCTGTGATTGGGACGGCTTCGGCGCCCGCCGCCCTAGCCCCGGAAGACGCGCCGGCGGCCGTCCCGATTGCGATGTTCGCGAGCCCCGATAGCACAACGCCGCCCGCTTAAAATCCATGCGGTCGGCGTCGGCCCTAGCCCCAGGAAGGAACTGCAAAATCCTGGCTCTTGAAGTCTATATCCATCGTGGCAACGGGTAATTGGCAAAATCGGGTTACCACAGACGGATGCTCGGAGGGGCTGCTTGCCCCAAGCGAACAAGTCCCAGGACCTTCACGTCGGTTACCTTCACGTCGGTCCCACTCTCCAATTGACCAAAGAGTTGAGCCACGGCTCGGGGAGTACATCGCCCTGTCTCAACCACGAGTCGACCGTCGACATGGTGGCTTGGAGAGTGGGCAATCGCTTTTACGATCGCTGGCCAAATCTTAAAATCGCCTGCTGTCACTGCCCACGCGGTTGCTGCGTTCAAACACACCAAGGTCTCTGGATTCATTTGAGCGACGTTGATCGGCGCGAGCACCCTTTGACTTCGTTCATCGCAGCTGACGCCGGCGGGCGTGTGCCCGCGTCGAGCGCGTAGTCGAGTGACCGCGGACGGATGGCGCGCTCCTGGAATGCGAGCATTCCAACTTGGCCATGGTGCCGCACGGAGCCGCTTCTTCTCCGTACTAATACGGATACGAAAGTGGCGGATCGCCGGCCCGGACTCGGCTAAGCAACTAGGCGCTAGCCACCGGATATTGCCCCGGCGCCGACAATCCTTTCCGGATACTGTTTTTCCTTTTCCATTTTCCGGTGCAGCCGACACGATGAGTTGGTCGTGATGAATTTGTCGGGCCGTCTGGCGATGGGGATGATGCTTCCCGTCGTCGCGCTCCTGCTTGCGCTGGGCTTCATCCATGGCGTCACCTGGCCCGGCATTCTGCTCGCCGGCGGCGCGATTATGGTGGTGTTGATGACGGCTGAGATGATTGCGAGGTCGCTGTCCGGAACGCCTGCCCAGCTGGTGCGGGCGGCGGAGGCGTCGTCGCGCGGCGAGCAGGCTCCGATACGCTCAGCCGACAGCGACGAGACCGCCGAACTCGCCGCCACGCTTGCCGAACTGTCGGCGCAATTGGGCAGCAGGCAGCACCTGCTGGAGAAGACCGTCGAGAGCATCCGCGATCCGGTGGTGGTCGCCGATGAGCACGGGATGGTCGTGATCGCCAACGCCGCGGCGCGGCGGCTGTACAGTGTCGAACCCGGTTTTGACACCCTGACCGGCGTTCGCACCTTCCAGAACTATTATCCCGACGGCACGACCGTGATGCCGATCGCGGACACGCCGATGGCGCGTTCGCTGCGCGGCGACGACGTCGACGATTTCGAGCTGATCGTAAGGCCCCAGGCGCCGGATCCGGAGGTCTGCCTCGTCGCCAATGCGCGGCCGCTGCGCGACGATGCCGGCAATCTGCGCGGCGCGGTCGCCGTGCTGCACGATGTCACCGCGCAACGGCGGGCGCACCAGGCCCTGGTCGAGGGCGAGCAGATGGCGCAGGCCATCATCAGGACCGCGCTCGATGCCTTCGTCCAGACCGACCAGGACGGCATCATTCTCGACTGGAGCCCGCAGGCCGAGGCGCTGACCGGCTGGACGCGGTCCGAGGCGGTCGGTTACCGCGTGGTCGAACTGGTGTTTCCGGAGGAGCTTCGCCTTGCGCACCGGCAGCGGATCACCCGCTTCCTGCAGGAGACCGCGGCCGGCGGCATGGGCATGCGCTATGAAACCGCGTCCGTGCACCGCGACGGCCACCGGTTCTATGTCGAGGTGTCGCTCAATGCGCTGCGCCGCGGCGATGGCTGGATCATCAATTCCTTTGTCAGGGACGTCACCCAGCGCCGGATCGCCGAGGAGCAGTTGATCCAGGCGCAAAAGACGGAATCGCTCGGGCGGCTGACCGGCGGCATTGCGCACGACTTCAACAACATGCTGACGGTGATCACCGGCACGATCGAGATCCTGGCCGACGGGGTCAAGGACAACCCGCAGCTTGCCGCGATCGCCAAGCTGATCAGCGATGCCGCCGATCGCGGCGCGCAGCTCACCTCGAGCCTGCTGGCATTCGCGCGCAAGCAGCCGTTGCAGCCGGCCGAGACCGACGTCAGCGACCTGATCGGCGAAGTGGTGCGGCTGCTGTCGCAGACGCTGGGTTCGCAGACCGAGATCAGGACGGAGCTCGGCCGCGACGCTTGGCTCGCCTTTGTCGACCGCGGTCAGCTCGGTGCGGCGCTGGTCAATCTCGCCATCAATGCGCGCGATGCGATGCCCGATGGCGGCGCGCTGACCTTTGCGACCCGCAACATCCAGCTCGGGATTCCCGAGGCGGTGGCGCACGGCGTCGAGCGCGCCGGCGACCATCTCGTGATCGAGGTGATCGATACCGGGGTCGGGATTTCGCCGTCGCATCTGGAGAAGATCTTCGATCCGTTCTTCTCCACCAAGGAGGTCGGGCAGGGCACCGGGCTCGGGCTCAGCATGGTGTTCGGCTTCGTCAAGCAGAGCGGCGGCGGGATCGAGGTCAGGAGCGAGCGGGGGCGCGGCACCAACTTCAGGATCTATCTGCCGAAGGCCGACGGCATCGCGCAGCGCGCGGCCGAGGAGGACGATCTGCCGGTCAAGGGCGGCAACGAGACGATCCTGTGTGTCGAGGACGACCCCACGATCCGCGACTACGTCACGGGCCAGCTCGAAAGCCTCGGTTACAAGGTGCTGGTCGCGGCGAATGCCGACGCCGCGCTCGCGATCGTCAACCGCGGCACCGCGTTCGATCTGTTATTCACCGACATCGTGATGCCCGGCAGCATGAACGGCCGGCAATTGGCTGATACGCTGATGGCCGGGCGTCCGGCACTGCGGGTGTTGTTCACCTCGGGCTACAGCGATGGCGTGCTGCCGGCCCAGCAGGGCCGGAGCGGCCATGGCATTCCGCTGCTGACAAAACCCTATCGGCGCAGCGAGCTGGCGCGGATGCTGCGGCGCTGCCTCGACCTTCAGGTCGACTTCCAGGGCGATCCGGTTCCGCAGCCTTACTCCGTGCAGCCCGATCTTGAACGCTTCCTGCGCGAGAATCCGCCGGACAAGAAATAGGGTGTGGACCCGTCAGCGTTGCCGTAGCCTGAGTGAGGCAAGTTGGACGAGAGGGCAGCGCGGTGCAGGCAAGCGGCAAGGTTGCGATCTTCGATGGCCACAATGACGCCGTTCAACACCTCGCCGAATACCGGGAAGGCGGGCGCGATTTTCTGATGCGCTCGGAGGAAGGCCATCTCGACCTGCCGCGTGCGCGCGAAGGCGGCATGATCGGTGGTCTGTTCGCGATGTTCGCCGGGGCGGAACATCCGCGGGAGGGCGGTGTCACGCGAACGGCTGACGGATACGAGGTCCGTCTCGCGGACCCGCTCGATCCGGCTTACGCGCGCCGCACCATCAATGCGCAATTGAGTGCGCTGGAGACCATGGTGGCCCGCGCCGGCGGAAACATCCGATGGGCGCGAACCGTGGATGAGATCGAGGCGGCACGCGAAGACGCCGCATTCGCGATTGTATTGCATCTGGAGGGCCCTGAAGCTATCAGCGCCGATCTGGACGGGCTGGAGCAGCTCTACGCTCGTGGCCTGCGCTCGCTTGGGCCGGTCTGGAGCCGGCCCAATATCTTCGGCCATGGCGTGCCGTTTGCCTTTCCGCGCTCTCCCGACACCGGTCCCGGTTTGACGGACGCGGGGAAATCGCTTGTGAAGGCCTGCAACCAGCTCGGCATCATGGTCGACGTGTCTCACCTCAACGAGCGCGGCTTCTGGGACGTCGCTGCAATCAGCACCGCGCCCATCGTGGCGACCCACGCCTGCGCGCATGCGATCTGCCGTGCGACGCGCAACCTGACCGACCGGCAGCTCGACGCGGTCAAGGCGTCAGGAGGCCTCGTAGGTTTCAATTTCAGTGTGTCCGAAGTGCGCCCGGACGCGCAGCGTGATCCGGACATCCCGATCGAGACGGTGGTCGATCACCTCGGCTACCTGGTTGAACGAATGGGTGACGACCACGTTGCGCTGGGGTCCGACTTCGATGGCGCGCTCATGCCCCTCCCGGTCAAGGATGCCAGTCATCTGCCGAACCTGATCCAGGCCCTGCGCGCGCACGGCTTCGATGACGCCACGTTGCGCAAGATCGCCTTCGACAATTGGATGCGGGTGTTCCGCCAAAGCTGGCGATGAAAACCGCTGCACATTTCCATCGATCATGATCTATCATCGCTGCACAACAACGGCGCGGCCGGTCAACGGCCCGATCTCAGGGAGCATGGAATGCAGGACCGCAAATGGTCGAGACGCGATTGGCTCAAGGCGACGGCGGCAACCGCGGCCGGAGTGGTGTTCGCCGAACCCTTAAGGGCGGCCGCGCCGCCGGCCGAGGCGGTGACGCCGGAGCTGATCGCAGCCGCCAAGAAGGAAGGCAAGATCTCGTTCTACAGCGCGCTTGAGCTCAACACGGCCGAGCGTCTCGCGCGCGACTTCGAGCAGAAATATCCAGGCATCAGCGTCCGCGTCGAGCGCTCCGGCGCCGAGCGGATCTTCCAGCGCATCGCGCAAGAGCAGGGCAGCGGCATCAATGCCGTCGACGTCGCCAACTCGACCGACCCTGCCCATTATCTCGACTGGAAGAAGAACGACTGGCTCGCCGCCTATGTGCCCGAAGAGGTCGCAAAGCATTTTCCCACCGACCAGATCGATCCCGACGGCACGTCAGCGACATCCTGCGCCTGGTTCGAGGTGATCGGCTACAACACCGAGCAGGTGAAGCGCGAGGAAGCGCCGAAGAGCTACGCCGACCTGCTCGATCCGAAATGGCGCGGCAAGATCGTCAAGGGCCACCCGGGCTACTCGGGCGCGATCATGACCGCGACCTTCGTCTTGGCGCGCGATCTCGGCTGGCCCTATCTGGAGAAGCTCGCGCAGCAGCGGGTGATGCAGGTGCAGTCGGCGGCCGATCCGCCGAAGAAGATCCTGCTCGGCGAGCGCGCCGTCATGGCCGACGGCAACGACTATAATCTTGTTCTGGCCAAGGATCAGGGCAAGCCGGTCGAGGTGATCTATCCGACTGAGGGCGCGCCGCTCATCATCGTGCCGAGCGGCATCTTCAAGAACGCGCCGAACCCGAATGCGGCGCGGCTGTTCCAGAGCTATGTCTTCAGCGCCGAGACCCAGCAGCTGCTGGCCGACGAGTTCGCGCACCGCTCGTTCCACGGCAAGGTGAAGGAAAAGGCCGGCCACGTGCCGCTCGGCAAGCTCAAGATGCTCAAGGCCGATCCGGCCCAGGTGCAGGCGCAGAGCGAGGAGATCAAGGCGAAGTATGCAAGGCTGTTCCGGGTGTAGTCCGATCGCAGGTCCGTAGATTCCATGGGGCGGTGAGCGTGGCCTTTCCGATAGGTTTGGGTTTCCACACTCGAACCATCAGAGAAGTCAGATGCAAGCATCGACCGCAGGCACGCCCACCGCCAGTCATTGTGGCACAATTTTCGTTGCGATCGAACTCAGTCAAAAGACATGGCTTGTGACGCTGCACAGCCCGGACCGGGATCGGATGGGGAGGGCGAAGCGAAACCCATCGCCCCTGCGCAAGGCGTGAGATGGTGGATATCGCTTCGCTTCACCCCTCCTACTGATCGCGCTAACCTCCTACTTCCGCGCTGAGAATGGGCCCGAACAGCTCCCATCTCTCGCCCTTGAATCGTCTGAGCTGCATCTGCTTGAGCGGAGCGAAGTCGATCGGACTGGTGTTCATCGTGATGCCCGGCAGCAGGTTGTTGGTCCTGAAGTCCTTCAGGTTCGCGGCCTGCTTCATCACGTTCTCGCGCGTGAGATCGTCGCCGCACTGCTTGAGCACCTGAGCCAGCGTCTGCGCCACATTGTAACCCGTCACCACTAGGCTATCGGCCCGATTGCCCTCGGGGAAGTATTTGGAGAGGTATTCGTCGAACGCCTTCATGCCGGGGTCATCCTTCCATTGTGGATCGAGCGGATCCATCAGATAGGCCACCGAAATGATCCCCTGCGCGTTCTCGACGCCGGCAGGCTGGATCACGGCGCCGATCGAGGAACCGACCGAATTGAGGATGTGTAACGGCTTCCAGCCGATCTCCGCCGCCTTCTTGATGGCCTGCGCCGCGAATTTCGGCGTGGCAATGTCGACGAATACATCGGCATTCAGTGATTTCATCTTGACGATGTGTGTGTCGATGGTCGGCTCGGCCACCTCGTAGGTATCCTCGGCAACGATCATCGACGCCGCCTTGTCGCCGAGGCCATCCTTCAGGCCTTTCAGGTAGTCCTTGCCGTAGTCGTCGTTCTGGTAGAGCACGGCGATCCTGCCGCCCGGCTTTTCTTTCAGGATGTGCTTGGCGTAGATTCGTCCCTCGCTCTGATAGCTGGGCTGCCAGCCGATGGTCCACGGGAAGTTCTGCGGATCATTCCACTTGGTCGCACCGGTCTGGATGAATAGCTGCGGCACCTTCTTCCCGTTCATGTACTTCTGAATGGCGCTGTTGGATGCTGTGCCGAGTGCGGCGAAGATCAGCAGGACCTCGTCGCCTTCGACCAGCTTGCGCGCCTGCTCGACGGCTTTCGGCGGACTGTAGCCGTCGTCATAGGATATGAAGGTGATCTTGCGGCCATTGATCCCACCCTCGGCGTTGACCTTGCGGAAATAGGCCGCCTGAGCCCGGCCGCTGGTGCCATAGGCGGATGCCGGTCCGCTGTAGGGCATGATGTTGCCGATCTTGATTTCCGTGTCGGTTGCGCCGGTGTCGTATTTCTTCTGGGCAAATGCGCTGCCTGCACCGGCAGCGAGGATGATGATGGCGGTCGAAAGCGCCGCCATTCGTCGTGCGACGAAAGACATCTCGTTTCTCCCCATGCATAAATGAATGTGTCTGTTTTTATCGGAAGCCGCTTTCGGGTCCTTGCAGCTAGTGAACACCCGGCCCCGATTATTGTCGATCCCGAAGCACCAGCCGGTGTGCCGGTTCGCGTCACCTCATAGGGTTCGTCAGTGTTGCTGACCGTAGTCTTCCGGGATTGCTACGATTGTGCCGCGCGCATCGATCGCTGTGCGCGATAGGCCTGGGGCGAGGTCAGCGTGAGCTTGCGGAAGGCTTTGCGAAAGCTGCTCTCGTCTTCATAGCCGGTGGTGCGGGCGATGGTCTTGATCGGTTGCGTCGTCGTCTCCAGGAGCGTGCGGGCGTGCTCGACGCGGCGGCGCATGATGAAGGCCTGCGGCGGCTCGTGGGTCAGCTCGCGGAAGCGGCGGTTCAGCGTGCGTTCGCTGAGGCCCAGCGCATGCGCGAGGCGGCGCACCGTGATCGGCGCGTTGCCGGTGCGGCGCACCAGCATGTCCGCCTTCATCAGCATCGGGTCCTGCGCGAGCATGTAGCCGAGCGGCATGAAGATCGCTTGCGTGCGCTGCGCGGTGTCGATCACGGCATAGTCGGCGCAGACCTTTGCGACCTCCGGGCCTTCGACGATCTCGATCAGCCGCAGCAGCAGATCGACCCACGACATCGGGCCGGCGGCGCAGACGATGCGGTCGGCCTGGGTGAGGACGGCGTCGCTGGCGAGATCGACCCTGGGATGGCGGCGGCGGAGCTCGCTCTGCAGCCACCAGGTGATGGTGGCGCGGCGGCCGTCGAGCAGGCCGGCATTGGCGAGCAGCAGCACGCCGCTGCAGAACGCGCCGATCAACTTGCCGCCGGCATGTTGCTGGCGCAGCCAGGCGCCGGCACGGTCATATTGCGGTTGCAGGCGCTCGGCGGTCAGGTGATCGACCAGGCTGCCCGGCACGATGATCGCGTCGCAGGCCGTCCGCCTGCTGACGGCGCCGTCGACCGCGAGCAGCTTGCCGCCGCCCGCGCGCACCGCCTTGCCGTCGAGCGAGAGCGTCTGCCAGGCGAAGCGCGCCTTGCTGCCGCGCAGCTCCATCACATGGTTGGCGAGGGTGAGGATGTCGGCGATGCCGGCGACCGCCGACTGCATGCAGCCTTCCAGGGCGAGGATCGCGAGTTTCATGGGACCTCCACAGCCGGCATCCTAGCCGATCGGCGCGAACGATGGTGGCGGATATTGCCCGATCTCTGTCCGATCGGCCACTGCCTGAATGGTGCTGCGTCGGTCCATCTTGGTTGCGTCGTCACCACCTCAGCAATGGAGAGAGACCATGCCTTACGTCACCATTTCCACCGTCCGCGGCATCTTCGATGTCGCGCAGAAGAAAGTGCTGCTCGAGCGCGTCACCGACCTGATGGTCGAGGTCGAGGGGCAGGGCAACCCTGACTTCCGCCGCAACGTCTGGGTCAAGATCGAGGAAGGCGAGCCGGCGAGCTGGTCGCTCGGCGGCATGATCCCGACGCCGGACATGATCGCGGGCAGCTTCGGCGCGCTCGACGCCGGCGGGCGGCGGGTCGCGAAGGTGAAGGCGTAACCGACGCAGCAACAACAAACTTCGTTGGATGGGTAGAGCGAAGCGAAACCCATCGCGCTGGTGCAAGCCTTGGGATGATGGATTTCGCTGCGCTCTACCCATCCTACAGATCGCCAAAACAAAAGGCGCTTCCGACGGAAGCGCCTTTTGCATTCGTGAGAAGCCGTAAAGCTTACAGCGAGTAGTACATCTCGAACTCGACTGGGTGCGGGGTCATTTCGAAACGGGCGACCTCGGTCATCTTCAGCTCGATATAGGCGTCGATGAAGTCGTCGTCGAACACGCCGCCGTTCTTGAGGAAGGCGCGGTCCTTGTCGAGGTTCTCGAGCGCCTCGCGGAGCGAGCCGCACACGGTCGGGATCTGCTTCAGCTCTTCCTTGGGCAGATCGTAGAGGTCCTTGTCCATCGCCGGACCCGGATCGATCTTGTTCTTGATGCCGTCGAGGCCGGCCATCAGCATCGCGGCGAAGCCGAGATAGGGATTGGCCATCGGGTCGGGGAAACGCACCTCGACGCGCTTGGCCTTCGGGTTAGCGGTGTAGGGGATGCGGCAGGACGCCGAGCGGTTGCGCGCCGAGTAGGCGAGCAGCACCGGAGCCTCATAGCCCGGGACCAGACGCTTGTAGGAGTTGGTCGACGGATTGGTGAAGGCGTTGATCGCCTTGGCATGCTTGATGATGCCGCCGATGTAGTGCAGGCAGGTCTCCGACAGGTCGGCGTACTTGTTGCCGGCGAACACCGGCTTGCCGTCCTTCCAGATCGACTGGTGGACGTGCATGCCCGAGCCGTTGTCGCCATAGACCGGCTTCGGCATGAAGGTGGCGGTCTTGCCGTAGATGTGGGCGACCTGGTGGATGCAGTACTTGTAGATCTGCATCTGGTCGGCCATCAGCGTCAGCGTGTCGAACTTCATGCCGAGCTCGTGCTGGGCCGAAGCGACTTCGTGGTGGTGCTTCTCGACCTTGACGCCCATCTTGCTCATCGCGCCGAGCATTTCGGAGCGCATGTCCTGCACCGAATCCTGCGGCGGCACCGGGAAGTAGCCGGCCTTGGTGCGGATACGGTGGCCGAGGTTGCCGCCCTCATATTCGGTGGCCGAGTTGATCGGCAGCTCGGAGGAATCGAGGCGGAAGCCGGTGTTGTAGGGCTCGGCCGAATAGCGCACGTCGTCGAACACGAAGAACTCGGCCTCGGGGCCGACGAACACGGTGTCGCCGACGCCCTGCGACTTCACCATCGCCTCCGCCTTCTTGGCGATGCCACGCGGGTCGCGGTTGTAGGGCTCGCCGGTGGTCGGCTCGAGCACGTCGCAAACGATGACCATGGTGGTCTCGGCGAAGAACGGGTCGATCGTCGCGGTGAGCGGGTCGGGCATCAGGCACATGTCGGATTCATTGATCGCCTTCCAGCCGGCGATCGAGGAGCCGTCGAACATCTGGCCTTCGGCAAAGGTGTCCTCTTCGATCATGCCGACGTCGAAGGTCACGTGCTGCCATTTGCCGCGCGGATCGGTGAAGCGCAGGTCGACGTATTTGACGTCGTTGTCCTTGATCGATTTCAGGACGTCTTTGGCGGTCTTCATGAATACCCCTTTTGGATTTGCGGGCCGGTTTCCAGCGGTGAGCGACGTTATTCTCGCTTTTGGCGAGTTCGTGTGACTGCCCAAACGAAATCAGGCTGCCGAAGCAGCCTTTATTTCTCTTTGCGTCAGAAATTCCCGGATAGCACCGGGCTCAAATAGCGTCCAGCCCGGATTCGCCGGTCCGGATGCGGATCGCCTCCTCGATGTTGGAGACGAAGATCTTGCCGTCGCCGATGCGTCCGGTCTGGGCTGCGCGGCGGATCGCGTCGATCGCCTTCTCGACCAGATCGTCGCCGATCACGATCTCGATCTTCACCTTGGGCAGGAAGTCGACGATGTATTCCGCACCGCGATAGAGTTCGGCATGGCCCTTCTGGCGGCCAAATCCCTTGGCCTCGGTCACGGTGATGCCTTGCAGTCCGACTTCCTGGAGCGCTTCTTTCACCTCGTCGAGCTTGAAGGGCTTGATGATGGCTTCAATCTTCTTCACTGAGCGCCTCCCGGGCATTGCAGATTGCAGGGTCGAGTTCGATGCGCGTGGGGCGCAGTCTAGGTTGGTCTTGAGCCTTCCGGCGCCGGGCCGGAAACACGCGCAATGGTCGCATAGAGCGGCACTGCGCGCGGCTTCCTCAAAAGCAGGGTCTATGCCAAGTTGTGAAGACCCCCGATTTCGGAATGTTATCAGCCTTTTAACAGGCAACCGGCTGATATCGAACCACATGGGCTATGATATCCAAGCCTAACAAATAGGCAAATAGATCAATCCATATGCAGTTGGCCAGCAGAAACCCCGCGAACGTTACAGGAATTGCCTCTCGAAAAGGCGAAGCGATTGAGGATGCGGCATGGACGTTCTGACCACGACGGAGATGGAGCGTGCCGACCGGCTGACCATCGCGGCCGGCACGCCGGGCTTCTCGCTGATGATGAGCGCAGGCCAGGCGGTCGCTGAAGCCGCGATGGAGCTGGTCGAGGAGGGGCCGATCGTCGTGGTCGCCGGCCGCGGCAATAATGGCGGCGACGGCTTTGTCGCCGCCGCCGAGCTCGCCGCGCGCGGCCGCGAGGTCTCGGTGATCCTGCTCTGCGAACGCGACAGCCTGCACGGCGACGCGGCGCTCGCCGCCAAGGGCTGGAAATATCCGGTGCTGCCGTTCAACCCGCAGGCGCTCGGCAAGCCGGCCTTGATTATCGATGCGCTGTTCGGCGCCGGCCTCAACCGCCCGGTGAAGGGCGATCCGCTGGAGATGATCACGGCCATCAACGCCAACGGTACGCCGGTGTTGGCGGTGGACCTGCCGAGCGGCATCAACGGTACATCAGGCGCTGTCATGGGTGCGGCCGTGCAGGCCACCGAGACCGTCACCTTTTTCCGCAAGAAGCCGGCGCATCTGTTGCTGCCGGGCCGGATGTATTGCGGCCGGGTCCGCGTCGCCGATATCGGCATCGATCCGCAGGTGCTCGACGAGATCAAGCCGCTGACCGCGGAGAACCTGCCGCAGGTCTGGCGCTGGTCGTTTCCGGTGCCGCGGATCGACGGCCACAAATACGCAAGGGGGCATGCCGTCGTGGTCTCCGGCGATCTCGCCTCGACCGGGGCGGCGCGGCTCGCCGCGCGCGCGGCGCTGCGCGCCGGCGCCGGCCTCGTGACGCTGGCCTCGCCGCGCGATGCGCTCGCCGTCAACGCGGCGGCGCTGACCGCGGTGATGGTGCGCGCGGTCGACAACCCGATCCAGTTCGCCGAGTTGCTCGACGACAAGCGCCTCAACGCCTGCGTGATCGGACCTGGCGCCGGCGTCAGCGCGCGCACCCGCGACTTCGTCCACACCGCGCTGTCGGCACAGCGGCATCTGGTGCTCGATGCCGATGCGCTGACGAGCTTTGCCGGCACGCCGGACCGGCTGTTCGAGGCGATCAAGGCCGCCGACGACCTTGGGGTGGTGCTCACCCCGCATGACGGCGAGTTTCCGCGGCTGTTCAGCGACATCTCCAACAAGCATCCCGGCCGCTCCAAGCTCGAGCGCGTGCGCGCGGCGGCCGAGCGTTCCGGCGCGGTGGTGCTGCTGAAAGGCGCCGATACGGTGATCGCCTCTCCCGACGGCCGCGCCACCATCGCCGCCAACGCGCCGCCGTGGCTCGCCACCGCCGGTGCCGGCGACGTGCTCGCCGGCATCATCGCGGGCTTCCTGGCGCAGGGCGTCGCGGCCTTCGAGGCGGCGAGCATCGGCGTGTGGTTGCACGGCGAGGGCGCCAGCGAGGCGGGGCCCGGCCTGATCGCGGAGGATCTCACCGAGGTGCTGCCGGCCGTGTTCCGCCGCCTCTATGACGAGTTCGGGATTGAGTATTAGGCAACTCGCGCTTGCCGACATGGACGCCGCCGCGCGCGTGCATCGCGCGGCGTTCGATCACGCGCTGCCGTGGCTCGCCGGCCTGCATACGCCCGACGAGGACCGCTGGTTCTACCGCGAACGGATGTTTGCGGCGTGCACGCTGTGGGGCGCCTTCGACGGCACGGCAATGAGCGGCGTGATCGCGTTCCGCGACGACTGGATCGAGCAGCTCTACGTGCTGCCTGCCGTGCGGGGAAGCGGCATCGGCGGTGCGCTGCTGGAGATCGCGAGGCAGGGCGCGGACCGCCTGCAACTCTGGACCTTCCAGCGCAATGCGCGGGCGCGGCGCTTCTACGAGGCGCGCGGCTTTGCGCCGGTCGAGCAGACCGACGGCTGCCGCAACGAGGAGAAGGAGCCGGACGTGCGTTATCTCTGGACGCGCGGGCCGGCGGGTGAGTGACATCGATCGTATTGACTGACCGCAGGCAGGTCCCGGACGGGACGGAGTTTACGGTGAGGCGAAAGATCATCTGGCAATCCGCCACCTTTTGAGCACTTAATGCCTGTACCGACGAGCAAATGTACCCTTGAGCCTCGAAGCTGCGTGGTACGGACCGGAGCAACATGACGAGTCCCTGCCGCGTCCTCATGATCTATCCGAAGTTCGTTCCGGAATCGTTCTGGAACTACACGGAAGCTTGCGAACTCGTCGGCGCGAGGTATCCGGCGGCGCCACTCGGACTGATCACCGTCGCCGCCATGCTGCCGAAGCATTGGGAGATTCGTCTCGTCAACCGTAACACCGAGCCTTTGACGGACGCGGAGCTGACGGACGCGGAGCTCGACTGGGCCGATCTCGTCATGATCGGCGGTATGCTCAATCAGCAGCCTGATTTTCTCCATCTGATCGATCTCGCCCACCTGAACGGCAAGCCAGTATGCGTCGGTGGGCCTGATGTCTCCTCGAGCCCGCACCTTTACGCGGATGCGGACTTCCAGGTGATCGGTGAGGCCGAACATATCATCGCGGAATTCATCGCCGCTTGGGAGCGTGGCGAGCGCAAGGGCGTGTTCACCGCCGAGAAATTCAAGATCGACGTCACGCTAAGCCCGATGCCCCGCTACGATCTGATCAAGTTCGATCATTATCTCTTCATTGGCGTGCAATATTCGCGTGGCTGCCCGTTCACCTGCGAGTTCTGCGATATTATTGAGCTGTATGGTCGCGTGCCGCGGACCAAGACCCCCGATCAGATTCTCGCGGAGCTACAAGCGCTCTACGATCATGGTTATCGTGGGCATGTCGATTTCGTCGACGACAATTTCATCGGCAACAAGAAAAACCTCCGCATCCTGCTGCCGCGGCTCAAGGCCTGGCTGGAAGAGCGCGACTATCCGTTCGAGTTCTCGACCGAAGCCTCGATCAATATCGCTGATGACAGCGAGCTGTTGCAGGCAATGAAGGACGCGAACTTCTTCGGAATTTTCGTCGGCATTGAGAGCCCGGATCCAGAGACCCTCGTGCAGATGAAGAAAAAGCAGAACACCAGGCGCAACATCGCCGAGAGCGTTCACAAGATCTACGACTATGGCATGTTCGTCACCGCGGGTTTCATCGTCGGGTTCGATACCGAGAAAGTCTCGATGGCGCAGGCGATGATCGACTTCATCGAGGAGGCGAGCATTCCAGTCTGCATGGTTGGACTGCTCTATGCGCTGCCTGGCACACAGCTGACGCGGCGGCTGGCCCAGGAAGGCCGCCTGCACGAAGGTCATGATCTCATGAAGGTCGAGCAGGCCGGCGACCAATGCACGCTCGGCTGCAATTTCGACACCAAGCGTCCTCTTCGTGACATCCTTGTGGATTACAAGGCTGTGCTCGGGCACGTCTACAGCCCGGCGGCATATGCAGGACGGCTGTCGCGGCTTGCCGCCATGCTCGACCGCTCCGACCGGCGCCGCGACCTGCCGGATGGCGACGTGCGCACAAAGCTTGGCGGCATCGAGGGCGTGCACAAGATCATGCGGACCCTGCCGGAGGTCCGCGAGCCGTTCTGGAAGACCTTTGTCGAGGTCGCCAAGTCCAATCCAGGCGCGCTGCGCTACATCGTGATGCTGATGGCGCTGTACTTGCACTTCGGGCCGTTCTCGAAGCACGTGACCGGTGAGATCGACCGCCGGATTGCCGAGTTGGATGCTGCGCCTCCGGTGAGGGTCACTGCGCTTGCGCAGTGAGTTGTTCAAGGATGCCGTTTGATGGACGGCAGAGTTCGCTCGACTCTTGGGCGGCTGATGCAACTCAGGCAACGTCGGTAGAGAGCGAAACGCTCTTCCACGCATCGAATTCGGCCTGCAGCAGTTTCATTTTTTCCTCGACCAGCCGCACGGCATCGCTGCCGAGCAGCAGATGCGCCGGCGGATCGGCCGACATTGCGAGTTTCAGCATCGCCTCCGCGGCCTTTTTGGGATCGCCGACCTGCCAGCCACTCAGTTCCATACGACGTTTGCGGATCGGATCGATGACGGCGTCATAGTCTGCGATCGACCGTTCTGCTCGTACCATCGATCGTCCAGCCCAGTCGGTGCGGAAGCCGCCGGGCTCGACCGCGGTGACCTTGATGCCGAGGTCCTTGACTTCCTTGCCAAGGGACTCGGAAATCCCTTCCAGCGCGAACTTGCTGCCGTGATAGTAGCTAAGACCCGGCATCGTGATGATCCCGCCCATCGACGTGATGTTGAGGATATGCCCGGCGCGTCGTTTGCGCATGAAGGGCAGCACCGCCTGGATCATCGCCACCGCGCCAAACACGTTGACCTCGAATTGGCGCCGCAGATCGTCGATCGATGACTCCTCCAAGATGCCCTCGTGGCCATAGCCGGCATTGTTCACCAGAACGTCGATCGCGCCGATCCTGTTCTCGACCTCGGCGACCGCGGGCGCGATGGCTTCGGAGTTGGTGACATCAAGGATCACCGCGTGCAAGCCCGCGCCGAGCGCTTCGAACTTTTGCTTGTCGTTCTCGCTGCGCACGGTGCCGGTGACGGTATGACCGTCACGCAATGCGGCCTCGGCCAGTGCGCGGCCGAAGCCGGACGAAACGCCCGTGATGAGGAAAGTCTTTGCCATGGGAGATGCCCTTCAGAACCAGATTGCGGGCTCGATATAGTCGGTTTGATTAATGCAATAATCGGCATAGAGTGACATGACCTGATGCAGGAAATCGAACAATGCAGCATGCCGGTCTTTTCGAGCTGAACGCGGTCGTCGCGATCTCGGCGCATCGCAGCTTTCGCGCAGCCGCGACGGAACTCGGCATCTCGCCCTCGGCGTTGAGCCATGCCATCGCCGGGCTGGAAAAGCGGCTTGGCGTGCGTCTCATCAATCGGACGACGCGCAGCGTCGCGCTGTCGGAAGCGGGAGAGCGTTTCCTCGCCAGGGTCAGTCCCGCGCTGCGCGAGATTGCCGGCGCGATGGAGGATGTGAACGAGTTTCGCGACACGCCTGCGGGAACGCTGCGCATCAATCTGAAGGAGCGCGCCGCGCACCAGATCCTTCGCCCGGTCGTCGCAAAATTTCTGCGGCACTATCCTGACATGAACGTCGAGTTGACCCTGGAAGGACGTCCCATCGATATTGTCGCGGAAGGTTTCGATGCCGGCATCCGGCTGGCCGAAGCCGTGCCGCAGGACATGGTCGCGATTCCCTGCGGCCCGGAAACGCGCTTCATCGTCGTTGGCGCGCCCGACTATTTCGCACGTTGTTCGGTGCCGCGGTCTCCGCTTGATTTGCTCACCCATGAATGCATTCGCAGACGGATGCCGAGCGGCAAGCTCTATCACTGGGAGTTCGAAAAGCGCGGCGGCGAGCAGATGGTGCTGGATGTCCCGGGCAGGCTGACCCTCGACAATGACAGCTTGATGGTCGAAGCAGCCCTCGAAGGCGTGGGACTGGCGTTCGTGAGCGATTTCTGGGTAACCGGGCATCTCGCCGCCGGAACGTTGCGAGCCGTGCTGGACGCCTGGACGCCGCCATTTCCTGGCTTGCGTCTCTATTATCCGCGGCACCGGCACATGACCGCCGGGCTTCGCGCTTTCGTCGACATGATACGGGAGGAGACGAAGTTGGCCGCCAAGGGGGGCGGGGTTCATTCAACCTCAGCCAAGCCATCGGGCGATCATCGCGAACGCGCTTGAGCTGCCGGGTGCCGTCGAGGCCGCTCGGGGCGATACTTTGCGAGAGGCCGCGCTACCCGACGTCTTTTCATTCCGCGGCGGAAATCAGCGCGGATTGGTTCACCCGCGTCTCGCCCTTGAGGTTGTCGACGGTGATGTGCGTGTCGTACCAGGTCAACCGCGGCCGGGCTCCGAACCGTTCAGTCAGCTCGGCGATCTTGGCCTCGGTGAACCAGGCCTCGGCCGCCGCGCGGGTCTCCCACAGGTAAACACCGCCGGTGCCGGTCTCGCCGTTGAGATAGTCTTTGCGGATCAGCCCTGTTGTCGCGAGATTTCGATAAACAGGCGCGGAGCCCATGCCGCCCTTGATGGCTTGTTCCTCGGTTCGCTTCGGGAGGTCGAATTGAACGATGACGATGCACTGTGCCATCCTGGTTCTCCGATCTGTCACATGGTGTCAGGTTCGTTCGGCGGCACGCCGATCAGCCACGACCATACAAGATCGGCCGTATCCTTGTCCCGCATAGATCCAATCATCCCTCCGCTTCCGGCGGGGACGCGCGGGGAGGCTCGCGAAGTGCTCAACTCCCCCTGACACGGGACTTTTGGTGGACGCGTGGGAAGAGGCGGGCTAAAGCCCCACGACATTCCCTTGCATCCCGTGAATCCCGCTCGTGAGTGCCACGCAGAACAATTTCCTCGCTCAGGCGCTGCAACAAGGCGCAATGGCGTTGCGGGCGCGACAGTTTGCTCAGGCCGAGCAGATTGCCGCCAGCATCCTGAAATCCAACCGTACCGACAGGAACGCGGCGCTTCTGCTGGCGCATGCCCTGATGGGACAGGATCGGGGAGGCGAGGCGATCGGATCGCTGGAACGGATCGCGCGTCGCGGCGACGACGGCGAAGTCGAGACCCTGCTTGGCGCCCTGCTGTGCGGCGCCGGCCGCGCGGCCGATGGCATCGCGCAACTGCGCCGCACGGTCGCGCGTCGGCCGCCCTATTTTCCCTCGTTCCAGGAACTCGCGGGTCAGCTTGTCAAGGTCGGTCAACGTAGCGACGCCATCGGCATCGTCGAATCCGGCCTTGCGCTGGCGCCCGACAATGTCGACCTGAAGCTCAGCCTGGGACGCCTGTTTCACGAGAACGGTGAGCTCGGCAAAGCGCTCAGCATCCTGACCAGCGCCCGCAACAGCGCGCCGGGACGCCCTGACATCGTCAACGAACTTGGCCGGATCCTGATCCTGCACGGCGACTACGCGGCTGCGGCCGATGCTTTCCGCCAGGTGCTCGCGCAGTATCCGGACGACCGCTCGGTCCGTGCTCACCTCGCCACCTGCCTTCTCGAGCAGGGCGACCGCAATGCCGGTGAGGCGGCGTTGCGCTCGGTCACGCGTGGCCAGCCGCAACTGCTGGGCCGCGCGACATTCGTGATGGCCGCATCATCGCATGGCCGCTTCTTCTTCGACCGGAGCGCGGCGGCGAAATTCCTCGGCGTGGAATCGAGCTGAACGCTTTCTGCGACACGCTTTCGCCGCGCCTCAGGCCCGGAAGTTTCTCCGGTAGAGATTGGGCGTTCGCCGAAGCTCAGCGCGGAATTCGTCGACGCGTTTGGCTTCCTCCGCGGTGAAGGGCGATGCCTGCGCGGACCAGCTGTCGCGCTTGACTGGAATGCATTGCGCGATCGGAGTCCCTTTCGGCAGCACGCCTTTGAAATTACGGTCGTGCCAGTACGCCGGAAAGTGCACCCAGTTGTCGGCATAAAGGTCGGAATTGACCAGGCCGCTCAGCGTGGTGAACGGAAGGTCGAAGCGATTGACGGGATGCGTGAAGTAGACGGCGTAGCCTTCAGGGGCTTCGACGGTCCACAGATTGTGGAATTTGATGAAGAAGCGGCCTTCTTCAAACAACGGCGTGCCGCTGACCTGACCCGGGTCGTGGAAGCCGATCGGCGAACGCGGAAATTCGGGCGTGCCTCCCGGCGGCAGGTCCTGGTCCCAGGTGATTTCGCCGTTTTCGACCCTGAGGTCGCAAACCAGCGGCAGCAGGAATCCGCAGGTCATCGCATCCACGAACGGCGGACAGCGCTTGATGGTGTCCTCGTCGTGCAGGTTGATCGAAGAGTAGGCGGTCGCCGGCATCGTCTTGAGCCAGTCCGGAACGCCCTGCGCTGCCGGCACGGGCGGCGGTATCAGGCCTTCAAGCTCCGTGGGACAGCGAAACTTGAGCGTCAGCTTGTTGGTGTTGGACATGGGGCGCTCCGATGTCCTGACGGCCTACATGAATACGTCGCAAAGGTGAAGCGCACGATCGATCGATGGTGGGCGCGTAGAATGGGTAGAGCGCAGCGAAACCCATCACCTTATCGCGCCGAAAGACAGTTGATGGGTAGCGCTGCGCTCCACCCATCCAACCGGCGCGTGCTAGCTCACGAAATATTTCGCGACTGCCGGCTCGTTCCATTCGATGCCGAGCCCGGGACCGCGGGCGGTCATCGCGCCATCGGTGATCTCGGCGGGCTTTGCGAGGATCGCGCCGGCGAAGTCGAGGAATTCGAGCCAGTGCGCGGTCGGCGTCACCGCGAGCAGATGCGCGCTGACCTCCGCGAACAGATGGCTCGACATCGGGATCGATGCGGCATCGGCTTGTCCCGCGACCTGCATCCAGCCGGTGACGCCACCGACCTTCATCACGTCGGGCATGATGAAGTCGGATGCGCCGGCCGCGATCGCCTCGGCAAAGCCGCGCGGAAACCACCAGTTCTCGCCGGCCTGGATCGGGGTCGGTGAGGTCTCGCGGACTTTTGCGTGACCGGAGAGGCTCTCCTGCGGCACCGGCTCCTCGATCCAGTGCAAATCGTACGGCGCAAGCCGCGCGATGCGTCGTGTGGCCTCCGCTGGATCGAGCGACTGGTTGAAGTCGATCATCAGCGCGATGTCGGGGCCGAGCAGGGCGCGCACGCCCTTCACGACGCGCTCGTCATTGGCGGCGTCGCCGTCGCCGCCCTTGATCTTGATGCCCTTGAAGCCTTGGTCGAGCGAGCGGCGCAGCGCACGCTCGTCGGCAACGGGATCGACCGCGCCGTAGCTGTCATAGGCCTTGATCGGCTTCACCGAGCCGCCAAGCAGCTCGGCCAGGGGGCGGCCGGCGAGCTGGCCGAGCACATCCCAATAGGCCATGTCGAGCCCGGACACGGCCATGCCGACCAGACCCTGCGCGCTGAGCAGCCGGAATTTGGCGTCCATCGCCTTCATCAGGTCGAACGGCGCGACCGGCTTGCCGATCAGCTCGCGGCCGATCTCCTCGATCAGATAGACAAGTGGTTTAAGTGTGAGCTTGCTGTAAGCGAAGATGTAGGTGCGGCCGGTAACGCCTTGATCGGTCTCGACATCGATCAGGATCAGCGGGCCGGAATCGATCACGCCGAACGCGGTCTTCACGGGGCGCTTGAGCGGCACCACGACGCTTCGTGCCTTCACTCCGCGAATCGCTGCAACTGTCTGGCCCATGGGCGTTTCCTCGTTCTTGTTACTGGACACTGTACCATCGGACGAGCCGCGGCGCGGCCCAGTCGGTCGCGACTTGCTCGATCAGATAGCGGCCGGGATATTCGGCGAGGAAGGCGATGCGCTGGGTCTGGCCCGGTTCGACTGCGAGCGTGTCGAGCCAGAACGGCTTCCAGCCGTCGTCGAGCCGGTCGAGCAGGCGGAAGTGATGGCCGTGCAGATGAAACACGCTGGCGATCGTGCCGCGATTGGTCAGCGCCAGCACCACCGGCCGTCCGGCTTTGGCCTGAAAGGCCGGGGCGGCTGACGGTTTGAAATCGGCCGGCCGGAACCATTCGGTCGGCGTGCCCAATGCCAGATCGAACCGCGCCGCATTCCTGAGGTCGAGCTGGGCGGGCATGTCGTTGGCCGGAAGCGGCGGAGCAGGCGGGAACGGCGCCGGCCGGAGCGGCGGATCGTTCGAGATCGCGAGCCTGCCGACCGGGCGGGCCTGCTTGCCGTCGTGCAGCAGGATCGGGAAGCTGGTTCCCGGCGTCCCGGCCGCATCGACAAAGACATCGGTGCGGCTTCCGGGCGCCAGCACCAGCGCGCCGTTCCGGGCTGAAAACGGTTCGGCAGGCTGGCCGTCGATCGCCATTACCCGGACTTCGAGGTTCTCCAACTTGACCGCCAGCACGCTGCGTTGGCTGCCATTGATAAAGCGAAGTCTGAGCCGGGCATTGGCCGGTACCGAGATCTCGTATGAGGTTTTGCCGTTAATTGTTTGAATCGCCGAGCTATCTTTTGGATCATCCCCGGGCGGGATTGCGCTCCCATCCCCCCGCAGGCGCCACTCCTCGATCAGCAAGACCTCGTCGCGATCGACCGCAACCGGCGAGGTGCCGGTCACGATCAGCGGCCGCGGCCGCGCCGGGGCCGTGCCGCCATCGCCGAGCAGCGGCTCGCACAGGAAGGTGCCGGCATGCCGAAGCGGGAGCTGGAAGGTATCCTTTGCTCCCGCGGCGAGGGGCGCCCGGGAGGCGAGAGGCTCCGCGGCCGGGACGCCATCGAGCCCCCGGCAATCGAGTGCGGCCGCGACCGGCAATTCATTCCCAAACGTCACGTCCAGCACTTCGCCGCGCTTGAAGCGGAGGTCGCCGCTGCCCAGCGACCAGACCGCCGTTTCCGGACCGTCAGGACGAAGCCGGATGTGGTCGGTTTTGGCCTGCAGCGCGACCGCCGTCCGGCCCTGCGCCGAGCCCGCGGCCGGCAGAGCCGGGCACAACGCCGCGGCGCCGAGGGCGGCCATCAGGTCGCGCCGGGTGAGGGAAAATTCGGGAGGGAATTCGGGACTTGCCATCCGGCCGATGCGGACCATTTTCAAGTGGGCCTGTCCAGTCGCGATCGGTCGCAGGGTGGGCTGCACAGCGGCCATTTTTTTGCTGCGAACCGGTGGACGCATGTTATAAGCCCGCCGCCCGCGGCACCGCGGCCGAATTGGATGCTTTTCTCGCGGGCGTGGCGGAACTGGTAGACGCGCTGGATTTAGGTTCCAGTGACGAAAGTTGTGGGGGTTCGAGTCCCTCCGCCCGCACCAAGCGCTTACAGCGTTTGCATGACGATTCCTTGGAGAACCTTTGGCCCCGAAGGGGTGACGGTTCGCCGAACCCACAGACGTTAGGCCGCCAGGCTCCGCGTCGAACAGATTGAACACTGCAACGGCCGCTCGGGCCGCGGCAAAAGCGGAAGAAGATTGATACCATGCAGGTCACCGAGACCCTCAACGAGGGACTGAAGCACGAATTCAAGATCAGCGTTCCGGCATCCGATCTCGATGCCAAGGCGGGCGCCAAGCTGGTCGACCTCAAGGACAAGGTCCGTCTCAACGGCTTCCGTCCCGGCAAGGTGCCGGTGGCGCATCTGAAGAAGATCTATGGCCGCTCGGTGATGGCCGAGACCATCGACCAGACCATCCGCGACACCAACACGGAGATCTTCACCGAGCGCGGCTTCCGCCTCGCCGGCGAGCCGAAGATCACGATGCCGACCGAGAAGGACGAGGTCGAGGAACTGCTGTCCGGCAAGACCGACCTGACCTACACGGTCGCGATCGAGGTGGTGCCGCAGATCCAGCTCGCCGATTTCAAGTCGTTCTCGGTCGAGAAGCCGGTGGTCGACGTCTCCGACGCCGACATCGACGATGCCATCAAGCGCATCGCCGAAGGCAGCCGTCCCTATAATGCCAAGGCCGAGGGTGCGAAGGCGGAGAAGGGCGACCGTGTCACCATCAGCTTCAAGGGCACCATCAACGGTGAAGCCTTCGAGGGCGGCACCGGCGAAGGCATCCAGGTCCTGATCGGCGCCGGCCAGTTCATCCCGGGCTTCGAGGAGCAGCTGATCGGTATCGGCACCAACGAGACCCGCACGCTGAAGGTCCCGTTCCCGAAGAACTACCTCAACGAAAAGCTCGCCGGCCAGCCAGCCGAGTTCGAGACCACCGCGACCCTGATCGAGGCGCCCGGTGAAACCACGATCGACGACGAGTTCGCCAAGACGCTTGGGCTCGAGTCGCTCGACAAGCTGAAGGAGGCCGCGCGCGAGCGCCTGACGGCCGAGTTCGCCGGCGCGACCCGTCAGAAGGTCAAGCGCGCGCTGCTCGACCGGCTCGACGAGAGCCACAAGTTCGAGGCGCCGCCGTCGCTGGTCGACGAAGAGTTCAAGCTGATGTGGAACTCGATCAAGGCCGAGATGGACTCGTCCGGCAAGACTTTTGCCGACGAGAACACCACCGAGGATGCGGCCAAGGAGGAGTACCACAAGATAGCCGACCGCCGCGTCCGCCTCGGCCTCGTGCTGTCGGAGATCGGCGAGAAGAACAAGATCACGGTGACCGACGACGAGGTGTCGCGGGCCGTGATCGAGCGCGCGCGCCAGATGCCCGGCCGCGAGAAGGAAGTCTGGGATTATTACCGCAGCAACGCCCAGGCGCTGGCCCAGCTCCGCGCCCCGATCTACGAGGACAAGGTCGTCGACTTCGTCCTCGAGCTCGCCACTGTGACCGAGAAGAAGGTCACCAAGGATGAGCTGTTCAAGGATGAAGATGCCGAGAAAACTGCCGCTTAATTCCGGCACCTCGCGTTAATGATGAACCGCGAAAGCGCGCCTCGCAACGGATCCCGTCGCTATGCGCGCAGATGCGAATCAGCTTGAACTTCCGCGACCTGCCCGGATGGCTAGTGCCGGTCTTGTCGGCCGGAAATTGGCCCATATCTGGGTTAAGCCTTAAAGTTCTGCATCACCCCTAACCCCTGGGTTGTCCCAATGCGCGATCCCGTTGAAACCTACATGAACCTCGTGCCGATGGTCGTCGAGCAGACCAATCGCGGCGAACGCGCCTACGACATTTTCTCGCGTCTCCTGAAAGAGCGCATCATCTTCGTCACCGGTCCGGTGGAAGACGGCATGGCAACGTTGACTGTCGCGCAGCTGTTGTTCCTCGAGGCCGAGAATCCGAAGAAGGAAATCTCGATGTACATCAACTCGCCGGGCGGCGTGGTGACGTCGGGCCTTGCGATCTACGACACGATGCAGTTCATCCGCCCTCCGGTGTCGACGCTGTGCACGGGGCAGGCGGCCTCGATGGGCTCGCTGCTGCTGGCGGCCGGCGAGAAGGACATGCGCTTCTCGCTGCCGAATTCGCGCATCATGGTGCACCAGCCCTCGGGCGGCTTCCAGGGCCAGGCCACCGACATCATGCTGCACGCGCAGGAGATCCTGAATCTCAAGAAGCGCCTCAACGAGATCTATGTGAAGCACACCGGCCAGACCTACAAGGCGATCGAGGACGCGCTCGAGCGCGACAAGTTCCTCACCGCTGAGGACGCCAAGGCGTTCGGCCTCGTCGACAAGGTCATCGACAAGCGTCCGGAAGATCCGTCGGCGGCCAAGGCTGCCTAAGGCGGCTGCCTGACAAGGCCGCCTGATCGGAACAGGCCTCTGGAGGCGTCGGTGTGATCTCCACATTGACGCCTCACATAACCGGCAAAGCAGGACGGGCGGACCCGCCGGCAGGTGCATGCGCGTGGGCGGAAAGTTCCGGTTTCGTGCTCCTATGCTGGCGTGGTAATCCCGCAACGTTCCGTGGATTTCAGCGCGTATTCCACGTGCGATCGTTGAAAATCACGGTATTGTCACGGTCTTGAGCCGGCCATCCGATTAGCGAATTCTTGATAGTCGGGTGCCAGCATGGTTGGCTGTAATGCGCCGGCCGAGATCGCGGAGATTCGAATAAACCGTGATTCGCACGGTCAGTATTGCGTAGGCTCTTTTTTGGTACGGAATTTGCTCTATCTACCCTTAAGCTCCGGTTTGGTGCCGGATTGGGTCGATCTGGCAAATGATCGAACGGCGGACGGAGATAATGAATGAGTAAGGTCGGCACGAGCGACGCCAAGAACACGCTATACTGCTCGTTCTGCGGCAAGAGCCAGCATGAAGTTCGCAAGCTGATTGCCGGACCGACTGTCTTCATTTGCGACGAGTGTGTCGAACTGTGCATGGACATCATTCGCGAGGAGAACAAATCCTCGCTGGTGAAGTCGCGCGACGGCATCCCGACGCCGAAGGAGATTTGCAAGGTCCTGGACGACTACGTGATCGGTCAGAGCCATGCCAAGAAGGTGCTGTCGGTCGCCGTCCACAATCACTACAAGCGGCTTAACCATCAGACCAAGCACAATGACGTCGAACTGGCGAAGTCGAACATCCTGCTGATCGGTCCGACCGGTTCGGGCAAGACGCTGCTCGCGCAGACGCTGGCCCGCATCCTCGACGTGCCGTTTACCATGGCTGACGCGACGACGCTGACCGAAGCCGGCTATGTCGGCGAGGACGTCGAGAACATCATCCTGAAGCTGCTGCAGTCGGCCGACTACAACGTCGAGCGCGCGCAGCGCGGCATCGTCTATATCGACGAAATCGATAAGATCAGCCGCAAGTCGGACAATCCCTCGATCACCCGCGACGTGTCGGGCGAGGGCGTCCAGCAGGCGCTGCTGAAGATCATGGAAGGCACGGTGGCCTCGGTCCCGCCGCAGGGCGGCCGCAAGCATCCGCAGCAGGAGTTCCTGCAGGTGGATACCACCAACATCCTGTTCATCTGCGGCGGTGCGTTCTCGGGCCTCGAGAAGATCATCTCCGCGCGCGGCCGCTCGACCTCGATCGGCTTCGCGGCGCAGGTGCTCGCGCCGGAGGATCGCCGCACCGGCGAGATCTTCCGCCACGTCGAGCCGGAAGACCTGCTGAAGTACGGCCTGATCCCGGAATTCGTCGGCCGTCTGCCCGTCGTCGCGACGCTGGAGGACCTCGACGAGGCCTCGCTGAAGAAGATCCTGACCGATCCGAAAAACGCGCTGGTGAAGCAGTACCAGCGGCTGTTCGAGATGGAGAACATCGAGCTCACCTTCGCCGACGAGGCGCTTGGCGCGGTCGCCCGCAGGGCGATCGAGCGCAAGACCGGTGCGCGCGGCCTGCGGTCGATCCTGGAGAGCATCCTGCTCGAGACCATGTTCGACCTCCCGGGCCTCGAAGGCGTCGAGGAAGTCGTGATCTCGCGCGAAGTGGTCGAGGGAACGGCGCGTCCGCTCTACATCTACGCGGATCGTTCCGACCGCGCCGTCGAGAGCAGCGCGAGCGCCTAAAAGCGCTCGTCTCTTTCCGCCAAAAATGCAGGGCTGCCGGGCAATCCGGCGGCCGTTGCGGCGCACCAGCAGCGCCGTTGTGGCATCGCAGTAAATGCCTGTTTAGCCTGAATTTCCGGGCACTTCTCAGACTTGACACCCCCCGGCCTGATAGCCACCTAATGCTATCGGCGAGGGACCTCATGTGTTGAGATTCGTCGCTTTACGATGCGGAATAAGCGACTGCTGACGGTAATCTCTTTCCGGATCACCAAGGCACCTTGTGGCGGTTGCGCAAGCAGGCGGACTGCGTGCAAGGGGGCAAAACAAAAGGATAAGGCCATGACGACCTCAAAACCCCGGCCAACGATCGTCCACGGCGAAAGCCATTCCTATCCGGTGCTGCCGCTCCGCGACATCGTCGTCTTCCCGCACATGATCGTGCCGCTGTTCGTCGGCCGCGAGAAATCGATCCGCGCGCTCGAAGAGGTGATGAAGAACGACGCGTTGATCATGCTCGCGACGCAGAAGAACGCGTCCGATGACGATCCGGCACCCGATTCAATCTACGAGACCGGTACGCTCGCCAGCGTCCTGCAGCTCCTGAAACTGCCCGACGGCACCGTGAAGGTGCTGGTCGAGGGCCTCGAGCGCGCGCGTGTCGAGAAGTATTCCGATCGCAGCGAGTATTACGAGGCGACCGCGGTCGCGCTCGCCGACGCTGACGCCACCTCGGTCGAAGCCGAGGCGCTGTCGCGTTCGGTCGTGTCCGACTTCGAGAGCTATGTGAAGCTCAACAAGAAGATCTCCGCCGAAGTCGTCGGCGTGGTTCAGGCGATCACCGATTTCGCCAAGCTCGGCGACACCGTTGCCTCGCATCTGGCGGTCAAGATCGCCGATCGTCAGGCCATCCTGGAGACGTTGTCCGTCACGCAGCGCCTGGAGAAGGTGCTGGGCCTGATGGAGAGCGAGATCTCGGTGCTGCAGGTCGAGAAGCGCATCCGCTCGCGCGTCAAGCGCCAGATGGAGAAGACCCAGCGCGAGTATTACCTGAACGAGCAGATGAAGGCGATCCAGAAGGAGCTCGGCGACGACGAAGGTCGCGACGAGCTGGCCGATCTGGAGGAGAAGATCTCCAAGACCAAGCTGTCCAAGGAAGCGCGCGAGAAGGCACAGCACGAGCTGAAGAAGCTGCGCCAGATGTCGCCGATGTCCGCGGAAGCGACCGTCGTGCGCAACTATCTGGATTGGCTGCTGTCGATCCCGTGGGGCAAGAAGTCCAAGGTCAAGAAGGACCTCGAGGCCGCGCAGGCGGTGTTGGACTCCGATCACTACGGGCTCGAGAAGGTCAAGGACCGGATCGTCGAGTATCTCGCGGTGCAGTCGCGCGCCAACAAGCTGACCGGACCGATCCTGTGCCTGGTCGGGCCTCCCGGCGTCGGCAAGACCTCGCTCGGCAAGTCGATCGCCAAGGCGACCGGGCGCGAGTTCGTGCGCGTGTCGCTCGGCGGCGTGCGTGACGAGGCCGAGATCCGCGGTCACCGCCGCACCTATATCGGCTCGATGCCCGGCAAGATCATCCAGTCGATGCGCAAGGCGAAGACCTCGAACCCGCTGTTCCTGCTGGACGAGATCGACAAGATGGGCGCCGATTTCCGCGGCGATCCGTCGTCGGCGCTGCTTGAGGTTCTGGACCCCGAGCAGAACTCGACCTTCAACGACCACTACCTGGAGGTCGATTACGACCTGTCCAACGTGATGTTCATCACGACAGCGAATACGCTGAATATTCCGGGCCCGCTGATGGACCGCATGGAGATCATCCGGATCGCCGGCTACACCGAGAACGAGAAGGTCGAGATCGCGCGCAAGCACCTGATCCCGAGCGCGATCTCCAAGCACGGTCTGGACTCCAAGGAATGGTCGATCGACGACGCGGCCTTGCTGTTGATGATCCGCCGCTACACCCGCGAAGCGGGTGTGCGCAACCTGGAGCGTGAGCTCTCCACACTCGCCCGCAAGGCGGTGAAGGAGCTGATGATCTCCAAGAAGAAGTCGGTGAAGGTCACCGAGGCGAATATCGAGGAGTTCCTCGGCGTTCCGAAGTATCGCTACGGCGAGATCGACGAAGAGGACCAGGTCGGTATCGTTACCGGCCTGGCTTGGACCGATGTCGGCGGCGAGTTGCTCACCATCGAAGGCGTCATGATGCCCGGTAAGGGCAAGATGACGGTCACGGGCAATTTGCGCGACGTGATGAAGGAGTCGATCTCGGCGGCGGCGTCTTACGTCCGCTCGCGCGCGATCGTCTACGGCATCGAGCCGCCGCTGTTCGATCGCCGTGACATCCACGTTCACGTGCCGGAGGGCGCAACGCCGAAGGACGGTCCGTCCGCCGGCGTGGCGATGGCCACCGCGATCATCTCGGTCATGACCGGCATTCCGGTCCGCCACGATGTCGCGATGACCGGCGAGATCACGCTGCGTGGTCGCGTGCTGCCGATCGGCGGTCTGAAGGAGAAGCTGCTGGCTGCCGCGCGCGGCGGCATCAAGACGGTGCTGATCCCGGAGGACAACGCCAAGGATCTCACGGAGATATCCGATGCGATCAAGGGCGGCATGGACATCATTCCGGTCTCGCGGCTGGATGAGGTCGTCGCCAAGGCGCTGACCCGCGTGCCCGTGCCGATCGTCTGGGAAGAGGAGGCCAGCAAGGTCGACGTCAAGCCCGATGCTTCGGACGAAGCGTCCGGCGGCCTGACGGCGCACTAAGTGAGCTCCAGTCGAAATAATAAAACGGCGCCTTCGGGCGCCGTTTTTGTTTTGGTTGCTTGCAAGTGGGGTCAGGAAGCAGACGGCCTCAGTCGCCACCGGGAGCGGGGCGGGCGCCGGACTACTTCTTCTTCTCGACGACGAAATTGCCGATCGCCCCGAGCGCCATCAGCACGCTGGTTCCCAAAAACACCGCGCGCATGCCGATATGGCCGCCGATGAATCCGCCGGCGAGCGGGCCGATCACCTGACCGGCATATTGCGCCGAGATCGAGTAGCCCAGCATGCTGCCGGTGACGGCGTCGGGCACGTTGTGCCGGATCACGCTGGCGATGCAGGGCAACAGGCCGCCGAGCGCGAGCCCCATCAGGAAGCGCAGCAGGATCAGTTGCCAGCCGCTGACCACGAAGGCCTGCGGGATCAGCAGCAATGCCGAGACCGCCAGGCAGATGATGATGATCCGCCAGTGGCCGACGCGATCGGCGAGCTTGCCGAGATGCGACGACGACAGCAGGCTGCCGAAGGCCGCTGCCGACATCACGAGGCCGGCGACGAAAATCACCTGCGGCGCCTCGACCAGCTGAGCGACATAGACCGTGATGATCGGCTCGATCGACATGTTGGCGATCATCAAGAGCAGGCCCGTTCCCCACATCGCGACCACCGGGCGCTTGTCCGGGACCAGCGACCAGCCGCCGCGCGATTTGGCGCCTTTCGCGGTCTTCGGGCGTGCCTCCTCGCGGATCAGGAAGGTGGTGCCGAGGAAGGTGATGAAGATGACGCCGCCGATCAGGAAGAAGGTCGCGCGGATGCCGATCAGCCCGGGCAGCACGCCGCCGATCAACGGACCAACCAGGCTGCCGGCCATGATGCCGGCCGACAGCACGCCGATCGCCCAACCGGACCGCGCCTTCGGCGTTTGCGCCGCGACCAGCACGGTCGAGCCCGAGGCGTAGCCGCCGAGCAGGCCGGTCAATAGCCGCAAGCCGACCAGCTCATAGACATTGTGCGCCATGCCGATCAGCGACATCGCAATCGCCATGCCGAGGCTGGCGCGGATCAGCATCAGCTTGCGGCCGTAACGATCGGCGAGCCGTCCCCACAGCGGTGCCGTCAGCGCCGCGCTGAAGAAGGTTGCGCCATAGGCGACGCCCGACCATTGCACGATGGCAGCATGATCTGTGACGCCGAGCTGCTCGACATAGAGCGGCAGGAACGGCAGCAGCAGCGTCATTCCCACGATGGTGGTGAACGAGCCGACCACGCAAACGATCAGGTTGCGCTTCCAGGGGCCGGCGTCGAGGATGGCTTCGCGATCGACTTCGGCGTCCATGATTTGAGCGTCCAATACTTTAACGTCCAACACTTTAGCGTCCATGTCAGCGCAGCCCGATCACGGCGAAGCCGCGCGCGCGCAGGCCGCGGCGATCCTCGTTCAGCGAACGCAGCAGCCGATCGCGGGTGGCGGTGATGTGATCGGCAGCCTCGCGCGCGGCAGAATCCGGATCGTTGTCCTTGATGAAGCCGAGGATGCGGCGGTGCTCGCGCCAGGCCTGCTCGCGCGAGGGTTCGGTCCACACTTCGAGCCAGCGTGCCCGCGACAGCCGGGTCATCGCACCGGCGATCGCCTTGACGATGAACGGATTGCCGGAGAGCCGCGCGATCTCGACATGGAAATCGGTGCCGACGCGGTGCCATTCCTCGCGCAGCGCGCCGGACTGGCAGGCATCCAGCATCTCCTCGACGCCGGCGATGTCGGCCGCGCTCGCCCGCGCGCAGGCGAGGCGGACGGCTGTCGTTTCCAGTGGACTGCGGAACTCGGCCAGCGCCTCCAGCTCGCCGAGATCGATCGGCGCCACGATCCAGTTGCGGCCGTCGCGACGGACCAGCTCTTCGCCTTCGAGCCGCACCAGGGCGGCACGGATCGGCGTGCGCGACCCCTCGAACCGGCTCTCCAGCCAACGTTCGGTCAGCCGCTCGCCGGGGCCCAGGTCGAGCGAGAGGATCATCTCCCGGAGCTGGTCGTGGATCTGGAGCATCTGCGACATGGGGGGCCTCGGCGGGTGCACGGGATCGAGTTTGTGGTGGTTAGCGTATCCCGGTTTGGTATCCCAAACTAGGCCGATCCGGGATACCAGCATTGCTCCCAAGGAGCAGGCCGGCAGCCGAGCCGCACACGATGGAACGGCGCCCAGGGAGCCGCTTTGTTTGACGGAATTGGGAGAACGCGGATGCACATCGACGGGCAATGCCATTGCGGGGCCGTCACCTATCAGGCCGAGATCGATCCCGAACGAGTATCGATCTGCCATTGCACGGACTGCCAGGCGCTGACCGGCTCGCCCTATCGCGTCACGGTGATCTGTGCCGCCGAGCAGGTCCGGCTGACCGGAGGTGCGCCGAAAGTGTACGGCAAGCGGGGCGACAACGGCCGGATCCGCTTCCAGCATTTCTGCGGCGATTGCGGTTCCCCGTTGTTCACAAGCAGCGAGGACGGCGGTCCCGACGATTTTGGTATCCGCTGGGGCAGCATTCGCCAGCGCGGCGGATTGACCCCGCGACGCCAGTTCTGGGGCCGCTCCGCCGCGCCATGGATCAACGATCTCAGGGGATTGCCGGCGCGGCCGACGGATTGAGGGCTTGCGACCTTGCGCCTGAGGGGCGGGCGAGGCTAAAGAGGCGCGCAGGTAAGGGCGGCTAGCTCAGCTGGTTAGAGCATCTCGTTTACACCGAGAGGGTCGGGAGTTCGAATCTCTCGCCGCCTACCAGCATTCGCACCTCACGGGCTACGGCTGGGCAAGCCAGCCTTTTGCGGCCGAAGTTGCCGCGTAATCGGTGCCGCAGGGCGAAGGCTGTCACGCCGAAGCTCGAAGAGCGGAGGCGGACGGGCTCACTACCGATCACTGCCGTTCCCTTGCGGACCAAAGTATGATTCTCGTCATCGTCGTTCTCGCCGCGCAGGTTTGGAATCGACCTCGCTGCGATGCTATTATCTCGGCCTAACCGGGAACCTGATGCATGCGCAAACTCGCCGCGATTCTTCTTCTTGCCATGATTGCCGGACCTGCCTTGGCGCAGGACCATGTGCAGCGCTATCGCGAAGAGATCGAGAAATCACCGGCGGATACCGCCAACGAACAGCGGCAGCAACGTGCCTACCAGCGCGCGCTCAGCGGCGTGCCGGATCAGAAGCCCACCGACCCCTGGGGCATCGCGCGCAGCGATGGGCAGGGCGCGCCGAAGGCGAATGCCGCCAAGGCCACCGCGAAGACGCCTGCGCCGAAGCAGGCGAAGCCCACGAGCGCAGCCGCCAAATAATCCGAGACCGCAGGCCAGGTCGATGAAGTATTACGTCTGTAAATTGACCGGCCCGCGTCCGACCTTCCCGCAGGACATGACGCCTGAGGAAGCCGCGATCATGCAGGCGCATGTCGCGTATTGCGGCGAATTGCTGCGCGCCGGCAAGGCGCTTGTGTTCGGTCCCGTGGCCGATCCCGCCGGCGTCTGGGGACTGGGCGTGCTGCAACTGTCCGACGATGCCGATCCGCAGGAGATCGTCGCCAACGATCCCGTCACCAGGGCCAATGCCGGATTCACCTATCAGGTGATGCCGATGCTGCGCGCCGCGACGCGCGAGAGCTGTTAGAGCATGATCCGGAAAAGTGTGAAGCGGTTTTCCGAAGAGATCATGCTCAAAAAAAGGTGCTAAAGCGCGATGACGATTCGACACGATCTCATCGCGCTTTAGCTTCGCCGCAAGTTTCTCAGCAAAGGTTTTGTTCGCATGAACGCAGGTCATCCGCAAAACGCCGATCAGATCGCCTATTGGAACGGGCCGGGCGGCCAGCGCTGGGCCACCAGGCAGGCTGCGCAGGACATCGTGTTGCAGCCGGTGCTCGACCTCCTGATCGATCGCGCGGCCCCGAAAGCCGGCGAGCGCGTCGTCGATATCGGCTGCGGCAGCGGCGCCTCGAGCTTTGCGCTGGCGGCGAAGGTCGCGCCCGATGGCCACGTGCTCGGCGTCGACGTCTCGGAGCCGATGCTGACGCGGGCGCGGCAGAGCGCGCCGCAGGGGTTGCCGGTCGAATTCGCGCTTGCGGATGCGACCGTCTATCCGTTCGCGCGCGAGAGCTTCGACCTGCTGGCCTCGCGCTTCGGCGTGATGTTCTTTGCCGACCCAGCGGTGTCGTTCGCCAACCTGCACAAGGCGATGCGGAAGAGCGGGCGTCTCGCCTTCGCCTGCTGGCAGGAGCCGCGCGAGAATCCGTTCTTCATGGCGCCGCTGCAGGCGGTCTACAAGCACGTGCCGAAACTGCCGCAGCTCGGCCCCGAGGATCCCGGTCCGTTTTCGTTTGCGTCCGAGGCGCGGGTGAAGCGGATCCTGGGCGAGGCCGGCTTCTCCGGCATCGCCATGGAGCCGTGCAAGGTCGAGCTCGACGTTGCTGTTAGTCGCGGCATGGATGCGGCGATCCAGGGCGCGCTCGAAATCGGGCCGGCCAGCCGTGCGCTGGAAGGGCACCCGGATGACGTGCGCGCCGCCGCCATCGCATCGATGCGCGAGGCGCTCGCGCCGTTCGCGAAGGGCGATGCCGTGCTGCTGCCGGGCGCGATCTGGATCGTGACCGCGCGGGCCTGATCAGGCCTTCTCTTCCCAGATCATCGCCAGATGGACGATGGTCTGCACGGCCTTTTCCATGTCCTGCCGGCTGACCCATTCGAGCCGCGAATGGAACGCGTGCTCGCCGGCGAAGATGTTCGGGCAGGGCAGTCCCATGAAGGACAGCCGTGAACCATCGGTGCCGCCGCGGATCGAGGTCTTCACCGGCGTCAGGCCGGCGCGCTCGATCGCCTCGATTGCATAGGCGACGATCTGCGGGTGGCGATCGATCACCTCTTTCATGTTGCGGTATTGCTGCTTGACCTCCATGCGGTAGGTCGAGCGCGGATACGCCTTCATGACGTCCTGCACGATCTCTTCGAGCAGGGCTTCCTTCTGCTTCAGGCTGGCCTCGGTGAAATCGCGCACGATGAACTCGATCCGCGCGTTCTCCAGCGCGCCCGAAATCGCGACCGGATGCAGAAAACCTTCCTTGCCTTCGGTGGTCTCGGGCGAGCAGGTATGCTTCGGCAGGCGATCGACGATCGCGGCGGCGATCTTGATCGCGTGCTCCATCTTGCCCTTGGCGAAGCCCGGATGGGTCGCGACGCCTTCGATGATGATGCTGGCGCCGTCGGCCGAGAAGGTCTCGTCCTCGATATGGCCGGCGGTCTCTCCGTCCATGGTGTAGCCGAAGTCGGCGCCGAGTTTTTTGATGTCGACCTTGTCGACGCCGCGGCCGATCTCCTCGTCCGGCGTGAACAGGATCTTGATGGTGCCGTGCTTCACCTGCGGATTGGTGATCAGGAAATGCGCGGCATCCATGATCTCGGCGAGGCCGGCCTTGTTGTCGGCGCCGAGCAAAGTGGTGCCGTCGGTTGTGATGATGTCGTTGCCGATCTGGTCGGCCAGCGCTTCATGCTCGGCGGCGCGGATCACCTGCGAGGAATCGGCAGGCAACACGATGTTGCCGCCGCGATAGTTCTTCACGACCTGCGGCTTGACGTTCTTGCCGGTGCAGTCGGGCGAGGTGTCCATGTGCGAGCAGAAGCAGATCACCGGCACCGTCTTGCCGGTGTTGGCCGGGATCGTCGCATAGACGTAGCCATGCGGATCAAGATGCGCGTCCGCTACGCCCATCGCTTGCAACTCGGCGACCAGCAGGCGGCCGAGATTCTTCTGCTTCTCGGTGGAGGGCGTGGTGGGAGAATCCGGGTTGGACTGGGTATCGATCACGACATAGCGCAGGAAGCGCTCGGTGACGGTGTGCTTGAAGTCGAGAGCCGGTGCCAGCATGAAGACCGCACTAAGGTAGGGAAGGGGGAGACAGCGCCTTGGCCAAGTCGGTTCGTGCGAGCAGACCGCGACAAGGCAAGCGCCGAGAGACAACTCTATAACAGAAAAGCGCCATTCCGGGGCCGCGTGACCAGCCGGAATGGCGCTTTGTCTTAACGGAGAGAGTTACAGGCTTCGAGCGCTTTCGAGCGAATCGGCCTAGACGGCTTCCTTCAGCTCCTTGGCGGCGCGGAAGGCGACCTTCTTGCTCGCCTTGATGTGGATCTGCTCGCCGGTCGCCGGGTTGCGGCCCATGCGGGCGGCGCGCTTGCGGACCTGGAGGATGCCGAGGCCGACGATCCTGATACGCTCGCCCTTCTTGAGGTGCTTGGTGATCCGGTTGACCATGTCGGTCAGGAACGCCTCGGCCTGCTTCTTGGACAGCTCCTGCTCTTCGGCGATGGCCGCCGCCAGGTGCTTCAGCGTGATCGTCGCCGGTGTCGCTGCTTTCTTCGCCATGTCTGGCCCTCCTCGTTGCTGAATGGCTGGATTGCTTGCTGCTTTCGCGCGAATGGCGTGCCGTTCGCGTCGGGAAAAGTGCGTCCGAAAAAGTCCTGAAACCGCCGGTTCTGGGAACGGGCAGCGCCGGGCCGGCCACAGGAAACCCAGACCTGTCAGGCCTTAGTTGATTCGGGGCTTTACTGACACCGCCGTTTTGCCTGAAAACAGCCGACAACTCGGGCCTTGAGCGCAAAAAAGCCCGTGCTGTGCAGGGATCCGGAACGTCCTTGACTAACGGGAAGAGGCCCTTTATGCCCTCGGTCCTGCGCGGATCAATCCGATGATCGGCATCCGCGGGAGTAGCTCAGTTGGTTAGAGCGCCGCCCTGTCACGGCGGAGGCCGCGGGTTCGAGTCCCGTCTCTCGCGCCATTTATTTCAATAACTTAGCTGGAATGTCGGTCCCCAAAAGTATTTCTTGGGGCGTGGCAGAAATACTTTTTGCCACTTTTTGTTCCTCAAGCAGCTTGGCCCCGATGATGCGCGCCTGGTCGAAACGGCGGGCGCTCACGACGTTCACCGGGTTGTAGGTCTCGCGCAGCTTTTCGTTGCGGTCGACCGTGTTTGCCATTTTGTTGGATTGATCCTCCACAGTCGCGCCGCCGACGTCACCCTCTACCGCGCCGGAACGTCGCATATCCTGGAGCTGGCGCATTTCGGACGGCCCGAAAGCGAGCTTCCGGACCTCCGCGAAATCCTGGTTTGCGCTGCTCTTGGTGTAGGGTCGGGAAGGGACGTGCCTGCCGCCGCCGTGATCGCCGCCCCACTGGCCGGTTTCGCCGTTTCGGCTTACGGGGCGCCCGCCGCGCGTCCAGAACAAGGGCGTTTTATCGAGCAGCTTTGCGCCGCTAAACTGCTTCGCGAGGTAGGCGCGCAGGATCGCCAGTGACCATGCCGATAGCGTCGCCGCAGCCGCGCGCCCAGTTTTCGCACGATCGAGCGCGAAGTAAACGCCGACATTATCGAGCCGCGCCTTTTCGAAGTTGAGGCTGCGCGTGTCGATCGGCGAGAGTTGGCTATCCCAAGCCACGGCCATAAGAGCCGCGAGGCCGTAATAGCCGTTCCGCCATGCGACTTGGACCAGCTTCAATACCTCTTTCCGGTACCACACCTGATCGCGGGGCTTCGGCGGCGTGTTCGGGAACGTCTTCGCGGGGTCGGCAGTCAGGTCGCAATACTTCATGCCGCCCATTTTCTTCCAGAGCGCGCGCCAAACCTTGATGACCATGAAACGTTCAGTGACGGAGACCTTGGTCTCAATCTCGACGACAAGGCCGGCCGGTTTGCCGGTTGCTTGATCGAGACGCAGGAAGTGTTCCGGCGTGATGGTGCGCGGGTCACAGTCCGCAAATTTCGGCTCGATCCACTTCCATGCGCGCGGCCAGCTATCCCGCTTCACCTGCTCGTTGGTCCAGACGATGCCCTTTGCCAGCCTAGCCGCCTTGCGGATCGCCATAGCGCGCTGGTAGCCATCGCCGACACTTCCAGGGGGATATTTGGGTGACGCCTCTACGCGCTTCTGCGGGGCCGGGAGACCCAAGCGCGCAGCATCCCACGCGGCGTTCAATTCGACCGCCTTCATTTTGTCTTCGGTGCTGGCGGTAGGATACCCCTTGCTGTCGACGCCGGGGCCGCCTAGCCCCATCTTGACCGTGAAAAACCCATGGGCGCGCATGGGCTTCGTCGGCTGCCATTTCCAGCGGCCTTTCGAGTAGACGAAATACCTGATGCTATCGCGCCCCATGGCGGCCGTGTTCTCAGCCCAGCTTTTCGCGAGCATCGCGCAGGCGCGGACTCGACGTCAACTCCGGGACGTCCGGAAACAGCCGCCTAAAGCGGGCGCGGCGCCAAATCATGATGGCGTCGAGTGCGAAATTGCCGGTGGTGGGATCCGCCGGAGGAAAGCCGCGGTCCAGCAATGCCGGCAGGCTGGCTTTGAACTGCGCGAGATCCTGGCCCATCACTTTGGCGGCCTCGGTCGGCGTGATGTCGCCGGGCTCAATGGTTCGAGTACGTCCCACTAAAGAAAAATCTCCATGATTTGCGAGTGTTTGGGCATGCTACGCAGCGACGACGGCGGGCAGCTTGCGACCATCTGGGGCTAGTCCGTGCTTTGCGAGCAATTCAGCCGAAGCGCGACAGCCAGTTAGGCCGGGCTCCGGACCAGCATGGCGAGACCAAACCCGCGTCCGCGCGTAGAACTTCACAGCGCTTTCAAGCTGGAATTCTTCGCCTTCGCCGCCGGCGATCGTTTGAAGCGCGGCGACGGCCGCATGATCCGACCAGCGCTGTTGGTTGAGCCAGGTGCAGGCCTGCGGAATGAACCGCGTCCCGACGTTGCCGCGCGCCTGCTCATCGCTCGCCAGCTTGCGGGCCGCGTCGATCAGCATTTGCGGATCTAGCCCGGTTTTCACCAGCGAGTTGAACCTGGTTTCCGCCGGCTTGCGCGGGTTCGGACCATCCCGGCGAGGATAGGCCTGCCAGAACTCGTCAAAGCGGGACGGTTCAGCGCTGCGCTTGGCCGCTATCGCCTCTTCAAGGTCGATTTGCCTTGGATCGCTCGCAGGTCGATCTTCGACCGACCGAGAATGATCCTCTTCCTTGGTCCTGGTCCTAGGTCCTAGGTCCGTAGCCGAAGCCTCGCGAACATTCGCGAGGGCTCGCGAATTCTCCACGAATGCCGGCAATCGAGATTTTGACGGCTTGTCAATCTTCTGATGTTCCAGCCAGTTAGTGATTTCGAGGTAGGTTGAACCCTCGACCACATACCGCCTCACCATTTCGCGCTGCTCAAGCTCATCGAGCCAGCCATCAATGAGAAAGTTCGCGTCGTCGTCGTAGGGGTAAAGAAGGCTCGCGAGCATTCGCGAGGATGCGCGAAGCCTCCCCTCATCGTCCGATAGCGTCCAAAGCTGGATGAACAGCAACCGCGCGTCACGCGAGAGCTTGCCGACGCTTTCGGACTGCGGAAACTCCGGTTTGATGGTGCGAATTCTTCCCACTAGGCCGCGGCTCCGCTCGATCGCTTGATCTTGTTCCAGCAGGTGCCGCAGAAGTAACGAAAGGCCCTGTCGCGGCTCCAGGGCATTTTGTCGGTCGCTACTTCCATCGCCTCTTGGACGTCGTGAACACTGAGCCGTTCCAAGAACGAGCGGATGCTCGCTAGGCGAGTGCGGTTGATCTCATCGTCACGAAACGCCCGCATGAAGATTTCAGCAATGAACCAAAGTTCGTCGTCACGTTGCTGCTTGCGCGTTTCTAAGCTGGCCCGATAGGGGCTGATCTGATCGGCTTTTTCCAAGGTCATCTCCGTTGGGCGCCCGGCCGGCCAAGGCACAGGACGCAGTGCTTCGCTATTCGCGAAACCGGGGCCCAACGAAGGCTTCTGGTTTTCGCATCCTCATCCCTCTGGCCAAGGGAATTCATTGTCTGAATTGGTTTGTAGGACCGCCCTAGTAAATTCTCAAAGCGTCATGCGGTGCACATTCACAGCACGCCCACAGAAATAGATCAGTGCAGCAAGCGTTGGCTCTAGCGCCGCGCGCAATGAAACGTTTCACGAAACGTTTCAACCCGCGCGGCTTCGCCAGTGCGTCTGTGGGACTTTCGAAAAGTTATCCCGAGAAATCGGAAAGTCGCTCACTTTCCGTTTCCGGAATTAACGCAGCCGGGAGATTGCTAGAGGCATGAGCATTGCTGATTTGCGCTCCCGAATGGCTGATGTGCCCGGTATCGAAACGCTCACTCTCGCGCTTTCGGCCGGCTATCAGCACCTCACCTGGGCCAATGGTGGAATGAGCGCCAGCGTCGGCGCGTTCGCTTCCGACCAGGACATAGAGGACGCAATCCGCAACGCGATGCGGCTCCCGGCCGTCTCGATCATCCCAGACCAACCGAAAGAGGAAACCATGAGCGTTACCGGCGCCGGCTATGCTGGCGGTTCATTCTCCACGCGCCTCCGCGCGATCCGTCAGAAGGTCGAGAACACCAGCACCAAGATGGACGCGGCCCTAACCAGGATGGAACAGGCCGCGGACGCTCATGACCAGCTCGCAACCGCCGTTGAAGGCGACGCTGATCGCCTCCTGGCGGACATCGGTCAATTCACCAACGGGGGCCAGTAAGTCTCCCTATGGCTCGCCCGTCCGATTACTCCCTCCAACTCGCTGCCCTGATCTGCGACCGGATGGCAGAAGGCGAAAGCCTGCGCACCATCTGCAAGGATGAGGACATGCCTGCGCGGTCGACCGTGTTCCTGTGGCTGGCGGCTCACAAAGAGTTCTCGGACCTATACGCGCGCGCGGTGGACGCTCGGGCGCACCTCCTGGCGGAAGAAATCCTTGAGATTTCGGACGATGGCCGGAACGACACTTACAAGGACGACGAGGGTAACGTGATGACCGATCACGACGTCATCGCGCGGTCGAGGCTGCGGGTCGATAGCCGGAAATGGCTGGCGGCTCGCCTGGCGCCGAGGAAGTACGGCGACAAGATCACGCAAGAGGTCACCGGCGCGGATGGCGGGCCGATCAAGTCGGAAGTCACTCGGATTGAGCTGGTCGCGGCTCCGATCCCAGCGAACCTCGGGGATGCATCATGACGCGCGGACCGCTCCACGGTGCCGCCCTTGTCCGGATCTCGACCTCGCCGGCGCGCGTCGACAACGAATTTTACGCCGTGTTCGTTCACGGCGAGATGAGGCCAATTCAATGGGCGTCCTGGTCGGCGGCGAGCGCCCATTTTCACGCTGAGTGCAGCACCGCTGACGTCAAAACAAGGGAGATCGCATGACCTTTATGCCGCGTTTCGTTGAGCCGCCTTGCATCCTCGATCGGCGCCAGCCGGTGCGGGCCGATTGGGTGTGGTTCCTGGATGACCTGGGCTATCGCCGCGGTGACGTTCGGAACACTTCCTCACGGATCGCGCTCGCACATGGCATCGCAACGTTTCGGGGGGAAGCATGAACGCATTTCGGATCGAGAAATTACCGGCCGGCGGCTTTGTCGTGTCCGCCGGGCATCCCCGGCCTGGGGAATGCGGAATGGAGCTGTTCGCATCCAGCACGATCGGCGAGGCGCTGGATTTCATGCGGCGCCAGCTTGAGCCTGCGGCGACAGATGCGGCGCCGGCGAACAAGCCGGCCGGGCCGTTTCGATATGACCGAAAGCCGCCGGCTGGCGTTGATCGTTGGTACGTCTGAGCCGGCAGTTTCCGGCGGGCTGAGACAAGGGGGACGATTTGAGCTCTACCGAACAACAGTTGCAGGATCGCGTACAGGAGCTAGAGGCGCTGCTCGGCGTCGGCAACGACGACGTTTCGCGGCTGTTGACGGTGCTCGATGCCACACCGCAGCAATGCGAAATGGTCGGGTTCATGCTCAAGCGGGCAGTTGCCGGCCGTGAGGCAATGTTCACGGTCCTATTTGGCGCTCGGCCTGAGTGCGACAAGCCGGAAATGAAGCTGATTGACGTGCAAATGGTCAAGGTACGGGCCGCGCTCGAAAAGGTCGGTATCCACGTCAACACCGAATGGGGCGCCGGCGGCTGGTCTATCACGCGATCGGACAAGGCCAAGCTCCGCGCCTTGATGGAAGGCCGCGAGCCGCCGCCGGCGTGCGCTACCAGCTTGCCGGCGCCTCGGCCTCCTACGCTGACGCCTGGCGCGCGGGAAGCGATCCGCGACCGCCGCTTGGCGTTCCTGGAGGGTGCGTGATGCTGCTTATGGCCTGCCTGTGCCTATTCAACGGTTGCCACGGGCTCGCGTTCATCGCGCTTTGCCTCTGGGGGCTGTCTGACTGATCTCTAACCCGAACCTGGAGCGTCGCCCATGTGGCCGCAAATCGTCTTTCTCTCGCTAATGGCTATCGGCTTCGGCATCTCGCTTGCTCTCTATGGCGAGAGGCGCCGCGGTACCTACAATTTCGGCTATGTGTTTGTCGTTCCGGTTTTCACGCTCTGGCTGCTCTATGAGGGCGGTTTCTTCGCAGCTATCGGCCTCGCTCCCTGAGGAAACGTTTCCTGCAACGTTGCATAACCGTTCCGCATGACACGCGATGATATCACAGCGCTAGCCTATCTGTCCGTCCTCTACGGCTGGCTTGCGCTGCTCGGTGTGCAGGCGGCTCGGCATTTCCTCGGCTACGCATGACCGCGGCTCAAATCCTCCTGCCTCCTAAGCTCGTCGATGTGTTCACCGGCGAGGCGATGTATCGCGGTGCCTTTGGTGGCCGCGGCTCGGCCAAAACGCGCTCGTTTGCCAAGATGGCGGCCGTACGCGCCATGATGTGGGCAACGGAAGGCCGCGAGGGGATCATCCTGTGCGGCCGCGAGTTCATGAATTCGCTGGCTGACAGCTCGTTGGCCGAGGTCAAGTTCGCAATTTCGTCTGAACCCTGGCTCGCCGATTTCTTCGACGTCGGCGAAACCTATGTCAGGACCAAATGCCGGCGGATATCGTTCGTGTTTGCCGGCCTTCGGCACAACCTCGAAAGCATCAAGTCAAAGGCGAAGATACTGCTTCTCTGGGTCGATGAGGCTGAACCGGTCTCGAATGATGCCTGGGACGTCACCATCCCGACCGTGCGCGAAGAGGGCGCCGAAATCTGGATCACCTGGAACCCTGACCGCAAGAAAAGCGCGACGCACAAGCGGTTCCGGGAAAGCCCGCCGGAAGGCTCGAAAATCATAGAGCTGAACTGGCGGGATAACCCGTTCTTTCCCGCGATCCTCAACAAGACGCGGCTCGATGACCAGAAAAACCGGCCCGATCAATACGATTGGGTGTGGAACGGCGGTTTCCGAACGGTGGTCGAGGGCGCGTATTACGCCAAGGGCCTGCTAGAGGCGAAAGAGCAGGGCCGCATTGCGTTCGTCCCGCGCGATCCGCTCATGCAGGTACGCGCCTATTGGGACATCGGCGGCACGGGCGCCAAGGCGGACGCAACAGCGATTTGGATTGCTCAATTCATCGGGCAGCAAATCAACGTGCTCGACTATTACGAGGCGCAAGGTCAGCCGCTCTCGGCCCATGTCGCCTGGCTGCGCGATCGGAAGTGGGACAAGGCGCTTTGCGTCCTGCCGCATGACGGCGCGGCCGGCGAAAAGGTCTTTGCGACGTCCTACGAAAGCGCGATCCGGGAAGCGGGCTTTGACGTGCTGGTAGTGCCGAACCAGGGCGCGGGCGCGGCCTCGGCGCGCATTGAGACCGGCCGGCGGCTTTTCCCGCGGATATTCTTCAACGGCGCGACGACTGAGCCGGGCCGCGATGCGCTCGGCTGGTACCACGAAAAGCGCTCGAACGATAAAGAGCGGGACATCGGGCTAGGGCCTAACCATGATTGGTCGAGCCACGGCGCCGACGCCTTCGGCCTGATGTGCATTCACTACGATCAGCCGGCCGGCGCACCGCCTCCGCGCGATCGGTACCGCGACCGACGCAGCTCGGGCGGCGGATCCTGGCAAAGCGTCTGAAAATTCATTTCCCGGCGGGTGGTAGCACCGATGCAGCGCTTTTCGCTCATCGGGGCTCACCATGTCGCTATACGGCAACGTCGATAGTCAGGTTTTCCAGAACATCGCGGCGACGCCGGCGGCCTTCGCGCTGAAAGGCGGCTGCTTCGGCGTCACGGTGCACGCCGATACCTGGGGCGGTGGCTCGGTCGACCTAAAGCGGCAAGCTGCTGACGGAACGACCTTCATTTCCGTCCTGTCGGCTCCTTTCACCGCGGACGCATACCAGGTCGTCAACATCCCGCCGGGCACCTATCAGTTGGCCGTTGCGACGGCGACCGGCGTCGATGCCGACGTGACGTCCGTGTTTTCGACCACGGGCTAGGGCGGTGCGGGCGGTCAAGAAATTCTTCGGAAGCGGCGCCTCGATGGGGCAGAGCGCGGCTGCGTTCGCGCCATCACCGGCCCCGGCCGGCTTCCATTGGGAATTTGTCACATCAAACGGCGAGCGGGTGACGGCGGCAACCGCTGGATCGCCCGCTGAACCCGTCGTTGTTCTCGTGGGGAACTGAGCATGGATTTTAATCGCGTCACTCGCCGAAAGCTGCAAGTCGTCGCCACGCGCGGCCGTGTCGCGGGTGATTACACCCAGGGCGGCGGCACGGCGACCCGGTTTGAAAGCCGGATCAAGATGCGCTCGGCGCCGGTCTACGTGCGGGACATTTGCCTTCTGTACGGCAATTTCATTGCCAACGCGACCAGCTCGGACGCTGATGCGCCGAACGACATCACGGTAGAAGCCTGCCTTGAGTCTCTGACCGGCGTTTTTGCCCGTCGCGCCTTCATGCAGGGCAATACGACCCGGCTACTCTCGGCCGGCGCGCACTATTTCATTTCGGACAAGATCGGCGCCGATCTGGCGCCCAGCACCGATTTCGCGATCCGCACCGGCGTCACCGTGAACGCCGGCCAGTTTGTGCAGTACGGCACGCTGATACTGACCACGGCGGACGCTTTCATCGAAAACACTTCGGGAACGTCGCAAATTCAGGGCACTGGCGCACTTGTGACGAATGGCGGTGTATCGGTGGCAAAGGGCTACGGCCCGCTCGCCGTGCTCGGCTATCCCCTGACGCCAACGCCGGCGGCCGTGATCCGCGGCGATAGCATCGCGGTCGGCGTGGCGGACACCAACAACAACGTAGGCGCCAACGGTTTCCTTGAGCGCGGCCTGGTCGGCGCCACGGGCGGCGCAATCCCGTTCATGAACCTGGCGCGCGCGGGTGACAGCCTCCAGGGCGAAGGCGCGATCGGCCACGGCTGGCGGCGCGATAGCCTTATGGACTTCGCCACGCACTACATTTCCGACATGGGCAACAACGACATTGCCGGCGGCGTCTCGCTCGCCAGCATGCAAACGTTGGTGCAAGCCGCCTGGAAATCGGCGAGGGCGCGCGGCCTCAAGGTCTACCATTGCACGTTGCTTCCGCGCACCACCTCAACGGACGCCTTCGCCACGGCCGCAAATCAGACCATTGTCGCCAATTACGAAAGCAGCGGCATCCGCGGCCAGTTCAACACCTGGCTGTTCACTCAGGTAGGCGTGAATATCGACGGCGTGATTGACATCAATGCAACGGTCGAGGATCCCGCCAACCTCGGGAAGTGGCTGACGGCGGGCGGCCCGTATACCGGCGACGGAACGCACCCGAACGCCGCTGGCAACCTGCTCGCTGTCCCGGCCGTCTCCGCGGTGGTCAACACCTGGAAGTAACGCGCGCCGGGAAAATCATTTCCGGCCCGATGGTAGCACCGAAGATCAATCCAAACGGATGATTTTTGATGCTGAACGACGCGGGCGGCTACGGGCAGGGCGAAGAGGGCGAGCGCGAGGCGCCGGCCGATGCCGAGCAGACTTTCCAGAAGCTCCAGAAGTGGTGCAAGCTGGATTTCAACAGCAAGGGCCAAGTCCGCTGGCGCACCGATGCCCGCGAGGATTTCGACTTTGAGGCCGGCGAGCAGCTAACCGAGGATGACAAGTCGATTTTGAAGGACGCCAAGCGTCCTATCGTCATTTTTAACCGCGTCGGGCCCGTGATTGACAGCGTGGCAGGACAAGAGGTCGGCAACCGGCAGGAAGTCCAATATCTGCCGCGCTCCGAGGGTGACGTCAAAGTCAATGAGATCCTGACGGCCGCGGCGAAGTGGTTTCGGCAACAGTGCGACGCCGAGGACGAGGAAAGCGACGCTTTCCGCGACATGGTTGTTTGCGGCATGGGGTGGACTGAAACCCTGCTGGATTACGAGGACAATCCCGAGGGCGATCCCAAGATTGAGCGGCGCGACCCGCTCGAAATGGTCTGGGATAGCGGCGCATCGAAGCGGAACCTAAAGGACATGCGCCGGGTGTTTCACATCCGCCGCGGCGTCCCGCTCGATGAGGCCAAGGCGCTTTGCCCTGGTGATCCCGATCGGCCGTTTGAGGACTGCGATTATCACGCCTCATGGGTCGATAGCGTCGGCGAGAAGGACGAGGACAAGCCGCACGAAAACAACAATCGTTTCTATGACAAGGGCGACACTAACAACGGCGAGGACGGCGACGAGGGCGTTACGCTGGTCCGCGCTCAGTGGTGGGAGCGCGTCCCGGTCTACCTGGTGGCTGATCCGACCAATCCTGACAACATCCTGACGCTCGACAAGGACGATTTCGAGCAGTTGAGCGCAAAGGCGAAGCTCGCCGGCGGCGCGCTGCGCTTCACCAAGTCGACGCGCAAGGTCTACCGGCAAGCCTATCTCGGATCGCGCACCAGGCCGAAAAAGGTATTCCGGTTGCGATCGCGCTTGCCGGTCATGCCGCGCGATGAAGGATCCGGCGCGCTGGTCGAATAAATGGATGTCGCAGACCATGCACATCATGAACACGACCGCGAAGGGCGGAATTGCTGCAGAGCGCGGCCAGTTCTTCGACAATGACGCCGACGGCGAGGCTTCATGGGCGAAGCAAGACACGGTTACGATGCTCAAGCCCGGCGCGCTGTCGGGCGCCGCTCCTAAGTTCGTCGTCAAGCCAACCTCACAGTTCCCGCAATCGTCTTTCGAGCTGATGCAGTACGCGGTCTCATCGCTGCCGCAGGTTACGGGCGTGAACGCGGAAGCGCTCGGCATGTCGCCGGTGGGTGACCAGGCGGCGCGGCTCGATCTCCAGCGCAAGCAATCGGCTCTGACCATCCTCCAGCCGCTGTTCGATGGGCTCCGACGCTACCGGAAGTCACAGGGCCGGCTCATGCTGTACCTGATCGAGCATTACCTTTCGGATGGTCGCCTCATCAAGATCGAGGGCGAGGAAAACGCGCAATATGTGCCGCTGGTCAAAGACCAAGTGTTCGGCAACAAGTCCGAGTATGACGTCATCGTTGACGAAAGCCCGACCTCGGCGAACCAGAAGGAACAGACCTGGGCCATTCTGCAACAGCTCTTGCCCGTCATCGGCAAGATGCTCCCGCCGGCAACCTGGATGGCGCTGCTCAAGTATTCGCCGCTCCCGATGTCAGCACAAAAGGACATCGGAGACAGCATCAAGGAAAGCCAGTCCCAGCCCGATCCGGAGCAGCAAAAGCGCGACGCCGAATTGAAGCTAGAGAACGACAAGGCGCAGGCGAAAATCGCCAACGACAAGCAGGCCTCGGACGCCAAAGTCCAGACCATGCAGCAGGAAAGCGCGGCAAAGATGAAGCTCGCCGCGGATGAAGCGCAGCATAGCGCCATGCTCAAGGCTTTGACCGCGCCTCCCGCGGTCGACCCAGCGACCGGCCAGCCCGTGCAGGGCTCGGGCGGCGGTGACACGGCCGCGCTGATTATGGCCTTCATGCAGGAAATGCGGCGCGACATGAACACGCTCGCGACCGCCTTCAACACGCCGAAAAAGCTGATCCGCGATCCGCAGACCGGCGAAATCGTCGGCATCGCACCCGTAGGGACCAACTAAATGGCCGCTTTCAACAAGTTCAACGTTTTCATGGGTGACCTTGGCAGCAAGGTTCACAACCTGACCGCCGATGCGCTGAAAATCCTGCTTTCGGACGTCGCGCCGGTGGCAACCAACACGGTCAAAGCGAACCTCACGGAAATTGCCGCGGGCAATGGCTACACGGCCGGCGGCGGCGCTGCCTCGTTCACGTCCTGGTCGCAAGTCGCTGGCGTGTGGAAGCTGGTTTTGAACCCGGTCCTGTTCACGGCGACCGGCGGCAATATCGCGCAGTTTCGCTATGCCGTTCTCTACAATTCGACGCCTGGCGCTGGCCCGCTGATCGGGTTTTGGGACTACGGCGCCGAAGTCAACCTCACCAACGGTAATAGCTTCACCGTTCAACTCGACACCACTAACGGCGTGTTCACGCTCACCTGATGGCAAGCTCATTCCTAGACGTCTGTCGCTTCAATCCGACCGCTGGCGGTACTACGGATTGGACCTATTCTAGCGCGGTCACGGGCTATCAAAGCCCGGCTGCGGCTGGCGCTGTCAACGGCGCGGCCTACAGCTATCGGGCCGAAAGCTCCGATCTGTCCCAATGGGAGATCGGAACTGGCACCTACAACACGTCGACCGGCGTTCTGACGCGCGGCGCGGTTCTGTTCAACTCGGCCGGCACGACCGCGAAAATCAACTTCTCGGCCGCGCCACAGGTCGCGATCGTAGCGCTTGCCGAGGACATCAGGGCGTTCAAGGTCTCGATCGACCAGGGCAATATTCCGCAAACGGCGAATTTCGATATCGCGCTTCCGGCCGGTTACGATGAAATCGAAATTGAACTGTACGGCTTTGGGTGTACGGTCTCAGGCTCGGGCCTGGTCATGCTGGTGTCGACCGATGGAACGACGTTCCCAACAGCCAACTACAGTTACACCGGGCGGTTCACGACGACCGCGGACACGACCTATCATGCTTTCGTGAGCACGTCGGCGGCCAATATCCTCTCAAGTCTGACGTTTCCCGTTGGTGGCATGTCCACTCTTCGCGTGAAAGTGCAGAGGCCCGACGATACGACGACCCACAAGGTTATCATGGGTCGCCTTGAACAGGCGGACGCCAATGGCTTCCCGGCCGAATTGAGCGTAGCGGGAATGTATCTTGGCTCCGCTTCCGCTCTGCAAAAGCTTCGCGTGAATTGGAGCGGCGGCACGAGCCCGGCCTTTGCCGCCGGTGGCACTTACGCCGTGTGGGGCGTAAAAAAAAAGTCGTAGATCCTTCGCCCTTCTATTTCTTGAATGGCTTTGGGATCGACGGCAGTTACGACCTCTACAGGTTCGATCGCTTTGGGTTCGCCAATCCACCGAACGCCGTGATTGGTCCGCTGGCCGGGAACGCAGGTTCCGGCATAACCCTTGTGGCGCAGCCTTCCGCCGTCAAGTTGAGCGATCGTATTCGCGTTTTCGCGACCCGCTTCAACGGCACTCTTTGGACGGATATCGCCTATTGGGACAGCTTCGACGGCGGCGTGACGTTCGGGGCCGCGACGTCGGTCATTACGGCGGCGTCCATCGGAGCGACATTCGGCCTGGTCGACGCAACCTTGTACGTGGTGCCCGGTGATGCAACGCCGTTCAAGATGATCTTCGGTATCCGGGCATCCAACGGCGTGCCAGCGACGCTAACGCTTGCGACGAGCGCGAATTGCGCCAGTTGGACGGTGCAAGGAACCGTGTTCACAAAGGGTGCAGACACCTGGCAGGTCGGCGGCATTGTCCCGAGCTACGTCTATAAGCGCCCGAATGGGAATTGGGCCGTGATGCTCAACACCTACAACGCATCGCTCGCGCAAGCCGCTGCGGCCTTTGCGGAGGCAACTTCGCCAAACGGCCCGTTTGGCGCTGCGACGCTCATTGCATCGCCGTTCACAACGCAGGTTGGAACGCTGACGGGGACCGCCGGGCAGAACACCGGGACGAGCAGCCTAACCGTGCGTCTGAACGAGCCGTATCTGGTCTACAAGTCCGGCGACCAGGCCGCCAACATCGTCACGCCGATTGCGCAGGCCGGAACGACGATCACTTTCGATCTGCCGCTACCTGCGACGGTCTCCGGGGTTGAATTCGCGCACGTCGCAGCCAACACGATTGACCCATCTCTGATCACCGAGAACGCCGATGGATCGTGCACCGGCATATTTACCACCTACAAGGCGTTTTCTGACGTGCTCTGCGAGTACACGGTTTCAATGAGCGCGCCGGCGCTCGCTGGAACGTGGTCGATTACCTCGGGGAAGGTCGTTTTTCAGCCGACCGGAACCGGAAATCACCATATCAATTCGACCGAAAACCCGGCTCCAATCATCGACGCAAGCGGGATAATTTAGGGCATGTCTCTTCTCGGTTTCGACGCGATCGGCCGGCTTGCCCTCGGGCAGGTCCGGCAAAATGGTCCGGTCAATATCAGCCTGCCGGCGGCGCCGGGCAGTTTCGCGCTCGCCGGTGTCGCGATCACGTTCAAGGCGGTCGAGGCTGTCACGGTCGGCGGCTACGTCCTGGCCGGGGTCTCGGCGCCGGGCGCGATCGTCGAGGCGACCGCGGCCGGGGCTTTCACGCTCTCGCTAAAATCAGCGGTGCTCAATCCGGCGCTAAACGCCGCGCCGGGCGCGTTCACTCTCACGGGCCGGCCGGCAAATGAGCCCGTGGTTGAGGATGCCGACCCGGGCGCTTTCGTTTTGACGGGCAATGACGCGCCGCTGGTCCGCACTGGCTATGACTATGAAGTCCAACAGGGCGGCATCGGCCATTTCCTCGAGGAAATGGAGCGCGCGCGCCAACTCCAGCGCATCACGCGCAATCCGGGTGCGCCGATCGACCGCCGATCTCGGCCTCGTTTCCAGTCCATAGGGAGGCCGCTGGTTGCGCCTCCAGCGCCCGGCCCGGATATGCAGGCGATCGAGCGCCAGCGCATGGCGGCCCAAATGGCGGCCTCGGCTGCACAGAAAAAGCGGCGGGACGAGGAAGCGCTCTTACTTCTCGCTTGCTAGGTGCGGATAACGCTTGATCCGCGCGCACGGCGTTTCCCGTGTTCTCTGAGGCGGCAGCACCGCCAGAAAGCGACCAATGACCGATTTTGAAACGACGGAAGGCACTGGCGGCCCGTCACTCTCGGCGGATGAAGAGGCTTTTTTTTCGAGCGGCGGCGAAAAGGAGATCCCGACCGGCGATGGCGGCGGGTCCGATGCTGGCGGCGTCGCTGGCGGTGGCGACGACGGCGCGGGAAAGCCCGCCGGTGGTGAGGCCAAGCCCGGCGACAGCACGCCGAAAAACGATCACGTTCCGCTCGCAACCTTCCTGGAAGAGAAGAAAGCCCGCAAGGAGATCGACCGGCAGTTTCGCGAGACGCAGCAGCAGCTCGCCGAGCTGAAAGGCAAATTCGCGATCATCGACCGGCTAAAGCTCGCCGGCGCGGATCCCGGCACCGAGCAGCCGGCCGCGCCTCCGACGCCCGAAGAGGACATTTTCGGCGCCGTGAAGCATGTCGGCGAGACGGTCGCCCAGATGCAAAAGCGGCTCGATGACCAGGCCGCGGCCGAAAAGACGGCGCGGGAGACTGCGGCGGCTCAGACCGAATTCGTAAATCGTTACCGCAACGACGCGGAAACGTTTCAAAAGACGAACGCGGATTATCGAACCGCTTATGACTTCCTCCTACAGTCACGCGCAGCCGAGTTGCAGGCGATCGGATACGACACTCCGGAAGCTCTGCACCAGGCTTTGATCGCTGATGAAGCGGCTATTGCGGAAATGGCGTTCGCTAAGGGCAAGAGCCCGGCCGAAATGCTGTATTCGCTGGCGAAGCAGCGAGGTTACAAGGCGGCCGCGGCTGATCCCTCCAAGGGCAAGGCGGCGGAAAAGCTCGATACCATCGAGCGAGGGCAGGCGGCCAATAAGAGCCTGTCCAGTGCTGGCGGCAACGCAGGCGACGCGGATATGACCGCGGAGGCTTTGATTGCGATGCCGGCGGAAGAGTTCGAGGCCTGGTGCAACAAAAACCCGGCCAAGGCGAAACGCCTGTTCGGCGGCTGATCGCCTCTAGTGAGTGAGTAAAGGCCCGCGGAGCCTCAATCCGTTTTCGAGTGGCGCCCGTCATCGCGCCACGCCTCCACCGAAGGCGGGAAATCTCGGTGTTGCGCTCGATCGCGGCGGCTCGCGGTCAAAACCCAGCACCGAGAACCCCCCTTTTTAGAGGCTCGAAATGTCCGTCACTTCCTATGGTATCAACGACACGCTTTCGAACAAGCTTTGGGCGAAAAAGCTCAACGTCGAAGCGCTGAAACAGACCTATTTCGGCAAGTTCATGGGCGAGGCTTCCTCGAACATGATCCAGCTCAAGACCGACTTCGAAAAGTCGGCCGGCGACGAGCTGACCATCGGTCTCCGCGTCCAGCTCAAGGGCGATGGCACCACCGAGGGCCAGACCTTGCAGGGCAACGAAGAGGCTCTGTCCACCTACTCGGACAAGTTCAAGATCAACGAGCTGGCGCATGCCGTCCGTGTTCGCAACAAGAACACCATCGACGCCCAGCGCGTGCCCTTCAACCTGCGCAGCGAGAGCAAGGACGGTCTGAACGACTGGTTTTCCGATCGCTTTGACACCTGCATGGCGAACCACCTGACCGGCAATACGCTGGTCGTGGATCCCCGGTTCTCGGGTAACAACGCGATCACGGCGCCGACCAATATCGTCCGCAAGGGCGCCGCGACCGACGACGCGACCATCAACGCAGACACCACCGCGACGTTCAATCTCGGCATCATTGATGCTTGGGTCGAGCGCGCTGGCGTGGCCTCGCCGCTCGTCCGCCCGATCATGGTTGGCGGCGAAAAGAAGTTCCTGGCATTCCTCCACGACTTCCAGGTGACCGACCTCCGCACCAACACCAACTCGGGCCAGTGGCTCGACATCCAGAAGGCCGCGCTTGCCGGCGGCATCGGCTCTAAGTCGCCGATCTATACCGGTGCGCTCGGTGAGTACAACAACACCATCCTGCACAAGTGGAACCGCCTGCCGATGGGCATCTCCAACGCTGGCGTGCAGCAGACCAGCACTCGCCGGGCCGTGTTCTGCGGTGCGCAGGCGGCTGCGGTCGGCTTCGGCAAGGAGTTTTCGAAGGGCTCGCACTTCAAGTGGGTTGAAGAGCTATTCGATTACGAGCGCGAGCTTGGCGTTTCCGCACAGACCGTGTGGGGCATCAAGAAGAGCGTTTTCAACGGCAACGACTTCGCGGCCCTGGTCGCCACCACCTACGCCGTCGCGCACTAAGCGCGGCGGTACCACCTTTCCCGAAACCTAAAGAAGGCTTGGCGACATGACGACCAACACCCTGGGGACCACGGCCCGCAAAAATGCCGCGCAGATGGTCCACTATCTGCGCTTCGCGGTGAATTTCAACGATGCCGGCATTGCTGCCGGCGTCCGGAAACAGACGCTCCCGGCCGGTGCGCTTATCATCGGCACGGATATCCACGTTGGAACGGCCTTCAACGCTGCGACCACCAACGTTTTGACGGTGGGCTCGGCCGCGGGCTCGAATGCCGACATTATCAGCGGCGCGGCGGCCAACGAGGGCGCTACCGGCCTGACCCAGAATATCGCTCCGTCCGGTGCCATGCTCGGCCCGATCGCCGCCGATACTCCTGTGTTCGTCCAGTACACCCAGACCGGCACCGCGGCGACCGCAGGTCAAGCAACCGTCGTTATCAAGTACATTCCGAACAACGATCTCTGATCGGTGGACGTTTGGCTGCACTACGCGGGCGCGGCGCTGGTTCTAAACGAGCCGGCGCCGCTTCCGTCTCCTGTCATCTATCAGCGCCCGGCGGTGGACTATGGCGAACTATTTGGACCTCCAAACCAGGATCGCGGGCGATCTGACGCGCGACGATCTCGGAAGCCAAATAAGGGACGCGATCGGCGACGCGATCAAAAACTACGAAACTGACCGCTTTTATTTCAACGTCACGCGCTCCAAGACGTTTCAAACCGTCGCGTTGCAGTCGGCCTATACCGGCGCCGATCTCGCCGAAATCCCCAACATCATCCGGATTGATCACCTGTTCTTGCGGGACACGGTGTCGACCTATGAGCTGGAGCGATACGAGCCCGACGAATTCGAGTGGTTGCAGGGCAACAACACGGGGCCCGGCAAGCCCAACGTGTTCACCTACATCGACGGCCAAATCATGCTCTGGCCGGTGCCGATCACGGTCTACACGATCCGGCCGCACATGCATTACCGCTTGCCGGCGCTCTCGGCGGACACGGACAGCAACGCATGGACGAACGACGCGGAACAGCTCATCCGCAGCCATGCGAAATTGCTGCTCTACACCGACCTCATCGAGGACACGGACGGCATGCAGCGGATGCAAATCAAAATCCCGGCGCTAAAGGGGAAGCTCGATTATGAGACCTCTGCGCGCACCGCAACGGGCAAGATCTGCGGGACGTGCTTCTGATGCCGCTCATTCCCTTCGGAGAGTACAAGCCCGACCTGTCCGACTATGAGGCGCAAACCGGCCGCAACGTGCTGAACGTGGTGCCGCGCGGCGATGGCTACGGGCCGTTTCCAAGCCTGGCCGCTATGTCTCAATCGCTCGGCGATCAATGCCGCGGCGCGTTCGCGGCCTACAAAACGGACGGCTCGGTGGTGGTGTTCGCCGCGACCGCCGGCGACCTCTGGAAGATGGATAACACCACCTATGCGTGGTCGAAAGTGTCGCTCGGCGGCGGCCCTTATGCCTCGATCTCGGCCAACGATAGTTGGCAGTTCGTCCAGTTCAACAACCTGGTGATTGCGGTGCAGTCGAACGTTGCACCGCAGGTTTTCGATATTTCGAGTTCTACGGCCTTTGCGAACCTCGCCGGCAGTCCGCCGCAGGCGCGCTATATCGACGTCGTAGGCCGGTTCGTAGTGCTGGGCGGCCTTCTCTCCAATCCGAACCGCGTCCAGTGGTCCGGCCTCAATGATGTGAACGGCGCGAATTCATGGACGCCTGGCATCAACTCGGCTGACTTCCAGGATCTCGCGGACGGCGGCTTTTGCCGTGGCATCGCCGGCGGCGAAACCGGCGTCATCCTCCAAGACAGCATCATCCGGCGCATGATCTACCTGCCGGGCGATCCGCGCGTGTTCCAAATCCAGAAGATCGCCGAAGGGCTCGGCATCTACGGGCCGTCGAGCCTTGTTCGCTCCGGATCCAGCATCTTTTTTTACTCGTTGAAGGGCTTTCACCGGATCGACCCCGGCGGGGTACCGGTGCCGATCGGCCGCGAGCGCGTCGACCGCACGTTTTCGGATGATCTCGACGCGACCAACCCGCAACTCTTCCAAGGCTTCTCCGATCCACGCAGCTCGCGCGTGATCTGGGCCTATAAGTCGGTCAACGGCGTGGTCAACCAATTCGACAAGGCGCTTTGCTACGATCAGGTTTTAGACAAGTTCACGCCGCTGCAAGTCTCGGGCGAGTTCCTATTCAGGATGGGGCAACCCGGCATCACGCTTGAGGCTGTTGATACGCTGATCGGCTCGAACCTAGATGCAATCGTCCAGTCGTTTGACAACCTGTCAACGGTCATTGTTCCGGAACTGGCGGCGTTCTCAATCGACCACAAGGCATCGTTTTTCCGCGGGCCGAACCTTGAAGCAACGCTTGAGACCGCCGAACAGGGAACGGACGGCCGCCGGGTAAAGCTCAAGATCGGTTTTCGGCCGGTTTCGGATGCGCCGGCCGTCTTTGGCTCGGCGTCGCGGCGCGAAAACCTGCAAGCGGTTGCGCAAGCCGGCGTTGAAAAGCTGGTCAATGCAGTGACCGGCATTTGCAACATGCTTTTGGACACTCGTTATAGCCGTTTCCGATGCCGGATCCCCGCTGGCTCGGTGTGGACGTTCATCAACGGGGTTGAGCCGGTCGACCTGGCGGCAAAGGGCAAGCGATGACGGTCTTTGTCCCCGATACCAACGAAAAAGACCTCTCAATATATGCGCTCTCGCTCCAGCAATTGGCGTCCGGCCGGTCGAACGCGACGGGCTCGGTGACGCTCGCCGCCGGCGTGACGTCTACGACGGTTTCAGCGGCCAACTGTGCGCCCGGGAGCGCGGTTTTCCTCTTCCCACGAACTGCTAACGCCGCGGCGGCATTGTCGGGAACGTTCGTTGGGACTGTCGGCAAGCAGTCTTTCACGATCACGCACGCCAGCAACGCTCAAACGGATCGAACCTTCTTTTATGTCTGCCTTGGCTGATCTTATCTGCGTCCCGCCGCAGCGCGTCCGTGAAATCTGGCCGCGCGTCGAGGCGATGCTTGGGCGCGCGGTGCTGCGCACCGATCTGAGCCACACCGCGGACATTGCGCGCGACGTCCTGGAGGGTGACGGCCTTTTGTGGCTGGCGATCGACGGCGAGAAGATCGAGGCCGCGGCGATCACGCTCCTTGTGCACACCGATCGGCATTTGGTCTGCCTGATTACCGCGCTCGGCGGCGAAAACCGGGATCGCTGGGTGCCGCTGCTCTCGCAAATCGAGGATTGGGCGAGGGCCGAAGGCGCCAAGCGGCTGCGGCTGATGGGCCGCGCCGGCTGGGCGCGCGTCCTGAAAGGCTACCACGTTTCTAATATCGTCATGGAAAGGGCGCTCTGATGGGCGGCACGTCGACCACCAAGCAAACCCAGACGCAATCGCTGTCGCCCTATGATCCGGCGTCGGGCGCGCTGACTGGCCTCCTGGGCGGCTTGACCAACCTGGCTGGCTCGGCCGGGAGCCCCACGACGGCGCAAACGGGCGCGCTCAATTCGATCGAGGCGAACGCGAACAACAACCCGTTTTCCTCGCCGATCACGTCGGGGACGCTCGGCCTGCTCAATGGCGGCGGCGCGACCAGGTACGATCCGGCTATCACCGCGAACCTTGGCACCCTCGCGAACGGCATTCTCGGGCAGACCGCGAGCGGCGCGAACATCGGCAACAATCCCGCGCTGAAAGCCCAGCTCGATCAGATCACGACGGACGTCACCAACCAGACGAACGGGGCATGGGCCGCGGCTGGCCGCGACGGCTCTCCAGGAAACACTCAGGCGCTCGCGCGCGGCATCGCCTCGGGCGTCGCGCCGGTCATTGCCGCTCAGTACAACACGGACACGACGAACGCGCTCAATGCCGCGAATACGCTCTACGGCGCCGGAAACACGACTTACGGCATGCTGAACGCCAACAATGCGAACGCAAACACCAATTTCACCAACGGTGTAGGCGCCTCGGGAACGGCTCTCGATAACCAGAATTGGGGCGCCAACGCGACCCTTGCGGCGGAAGCGCAGCGGTTCGGAATTCCGGCCTCGCAGCTTACGACGCTGCTAGGCGCCGTCGCGCCGGTGGCCGCGCAGTTCGGCACGCAATCCGGGCAGTCGACGGGCCAAAGCACGATGTCGGGCGCGCAGCAGTTCGCCACGATCGCGGGCGGCATCGGCTCGCTGTGGCCGAAGGGTAATATTTCTTTCGGGAGTTAATTGAATGCCGGGCCTTCTCGATCTTCTCACGGGGCAAACTGGTCCCTGGAGCCTGCTTTATCCGGATCGGCTACCGATCACGGATGTGAACCAATCGAGCCCGCTTGATAGCGCGGCTTGGCCGTCAGGTCCGATCGGAGCGCCAACGGCCGCAAACGCTGCGCCCGTGACGGCGCCTGCCAATATCCCGGCGGCGTGGAACGCGCTCTATCCGTCGCCGGTGCCCGGCGCGCTCCCTCTGTCGAAGGGCCAAGCGCCGAATTCGACGGATGCGGCGGCCTATGGCTCGCTCGGTGTAGACCCTTCCGCACTGGCGATGCCGACGCCTCCTGTTGATCCCTTCGCGCCGAAACCGCAAGCGGCGCCGATCGCGCCGGCCGATGGCTTCGGCAAGGGTGCGGTTCCGTTTAGCTTCGCGGGCCCTGGCTCGAACGTTGTCAATCCGTCGCAGATCATGCGGCCGGCGCCCCCGGTGGCCGCGCCCGTTGCGGCCGCAACTCCCACGGATGCATCATCGCGCAACCGCGCGCCGGACGATTTTATTCCGGTTGGGAATTACCAGATGCCGGCTTTCCGCGGCGGTGCGCCGGCTCTCGCTGCGGTCGCGGATGACGAGGAAAGCGCGCCGGCAGCTGCTCCAGCTGCTCGCGCGCCGATCGCAGCTGCTCCCGCTGCGCCGGCCTCGGCGCCGTTCTCTCTGGCCGGTGCTGGCGCTGGTGTCGGCGATCGGTTCGGGAAGGCAACGCGCGGCTTCCTCGGCAATCTCGGAAACGGGCCTATTGGCGCGCTGGCCGGCGGCCTTGGCGCGCTCATCACCGGGCAGAACACGGATCCATCCTCGATCGCCGCGGAGCAGAACAGCTTGACGGCTCAAGCCCTGCTGAAAAAGGGCGCATCGGCGGCCGAAGTGCAGGCCGCGCGCTACAATCCGGCGCTGCAAAAGGCGCTCATCGACCAGTATTACGGCAAGGACAAATGGGCTGTGGTGCAGGTCGGAGAGGATGGCGACGGCCGCAAGCAGTTCATGCAGCAAAACCAGGTCGACGGCACGTTGCGGCCGATCGCGGGCGCGTCTGTGGGCGCGGGTGGCGGCGCGAGCGATACTGTCACGGGGCCTGATGGCAAGCCGATCCAGATCCCGCCGGGCCTCACTGGCGCGGCTCGCAAGGAGTTCGTCAAGCGTGTGGCCGAGGCCTCGGCGGACGCGGCGACCGGCAAACAGAATGGAGAGCAAGCCAAATCGGCAAAATTTGCCACGATCGCAACGCAGGCCGATAGCGTCATCAAGCAACTAGAAGCGCAGGGGCAAAGCGTATGGGGGCCGATTTCCGACAAGCTTCCATTGGGCAGCGCCTATCTCCAATCGCCTGAATATCAGAAGTACAAGGCCGCAAAGGAAGCGTTCTTGGGCGCCCATCTTCGCGACGTTTCCGGCGCCGCGATCGGCTCAAATGAATATGTCCGCGCCGAAAAGACGTTCTTTCCGCAGCCTGGCGAGGGTCCGGAAGTTGTGGCGCAAAAAGCGGCGCTCCGGGCTCAACTGTTGCATGAAATGGGCCGGTCCGCCGGGCTTGGCTACAAGCCGCCGGCGGCGCCGGCGGCGAGCGGCAAGACTTCAAGCGGCGTTTCCTGGAGCGTGAACTAAATGGCTGTTCTCACGATCGGCGACAAGTCGGTGACGGTTGGCGACGAGTTCTTGAAGCTCTCGCCTGACCAGCAAAACGCGACGGTTGAGGAAATCGCGGGCTCGATCGGTGCGAAGGCGCCGGCGCCGGCCGCACCGCCGGCGGCTCCCGTCACGCTCAACAACGTTGCGCGCTCGGCCGCGACCGGCGTCCCGATCATCGGTGGCGCGCTGAACAAGCTCGATGCTGCGACGAATGCCGCGCTCGCGCCGCTGCTCAATCGGTTCTTTGATGAAAAGGACCAGCTCTCGGAAGCAACGTTTTCGGAACGTTACGCGCATTCGCTGCGCGACCAGGAGGGCGCGGACAAGAAATTTGGGGCAGAGCATCCGATTGTTGACACGGCGGCCCAGCTCGCCGGCGGTGTCGCCTCGATGGCGCCGGCGGTCACGGCGGCTCCGAAGGCCTTCGGCGTCTCGGGCTCGCTCTGGCAAATGGCAAGGAATGGGGCGCTCTCTGGCGCGGCTCTGTCCGGCGCTGATGCAGCGGTGCGAGGGGAAGATATTGCCCCGGCGGCGGGTATCGGTGGCTTCATCGGCGGCGCTGCCGGTCCGGTCGGTAAGGGCGTCGGCAAGGTGATTGCCGCGGTCGCTGATCGCTTCAATCCGGCGGCGGCGACGCCTCGGAACGTCGTCAACGTTGGCGGCGTCGATGTGCCGCTGTCGCAGTCGCAGCTCACGCAAAACCCTGCGCTCTCGGCAGAGGAGCAGGTTTTGCTTCGCGGTGGTCGCGGCGAGCCGGCCCAGGCGCGCGCGCAGTCGTTCAAGGATCTTCAAGACGAGCGGGTAGGGCAGGCAAGCGACCAAATCGCCGCCGGCCTCGATCCGACCGGCGCCGCGGCGCGCACCACGCCGAACGAGGCCGCGGAGCGGGTCGCGGCCGAATTGATCGCGCAGGAACAGGCGCAGCAAGCGGCCGCGGCTGGCGTTCATGCCGGGCCGATGTCGCCAGCGCAACAGGGCGAAGATCTGGCGCGTGCGCTAGGGCCTGCCGGCTCGACCACCGACCAGGCAGAGCGGATCGCCGCGGAATTGCTTTCGCAGGAACAGGCGCGTCAAGCGGCTGAGGTCGCAAACCGCGCGGCGGTCGCGCACGAAGGCGGCGACTTGGCCCGCACCCTGACGGGAAGCCGGAACGTGCTCGCGCCATTCGACGCGGCGGAAAGCCTCTCGGATCGCTTCGCTGCCGCCCGTAATGCGGCCAAGGATGACTGTCGCGGGAAATATGCGGCAGTCGACGCGGCGCCGGGCGAATTTGCGCCGGGCTCGGCCGGCGGTTTCGGCAACGACGTTCAACAGGGCTTGCGCTCGGCGGCGGTTTCGCTCGATCGGACCAACACGCCGAAGGCGCTGAACGCGCTTCGCGTCATTGATGAGCATTTGAACGGGGTGGCGCCGGGACAGCCTCGCGAATTGCCGGGTGTCTCTCCGACGCACGCGCAGGACGTCGCGGACATTCGCGCGAAATTCGGTGATGACGTCGCCGCGGCTTACGATCGGCAGAAAGCCTCGGCGGACGTTCCGATTATGACGCAGCTCCCAGACGGATTGACGTCAATTACCGGCGTCGACTGGCGGAACGACATTCCCGGCGGTCGGCAGTCGCCAAAGGCGCAAAGCCTGCTCGAATTCATCGCCTCAAAGGGCGGCTTGGGGCCTGATGCTGAGCTTGAGGCGATCGGCGGCCACGGCCACACGGTCAACGTCGAGGGCGTCGGGCGCCGCAAGCTGGTTCGGCAAGGCGGCTGGCCGCTCGATTACGCGCGCGAGGCGGCAGAGGAAGCCGGCTATCTGAGCGGCAACCACAACGGGACTTCAACCGTCAGCGATCTGCTCGACGCGATAGACGCGGAAATGCGCGGCCAAAAGCGCTATCCGGCCGGTTTCGAGGGCCACATCGGCAAGCGCGAGGTCGTCGCGCGTTCGGAGCGCGAGCAGCACGAATTTGACGCGCACATGCGCGGCCTCGAGGATGATCTGGCCGCGGCCGGTCATGGCGAATTGGGTCCGGAGGTCAAGAGCCGCGCCATTCGCCTGATGGCTGATGAAGGCATGGGCGCCGACGACGCGGTAGAGCGCGCCCTGCACCGTCTGGAGCAAGAGGACGCGGCGCGCGCGGCGGTGCGCGGCTCTGACTTCCCGGGCGATCGGGCGCCAGCTGCGGCGGCGCCGCAAGCCGGCTCGGGCTTCACTATGCGGGATGTCGAACAGGTCCGAAAGCAGATTTCGACGCTGTACGGCGATGCGCGCCGGGCGATGCTCGGCGGCGGCTCGGGCTCGGATCTTCACGCGCTGGAGCATATCCGCGACCAATTCGAGGCGCGGGTAGAAAAGATGATCGCCGAAGGCAAGTTCTCCGGTGACGGGCCGGCGGTCTTGAAGATGCAGCAAGAGGCGCGCGCGGCCTTCGCGGACTACAAGCAGAAATTCGCGAAACGCGGCGCCGGTGATGAGGTCGGCGCGGCCGTCGAAAAAATTCTGGGGAAATTCTCCGATACGAAGGCCACGCCGGACACGATCGTAAAGCTTGCCTATGGTTCGGGCTCGGTGCCCGGCGGTCAAATGCCGGTGCAAATCGCGCAGCGGATCGAGCGGATTTTCGGCCGCAACTCGGAAGAGTTCGCGACCTATAAGCAGGGCCTTTTCGCGCAACTGATGGCCGGCGAGCCTGAGAATGCGGCGGCGAGGATTGACGAGTTCCTGACTGGTACAAAGGGCCGGCTCCTGGCGCAAACCGTGTTCGGTGCTGACGAGCGCGCGGGCATGGCGGGCTATGCGGAACGGTTGCGCTCCACGGTGCCCGGCGAGGCGAGCCCGACGCCTTCTGCGAACAAGATCCTCCGCGATCTCATGGGCGCGAATGGTGCCGGAACGGGCGTCAATGCGCCGGCGACCGCGCAAGAGCTGAAACAGCGGCTTTCGCCGGAAGGCTGGAGCCGGGTCAAGACGATGGCCTTTCGCGAGTTGACGCAGGGCGACCCGGCGGACGCCGCCGCTCGAATGGATGCGTTTCTGCACAGTTCAAATAGCAATGTGCTGGCTCAGACGATGTTTTCGCCCGGTGAGCAGAAATCACTCGCTGCCTATGCGGAACGGTTGCGCTCGAACAGTGCGAAGATTGAGCCAGAAACCGGCCCGGCGGCTGCGGCACTGCGGCGCTACAGCGGCGCCGACGGCGCGCCGGCGGTGTCCTCGAACAAGATCGTCAACGATCTGATGGGCGCTACCGGCAAGGGCAACGGCGTCAACGCGCCGCTGATCGCCTCGGCGCTGAAACAGCGGCTTTCGCCGGAAGGGTGGACTTCGCTGCGGCAAGGCGTGTGGGAAAAGCTCACGAACGCCGGCGAGGGGAAAATTCAGTACGAGGCGCAAGCGCTCTCGCAACGGCTGCACGAATTCTTGAACGGCTCGGGCTCGCAGCTCGCCGGCGTGCTCTATTCCGACCAGGAACGCGCGCTGATGAAACAGCTTGCGGCTGTCTATAAGCAGATGATCCCCGTCAAGGGTACCACGAACCCGTCAGGGACGGCGCCGATGCTGGCAAGGATCGCCAACGGTGCGCGATCGTCGCTGTTACCGCTGCTCGGCTTCAACGCTGGCGGCCTTCCTGGCGCGGCTGTGGCGCTCGGCGTCGACAAGGGCTTGAGCAAGATCGCGAACGCCAACCAGGCGCGCAAGGCAACGGAGTTGTTTTTCGGCGAGCAGCCGCGGCCCGCGGTTGATCCGCGGTTTGAGCAGCGCGCGGGGCTGCTGTCTCAGGGCTCGTTGCCGACGATTAATCAAGGGCGGTCGCGGTGACGTCCATCGTACAAATAAGCAGCACACAACAACACAGCGAGCGCCGCAAATATGCCTACGGTTCCGAAGTTGTCGACGATACCGTGGGCAACTAAACGGACGCAGGCCATGGCGATGGCAAAGGCGACGATGCAAACCAAAATCAAAGGGCGGGGCATAGTCCGGGATCATGCCAGTTCTTGCGCAGCTGTCTATCCACAGCAGCGTCATACAACTTAGCATCCAGAGGATTTGTGCGGACTGGCCTTTTTGATCGTCCGATGCGCGTGGTTTGCGGAATAGGCGCCGGCGTTCTGGCGGTCGCCATTCAGCGCGCGATTGATGAGGCGAAGAGTAAAATCAGCTACTTACCTGCCAAAACATAACATATCGCTTGACCGGTAATCCGAACTCGAACCAATCGGGCCGATCAGCGCATTGATCGCTCCAGCTCACGCTACCTTTGCGACCTTGGGTTCGGCATGAAGCTCCACGCCGAGAGACCCAAGAACTTTCATTACGGTGCTAAATTCCGGATGTCCTTCGGAGCTGAGCGCCTTGTAGAGGTTTTCGCGAGATAGTCCGGTTTCCTTGGCAAGGGCAGACATGCCGCGGGCGCGAGCAACGGTGCCGATGGCTTCTGTGATGAAGCCGGCATCGTGAGTGGAGAAAGCTTCGCTTAGGTATGCGGCGATTGCCTCGGCGCTATCGAGATATTCAGCCGCATCGAAAGGTCTAGTCTTGGCCATCGCTCAATCCTCCAGCTCGCTCGCGATCTTCTTTGCTTCGGCTATGTCCGCGTCTTGTGTGTCCTTGTCGCCGCCGCAAAGAAGAACGATCAGTTCTTCGCCCCGTTGGATGTAATAGATCCTGTACCCGGCGCCGTGATGTATGCGCATTTCGCTGACACCTTCGCCGACCGGTTTGACGTCTCCCGGGTTACCGTCAGCCAGCCTTTGGACCCTAACGAGGATCTTGGCTCTAGCTACGTTGTCGCGTAACTTACTGATCCACCTAGAGAATTCATCGGTTTCCCGAATTGCTGGCATGTGTATTTTATAAGATACACTTTGTGGGGTGTCAACAGATAATTGAACTGATGGTTCCAGTTGCGTCTCACAAACGGTTAGCGCTGGCGCGCGATAGATGGCGCTATGGCCCTCGTTGATCAAATCCTCCAGGTGGAGAGCGGCGGCAAAGCTGACGCCAAGAACCCCAATTCGTCGGCCTCTGGGCCCGGTCAATTCATCGATGCTACCTGGCTCGACATGCTGGCGAAGCATCGACCTGACCTCACCGGCTCACGCGATGAATTGCTTGCGCTCAAGACTGATCCAGCCCTCTCTCGCGAAATGACGGCGGCATACGCCGCGGACAACGGCGGGATACTCAAGGGAGCCGGGCTTCCTGTCACGGCCGGAACGCAATACCTCGCGCATTTTGCCGGGCCAAAGGGTGCTATCGGGATCTTGAGCGCCGATCCGTCGACGCCCGCCGGCGCGGTGCTCGGCGCCGGGGTGGTCAAGGCAAACCCGTTTGTCGCCAATATGTCGGCCGGCGATCTCGCCGCCTGGGCGGATCGCAAGATGGGCGGGAAGGGCGCGGCGCCCATGTCGATGGCAGGGCCGGCCGCGGCTGCTGTGCCCAGCTCGGCGCCGGCGGTCCCTGCTGGCGCGAGCGCGTCCGCTGATGCGGCTCCCACGCAACCGTCGTCTCCTGCGGTCCAAATCACCGGCTCGGGTGCCAGCGCGCCGGCAATGAACCTCGCGCAGCTTACGGCTGTGCCGCAGCTTACGAACCTCTTGCCGGCTCGCCCTAATGTCTACGGCCTAAAGCTAGCGCCGTTTTCGTTTAGGGGGTAGCAGCTTCCTCTCGCGGAAGGATAGGCGCACGATACCAACGTTGTGTACGTCCCGGCTCAGATTTCAGATGAGCTTCATCGTGATCATCCCATCGCACGGCCGATGGTCGGGCGATCTGATAGAAATGAGCTTCGTAGAAGCCTGATTTCTGTTAGCGGCCTGTGGATGCCGCCGGTTGTCATTTCGCAGATTAGGAAACGCAGGCCTACACATCTCACGTCAGTTGAAAACTCCGCCTCTGGCAGGGCGGATGAGGAGCGCGAAATTCGAGAGCTTCATCAGCGCTCGGTTTCGCTAACGCGAACCCTTGCGCTCGGGCCTGCCAGGACCGAGCGCTGATGGAGATGACATTGGTCAAGAAAGTAGAAACTGCAGAAGTCACCATCCAGCCGCTCAAGCGCGCGCGGATCAAACTTAGGATCATCGGTTCAACACCGATGTTCCAAAATCGAATGGCCTCCAAGGCAAAATTCCAACTGCTTACCGGCGGTCAGAAGAAGGGGAAGGCCGATCGGGCCGCGATCAAGCATGATCCGCTGACCGAATTCAGAGACAGCGCCGAGATTTTGCCCGGCGGACCGACTGCCCTCGGCCTGCGTGTCGTCGCGGTCAAAGCGGCGATGGCAACCGCCGCGCTCGAAACGCCCGGTCTGACGAAGAGTTCGGCACAGCGGCTGCTTTTTATGCCCGGCGATCACGTTCCGCTCTACGGCGTCCCGCAGCTCAGAATGGACATCGTTCGATCCGCGGATATCAACCGAACGCCGGACGTCCGCACTCGCTGCTACCTGCCGCGATGGGGTGCGGAGGTTGAGATCAACTTCATTGTGCCGCAGCTATCCATGCAGGGCGTGGTGAGCCTGCTCTGCAATGCCGGCATCCTGGTTGGCATCGGCGATTTCCGCCAAGAAAAAGGGAAGGGCGCCTTTGGATCATTCCGCGTGCTCGGCGAGGGTGAGGACGACGAAGAGTGGAGCGATCTTGTCGAAAATCATGGCCGCGCCTCACAAGAGGCTGCGCTCGCCGATCCCGAATACGCTGATCGAGACACCGAGGATCTGATGGCGCATTTCTTTGCGGAGGTGCAGAGGCGAGCTGCGTAGGCAGAGTTTGGCACGGCTGTCCAGGATTGGCGGGGTACGGTCAGGCAAGGCGGGTCACGGCCGGCGCGATAGTGTGCTTCAACATCAACAGGAATTACGAGTGTCAAAATTCACGAAAGAATTGCGGCGGAAGATCGTCGAGGACTTTTCCCGGCGACACAACGGCCAATATGATCCGGCCTTGTTTCTCAAAGAGGTCGGGGAGATCGGCGAGACGCATCCGGCCCATGGCTGGTTCGAATGGGACGGTGACAAGGCGGCGAAGGAATACAATCTCTGGCAGGCTCGCGCCTTCGTCAAAGATCTGCGGATCACGTTCGAGGTTGAAGAAGTCAGCGGTGGAAAGCCGATCAAGATCACGATAGAGGCGCCGATGATGATTTCTCCGGTCGCGGGCCGAAGCAATGGCGGCGGATATGTCTGCTTCAACCCGGATGATCCGACACACCAGGCCGAGCATTGCAATCAGGCGGCGGCTGCGCTCCGGTCGTGGCTCAACCGCTACCAGGCAGCACTGATCCACGCCGGTTTCGGCGTAAAATCAGTGGAGATGATCGCCGTCGCGCTTGAAGCGGTGCATCCGCCGGCGGTAGAGCAGGCCGCAGCGTAAACGAGTTGGCACGGTAAGGCTGGCAAGGCGAGGCGGGGCACGTCCGGGCGGCCCATGGTATGGCGCGGCAGGCGGGGCATGGTGCGGCCCGGCTCGGCGCGGCCTGGTAAGGCGAGGCGGGCAATGCAGGAACGGCGGCTTTCGAGCCGCCGTTTTCTTTTCCAAGAACAAACGATTAGTAGCGCTCGGCGAATGTGCCCTCAATGGAGGGTGCTAAGCAATGACGTTTTGGAAATGGTCTCGTACCGCTGCGAACAACGCCACGGCGGACTCAACCTGTCCTTTTCCGGAAGGAATGGCGCCAAGCGCTTTGAACGACGGCACAAGAGCGATGATGGCCGCGGCGGCGAAGTATCGCGACGACATTAGCGGAGCGATTATCACTACTGGCACGTCGACGGCTTACGCCGTCGCCAGCAACCAGGGCTTTGATACTCTCGCGCATCTTGGCGGCGCCATGATTGCCTTTTCGCCACACGTCGCCAACACTGGATCTTGCACGCTCAACGTAGATGGGCTGGGCGCAGCGGCGTTGCGCTCTGCTCCTGGCGTAGACATTACCGCCGGAACCATTCTCCAAGGTACGCCATATCTGGCCGTCTACAACAGCACGGATAATGCGTTCTATTTGCATGGTTTCTTCGGCAATCCGTACAATGTGCCGATCGGAGGCAGCTTAATCTATTGGGGGAGCGTTGCCCCAAACAGCTCGTTTGTGCTTTTGAATGGGTCGCAGCAACCCAGTCGCACGGTATTCTCAACGCTGTTCTCGATCCTCGGCACCACCTATGGTCCAGGCAACGGGACTACGACCTTTGATCTGCCCGACTGTCGAGGCCGCGTTGTGGCCGGTCCAGATGCCGGCCAAGGTCGGTTGACCGGCGCGACAATGAATTTCCTCACGCCCGGGGGCACTGGCGGCTCCGAAACTCGATCGCTCGCGACGGCCAACATGCCGCCTTACACGCCAGCCGGTTCGGTCGCGAATGGTGCGATTACAGTCTCTGGCAACGCGGCAGCCAATATCGGAGGGGCAAGCACCGGCGGTGGTCAGTTCGGCCTCAACTCGCCTGGCGCCGCTACCATCACCGCTTCGCAGGCCGCTTCTTCGTTCACCGGTTCGCCGCAGGGCGGTTCAAGTCAGGCATTCGGCATCGTGCAGCCGACGATCATTGGCAACTACATCATGCGGATCATCTGACCGCACAATCCACTAACTGCGCCGCGGTAGCCCTTTTCGAGAACGCAATTCCTCTCGGAAACGGGTGCCATGTGAAGTTCGCCGCCAATTTGAACGCATACCGCCGCCGGCATGGTCGGCGCATCGCGATTGAACAGGCCGTGTTCTGGAGCGCTGTGGGCGGCCTCCTGATGATCTGGCCGCATCTGTCCGAAAGCCGTATCCCTCCATTGAGGGCCGCCTTGTTTGACGGACGCGAGCGCTGCAGGTCCTAGGGGTAATCCTAGGAGAAGCGCTATGACGATTTCGCGGGCAGAGGTGATCACATCGGTCGAGCGGCGGCGTCGGTGGTCACAGGATGAGAAGGAACGGCTAGTTGCAGCATCGTTCGAGCCCGGAGCCACTGTTTCCGAGGTGGCTCGCATGGCCGGCCTTCATGTGAGCCAGCTGTTCAGGTGGCGCAAAGAGCTTTGCAAGCACGGTGAAACGAGTGTAGCGCCGTTGGTGCCGGTCGAGATTGGGCCGTCTGTGCCGCCGCGGGATGTGGCCGAAGCGCCATT